>NYXZ01000092.1 GCA_002686595.1 Planctomycetota bacterium | reverse complement strand
CTCCTACTCCCCGGGACGCTCCGGCCTAGGGCCGATTCGTTGAGTCCCCCGGGAGTGCTCCCTCGGGCCGCTACCCGCAAAGAGCCCCCGACACCCCCGGCGTGACACCCTATCACGGTTTTTTCGTAACCAAATCCGCTACCGCCACACACCTCAACGCCCACCGGCGGCACTCTCCCCGGCCCCGCCCCGGCCTCGGGCCAGTTGTAGGAAACTGCGGGCCTCCTCGGCGGCCTCCCCATCCTCCTCCTCCAGGGCATCAACTGCCGCCTGATACACCAAGGCCTCCTCCAGGGCCTCATCCCAGCGCCCAGCAGTCAGCAGGCCCCGCACCAGCAGAGCTTGATGATGCACCGCTTCACTGCTGTGCTCGCCCATGCGCTCCTGGAGCTCACCCAGTATCCGGCGCCTGAGGGCCAAGGATTCATCCTCGCGCCCGAGCTGCAGCAGTACGCCAGACATCATCGAGCAGTTACTCAGCAGCTCCGTCGTTCCCAGACGGGGATCCTCGGCGAAGAGGATATCGAGGTTTTCCTGCAGCAGTTCGCGGGACTCCTCATACCTCTCCTGGAGGACGTAGACCTCCACCAGGGCCCGCACCGTGTTGCAGGTCAGGGGCGCCTTGCGGCCCACATTGGGCGCCACGACAAAATCCTCGATCAAGGGCACAAACATCTCCTCCGCCTCCTCAAGGCGGCCCGACCGCTTGACCAAGACCGCCAGGTGCATCCGCAGCAACAGTGATTTGCGGCTGTACTCGCCCCAACTACGCGCCACTGGCTCCAACAACTCACGGTAAATGCTCTCCCCCAACTCCAGCTCGCCACCTTCCAGGGACAACCACCCCATGGCCAGACGTGCCCCGAGGGTCTTGGGGTGCGAAGACCCCTGGAGCTCCACGCGCAGCTTCCAAAGGCGCGCGAGCTCATCCCTGTGCACCAGCCAATCGCCCCTGGCTCTAGCCTGGACCAATTCCAGTGACTCCGCGAGGGAGATGGTCACCAAGTGTTGCGAGCCCAGTGATTGGCGCCCGGCGGCCAGTCCCTCGATGAGCAACTCCTCGGACTCCTCAAAGATACCCCGCCGATTCAGTACATAGGACAGGGCCCGTTGCACCTTCAGGGTCTGGGCATCTCCTTGACCCCGTTCCAGGCGCAACTCAGCGAGCCGCCGTTTCAAGACTTCCTCACCACTTCCCCAGCGGTCCCAGAAGCCGGTCAGATGGGAGGTCAGGGCGTAGGTGTAGATCACAGTGTAGGCCCGGGTGACCAAGTCAACCGTCAGCGGCGCATCCGGACCCACGGATGCACTGGCCAACTCGGCGCTGCGCTCCAGGATGACGAACCCCTCGTATCCCAGGCCCGCTCCCGCCAGGGCTTCGCCCCACAGGAGCGCCGCCCCCAGGGTCTTCGGATGAGCCGCTCCCAACTCCCTCGCGCGCGTGGCATGGGCCTGTTCCAGGAGTCGCGCCCCTTCCTCGAACTGGGTGTGGCCGAGGTACACGCGCGCCAGGGCCTCGCGCAGGTCCGCCGCCATCAGGGGACGATCGGCCAGTTCATCACTGGCCATGCGTTCCGCCTCGCGCATGCGCCCCGACAACTCCCCATCACTGGCCATGGGGCGGTTGCTGCTATTCGGATCCAGCCCTTCGAGCAGCTCGCTGGTCAGACCCAGGACGCGCTCGGTGATTACCAGGGAGCGCTCCGACTCCTTCCAGGCGGCACGATTCTGCGCCCAGAGGGCAGACACGGAACCGAGCCCCACCAGGGTCAAGCTGGCCGCCGCCGTGGGCCAGGGGTGGCGCCGACACCAGCGCATGGCACGCACCGGCCAGCCCGGTGGGACGCTGCGGATGGATTCCCCTCCCAAGTAGCGCCGCAGGTCCGCGGCGAACTCCGACATTGTGGCAAAGCGATTCTCCGGCCGCTTCTCCAGGGCGCGCAGGCAGATCACCGCCAAATCCCGGGGGATTCGCGAACGATAGCGCCGGGGATCAGACGGCTCTTCCTGGAGAATTTTGCGCACGATTTGCTGGGGACTGTCCCCTTCGAAGGGACGCACCCCCGCCAAGGCCTCGTAGAGCGAAGCCCCCAGGGAGAAGATGTCCGTCTTCTCATCGAGCCCCATGCGCCGAGAGGCCGCCTGCTCGGGGCTCATGTAGGCCAAGGTCCCCTGAAAGTCCCCGGTGCGCGAGAGGGCCGGGTTGCCGGCCACCGAGGCCAGGCCGAAGTCACCGACCCGCGGTTCACGCTTGGCATCGAGCAGGATGTTTCCCGGTTTCAGGTCGCGGTGAATCACACCGCCGTCGTGGGCGGCCTGCACGGCTTCAGCCACCTGGGATACAATCTGGGCCGCCCGCCGGTAGTCCGCCATTGTGATCTCATCCGCATCCCGCAACTCAGCGATCCAGTCGGCAAAGGAATGGCCATCGCCCACTAACTGCTGAGCGATGAAGTGCACACCCTCGGACTCGCCGATGGCGAACACCGTCACCACGCCGGGGTGATCGATGCGTCCGGCCGCGGCTGCCTCGCGTTGAAAGCGCAGCAGTCCGGCGCTCGTCAAACAGTAATGGGGATGCAGAATCTTGAGCGCCACCTGCCGCCCGATGGAAATCTGCTCCGCCTCCCAAACTGCCCCCATGCCGCCGCGCCCGATCTCCTGCACCAGGCGGTAATCTCCCACCACACCCCCGGGCCGAAAACCGGAAGTGGTGGCGCCAAAGGCCGTGGAGAGCGCGTGGTAATCCTCCAACACCCGCTCCAGTTCCTCGCGGATATCCGCATCCTGGGCATCGAGAAATTCCTCAGTCTTGGGGCGGCTGCCGTCCTTGAGAATCTCCAGATACTCGTGAAAAGCCTGTTCAACCAGAGCCGTTGTGCTCGGGTTATCGGTAAAACTCATTGTTGCGGCGGGTGGAAGGACAAGCGTGAACTCCCACTGACCGAATCGAGGCACAGGGGAGCAGATCCCCGCGCCCTGGCCCGGGGATCCGTCCCCAGTGTAACGCCAGGGCGACAAAGTGCATCCCTTTGGCTCCGACGGGCCAATCAGGCGCCCGTTTTCGGCCTGTATTACGCCCTGGGAGCCCGTTGGCAAACTCCCTACTACAGCAATGCCATCGACGCCGTCGACGCCGACAGGGCCGCCTCGCACCGGGACTTTTCTTTGGGCTCCCAGTCAGCGAACTTGGGGCCTGACTTACGGGCTTGATTGGCTCCCAATGACCGACAGTGGCCGAGGAACATTCCATCCCATCGAGTAGTCTAGAGGCCATGCTCCCCATTTACCTGTCTGCCCTAGCGCTATGCCTACCCCAGCCCGCCACCGTCGGCGAGTTGCCGACGACCTACGCCGCGACCATCGAAGACCTGGCCGGACCCGTGGACTGCGCCTGGGACCAAAGTGGTGACCTCATCATTCTCGAACGGGATGCCCACCGCCTGCGCCGCTTAGTGCCCGGCGGTTCATCCCTGGAAACTGTGGCGCTCCACGGGGAGCGGGGCTCCGGCCCGGGGCAGTTGCTCTTTCCGCAAGGCCTCGGCTTGGGTCCGGACGGCAGCATCTGGGTTGCCGATACGGGCAACCGGCGCGTGGTGCAGTTCTCACCAGCGGGCGTTTTCATGGGCGCGATAAATGGCAGCGACGAAGCGGGCGGGCACTTCCTGCGCCCGGTCGATGTGGCCGTGCGCGGCGGCCGCGTGGCCGTGGCCGACGCCGGTGCCCACGGCGTTTTCCGCTTCGAGTGCGAACCTGATGTAGCCCCCGGCGCCACATCCACCCCCGGCGCCACACGCACCACAGGCGCCACAGATGCCACACCCGCCGCCCACAACCTGAGGTCCCTCTCAATGCTCGGCGGCCACGGCAGCGGGGAGCACGACCTCCTGTCCCCCAGTGGAATGGCTTTCGACAGCATCGGTGACCTCGTCATCTCCGACACGGAAAACCACCGCCTGCTGGTCTTCGATAGACACGGCGCCCTGCTCCGGGACTGGGGCGACTGGGGTTGGTTCCCGGGGCTCTTTTCAACGCCCCTGGGCATCGCCGTCCTCCCGGGACGCGGCGCGGGAGGGCCCGACGCACCGGAGGGCAACCTGCTCTTCGTGGCGGACCAGGAAAACCATCGCATCCAAGTCTTCAACGGTGCCGGCGAGCAGAGGCACCGCTTCGGTCTGCACGCCCTGAAGCCGGGTCAGGGAGCCGGCCACCTGCACTATCCCTGTGCCGTGGCCATCGCGTCGGACGGTGCGCGCCTGGCGATCTGCGAACCGCTGGACGACCGCGTGCAGCTCTTTCGCCGCGCGCGTCCCGGCGATGCGCCGCCGCCCAAGATCTCCGACTGGCAGGCCAACTCAGCCTCGGCCCACTTCGGCACGCACTTGGCAGCTGGCGGCAACCTGCTGGCGGTGGTCGAACCGGAGACCCACAGCATCCTGATCTACGAGGACTCCTGGCGCGAACCGCGCAAGGTGACCACCATCGGCGGGTTCGGCGCTCCCTGGGGTCAGTTCCGCCGGCCGGGGGGACTCGACTGGAATCCAGCCACACGCACCCTGGTTGTCGCTGACCGCGGCAACTTGCGCCTGCAATTGTTTCGACTGGGAAGCGTCGACGAAGAGGAGCCCGCCTATGACGCGCGCCTGGCCCGTTTTGTCACGGGCCTCGACCTGAGCAACTTCAACCGCCAGCGTGACGAGTCACCAAACAGCGCCCAGCCGCGGTTGCTGGAAGCCGGCCCCCTGACCTGGGACGAGCAAGACCGCCTGGTCATGCTCGACCCTCTGACTGCTAACCTGTTCTGCTTCGACGAACAGATGACCATCCACTATGCTCGCGAAACGACCCTGGGCGCGCCCCGCGACCTGGCCATGGCCGGGGACGGCCAGACCGTGCTGATCACCGATGCCGCGTTGCCCGGCGTCGCGGCGATTTCACCCACGGGCCAGCAAACGCTGCTGATCGACGGCGCGGCGGGGCTCATCGAGCCCCACGGGATCTGCGTCGATGAAAAGGGGCGCATCTTCGTGGTCGATGCCGCGGCCCACGCCATCTTTCGTTTTCAGGCTGACGGCACGCCGGACGGGCGCTGGGGAGGGCGCGGTCTGGGCAGAATGGAATTCAATCGCCCCCGGGGCATCACCCTCGCCGGCGGCGACCGCCTCGTCATCAACGATCACGGCAACCACCGCCTGATGACCGTCAGCACTGACGGCGAGTACCTCGGCATCTTCGGACCACGCCTCTACACCCACGCCGCTCGCTATCCAGGAATAACGCCGGCCAACGGAGCACAGCGATGATGCCCTTTCACAATCAGCGCGCCCTAAGCGCCGTGCGCGCCTTGCGCGCCGTGCGCGCCAAAGACGCTGCCGTACTGCTCTGCCTGTTCTACCTCGGGGCCTGTGCCGCGCCAGACCAGACGCAACAGGAGTTGGACCGAGCGGACGAGGTAGCCCCCACTGCCTCGCAGGACGCTCAGCAGCCCCCGCCACCTTCGGCGCTGGCCGAGCAGGTGACACTGACCGAACAGGAGCCCCTCGCCCACAGTTCCGAACTCACCTTCAACAGTGGCACGGGCACTCTGCGCTGGCGATCCGAGCCCGCTGAGGTTCCCCTGAACGAGCCCTTCAACCTGCGCGTGCAGCTCCCCGGCGGTCCCCAATCCATCGATTCCCTGGCGGTGGACGCCACCATGCCAAACCACCGCCACGGCATGCTGCGCGCCCCGCGCATCACTGTCCTGGGTCCGGACGATGAAGGGTCATTCCTGGTGGAAGGCATGCTCTTCCACATGACCGGCCTCTGGGAGTTGCACTTCGACACCACCAGGGGAGCCGTGACCCAGCGTGCGGAAGTGGACATCATCCTCGAATGAGCGCCCCCCTCCCCTGGTTGGCCGCACTCCTTTCCCTGGCCCTGATCGCGCTGCCCAACTCGACAGGCCCTGGCCAGGCGAGCGAAACCGAGTTCAGCGCGACTGAACTCAAACGCATTCTGCGCCATGGCCCCCTGCCGCCCCCGCCCCCCAGCCCCACCAACGCCTGGGCCGCTGACCCGGACGCCGCGCACCTCGGCCGCCTGCTTTTCTTCGATCCCGGCCTCTCCGGTGACGGCACGATTTCCTGTGCCACCTGCCACGACCCGGCGCTGGCCTTCACCGACGGCAAGGCCCTGGCCGAGGGCGTGGGCCTGCTCGGCCGCCACACGCCCACGGTCATCGACGGCGCCTACCAACGCTGGTTCTTCTGGGACGGCCGCGCCGACTCCCTCTGGGCCCAGGTGGCCGGGCCCCTGGAACATCCCCTGGAGATGAACGGCAGTCGCTTGGCGGCCTTGCACCACGTGGCAGAAACCCCGCACCTGCGCCTCAACTACGAGCAGGTCTTCGGGCCGCTGCCTGCAATCAGCGACGCGCGGCGTTTCCCGCGCAGCGCCCGCCCCATGGCGGACACGCAACACGCGGACGCCAAGGCCTGGTCCGCCATGGCCGCCGCCGACCGGGATCTGGTCAACCGCACCTTCAGCAACCTGGCCAAGTCCATCGCCGCCTTTGAACGCCTACTGCTCAGCGCCGACGCTCCCTTCGATGAGTTCATAAAGGCCCTGGCCAGCGGAGACCCGACCGGCGGCGACCATCTCTCCCCCAGCGCCCGCCGCGGCCTGCGCCTGTTTATCGGCCGCGGAAACTGCACCGTCTGCCACGCGGGTCCCCTCTTCACAGACGGCGAGTTCCACAACATCGCCGTGCCGCCCCTGGCGCCCACTCCAACCGGCTCCGCCGCTGGCGACCCCGGTGTCACCGGCGTCACTGGCTCCCTGGGCGCCGGCGGCGCGAACCGCGCCGGAACCTTCGACGACTCCGGTCGCTGGGCCGGAGAAGCCAAAGTGCTCGCCGATCCCTTCAACGCCCTCGGCGCCTTCGCCGACACGCCGAGGAAAAACGGGCGGCCAACAGGCCCCGCAGCGGACAAACTCACGCTGCTGCTCCCCAGCCCCGATCACTGGGGCGAGTTCAAAACCCCTTCCCTGCGCCACGTGGCCAAAACAGCGCCCTACATGCACCAGGGCCAGTTCGCCTCGCTCGATGAAGTGCTCCATTACTACTCCACCCTGGAGGGCGCGGTCAGATCGGGACATCACCAGGAACAAATCCTGGTTCCCCTCCATCTGACAGACGGTGAAAAGGACGATCTGATCGCCTTCCTGACCTCCCTGGGGGCTGGAATAGATGATCCGACGCTCCTAGAGCCACCGCGGCCCGGCGCCGCCCCCGCAAGCGCGGGGACGAATCGCCAAGGCCGCTGACAGAATCCGACAAAAACGGCCCAAGTGTCCCCTGGTTGAATCGGGGGTACCATTTAAGATGGAGGCCTTCCGGTCTCCACCTCCCCGCGGCGCCCTCCCCACCACCCCGCCACACGCCCCATGCGCAACCTAGTCACACCCCTCCTGCTGGCCATTCTGGTTCCGGCCCTCGTTAGCCCCGTTCTGGCCGCCCATGACGATGACCCGAAGATTTTGGACCGCGTGGCGCCCTATCCGGGCCCCGGCTGGAAGGCCGCCAGCATGTCCCAGGCCGGCGGCACCAACCAACCCGCCATCGGGTTTGACTCCAACAATGTGACGCTGCTCTCGTGGATTTCCGTGGCTGACTTTGGCGCCCAGTTTCAAGATGCCAACGACTGCTGGGGGTACACCTCTCCCTCCGGCCGCGAGTACGCCATCATCGGCCTCTCGGATGCCACGGCCTGGGTTGAGATCACCGACCCCTCCAATGCCCAGATCATCGAGATCCGCAGCGGACCGAACAGCATGTGGCGCGACATCAAGGTCTACGGTGCCTATGCCTATGCCGTCAGTGAAGGTGGCAGCGGGATCCAGATCTTCAACATGACGAACATCGACTCCGGTTCGGTCACCCTGGCCAACACGGTTACATCCGGTGGCACCAGCGCCACCCACAACGTGGCCATCAACACGGACTCCGGTTACCTCTACCGCTGTGGCGGCGGCAGCGAGGGCCTGCGCATCTACAGTTTGTCCAACCCCACCAACCCCACCTATGTGGCCAGTTGGTCCACGCGCTATGTACACGATGTGCAGGTCGTGACCTACACCAGCGGCCAGTGGGCCGGACGCGAAGTCGCCTTTGCCTGTAGTGGCTACAACGGCGGCTGGTCTCAAACTGGTCTCGACATCCTGGATGTCACCAACAAGTCCAACATCCAGAGCCTCGATCACACCTTCTATTCAAACGCCGCCTACTCGCACCAGGGCTGGCTATCCGAGGATCGCCAGTACTTCTACCTCGGTGACGAGCTCGATGAGAACGGCACGCTGCCCACCACCACCCATGTGATCGATGTCTCGAACCTCAGCAACGCCAATGCCGTGGGCACCTTCACCAACGGCAACGGGGCCATCGGCCACAACATGTACACGAAGGACGGCCTGATCTACCAGGCCAACTACACCAGCGGCCTGCGCGTCTTCGACACTTCCAGCAGCGCCACCTCGCCCACCGAAATCGCCCACTTCGACACCTGGGCCTCCGGTGACCCTGACTCCTTCAACGGCCTGTGGAGCTGCTATCCCTACTTCGACAGCGGCGTGGTTATCGGCAGTGACATCGAAAAGGGTCTCTTCGTCTGGTGGGTCGGCGGCTCGCCCCTGACCTATGTCTTCCCCGCGGGCATCCCGGACACCATCAACCCGGCCGGAGAAACCGTGCCCGTGTTGATCAGCGAAGGCACCCCGGGAGATCTGGTCCTGGGCTCCGAGAAGCTCTTCTACGACGCCGGCAGTGGCTGGACCGAAGTGCCCCTCAGCTCCATCGGCAGCGGACAGTACAACATCGACTTCCCCGCCCTGCCCTGCGGCAGCACTGTCTCCTGGTACCTCTCCGCCGATTCCCAGTCCGGCATGAGCTGGACCGAACCGGCCGGCGCCCCGGCCAACAGCCACAGCTCAATCGCCGCCGTGGGCAGTTCCACGTCCTTCGACGACGACATGGAATCAAACCAGGGCTGGAACGTGGGCGCCTCCGGTGACAGTGCCACAACCGGCATTTGGACACGGGTCAACCCGGTGGGCACCGCAGCCCAGCCCGAGGACGACCACACACCCTCCGGTACGCGCTGCTGGGTCACCGGCCAGGGCTCGGCGGGCGGCAGTGTGGGCGCCAACGATGTGGACGGTGGCAAGACGACCCTGACCACCCCCACCCTGGACCTCTCCAGCTCCAGCGATCCCCTCATCTCCTACTGGCGGTGGTACTCAAACGATGCCGGCTCCGCACCCAATGAAGATGTCTTCCGCGTCGACATCTCCAACAACGGCGGCTCATCCTGGAGCTCCGTGGAAGTGGTCGGCCCCTCCGGCAGCGGCACCAGCGGCGGTTGGATCGAGCACCAGTTCAAGGTGTCGGACTTTGTCGCCCCCACGGCTTCCGTACAGATGCGTTTCATCGCCGAGGACGCCGGCAGTGGCTCGATTGTCGAAGCCGGTGTCGACGATTTCAGCGTCACCGATGTGGTCTGCGCTGATTGCAACGGCAACGGAGTCCCGGACGATGTGGACATCTCCCTGGGCATCAGCCAGGACTGCAACGCCAACGCCATTCCCGATGAATGTGATATCGCCGACGGCACGAGCGGCGACGCCAACGGCAACGGCATCCCCGACGAGTGCGACTGCGCCACCACCAACTACTGCACGAGTTTCCCGAACTCATCGGGCAATAGCGCCTCCATGGGTAGCAGTGGCCTGGCGGATGTGAGTCTGAACAACTTCGACCTGACGGTCAGCGGAGCAGCCGCCAACCAGTTCAGCCTCTTCTTCTACGGCCCCAGCCAGACCACGATCCTCTTCGGCGACGGCATCCTGTGCATCACCGGCGGCATCCACCGCCTGAGTCCGCCCCAGATGCTCGACGGCTCCGGCGCCGCCACACGCACCCTGGACTTCACCCAACCGCCGGCCAGCTCCGGCCCGGGCACCATCGCCCCCGGTTCCTCCTGGAACTTCCAGTGCTGGTTCCGCGACCCGAGCTTCGGTGCGGCTGGCTACAACCTCTCCGACGGCCTGAACGTCACTTTCTGCCCTTAGGAGTCCATTGACAAGTTCCCTACTACGGCGAAGCCACCGGTGGCTTCTCCTCGCTACGGGACTTTGCCAACGGACTCCTAGCTAGCGCTCGGGGGTAGAATGGGCGTGTAGACGCCATGCCCCATTCCCCATTCTTAATCATGTGCTTGGCCCTCTGCCCCCTTGTCGGGGCCAGGGCCCAGGGCACCCTCGACGAACTCCACGGCGCCCAGGCCGGAGATGGCTTTGGCAGTGCCCTGGCTGAGCTGGGCGACTTGAACCAAGACGGAACCCCCGACTTCGCCGTGGGAGCGCCCGGGGCCGATGTGGCCGGTGCCGAATCAGGAACGGTGAGTGTCTTCTCCGGGGCCGATCGCAGCCTGCTCCACCAGTGGCACGGTTCCCAAGCCGGGGCACGCTTCGGTCACGCCCTCGACAACGCCGGGGATGTGGACCGCGACGGCGTTGACGATCTCATCGTCGGTGCCCCGGGAGCCAGCCAGGCCCAGGTGTTTTCCGGGCAAAGCGGCGCTCTACTCTTCGATATGGCGCCCGCCTCCGGCGCCGAGTTCGGCAGCTCGGTGGCCGGTCTGGGTTTTGTGGACGGCGATGCCTGGCCGGATTTCGCCGTGGGCGCCAGCGCCGGCACGGGCCTTTGGGTCTTCTCGGGGCGCAACGGCGGACTCCATTGGAACTCCACCATGGCGGCCCCCAAACTCGCCGGACTGGGTGATGTGGACGGCGACGGCCAGGGTGACCTGATCATCGGCGATCCCAGCTACGGCTGGTTCTACGGTGGCCGCGCCGTTGTCATCTCGGGCTTCACCGGGGCAGTCATTTACACCCATCTGGGGGACAACAACTTTTCCGAGATGCTGGGGTTTTCCGTGGCGGGCCTGGGAGACCTCGATGGCGACGGACTTGGCGAATACGCCTATGGGGTGCCGTGCCAGTGCTTTGCTTCTCATTTCGTAAACGTGCACTCAGGAGCGACCGGCGCCTTGCTCCACCACCTCAGCGAGTACACCTTCGGTTGGTCTCTGGCAGCGGCCGGCGACCTGGACTTGGACGGCGTGCCGGAGATCATGGTGGCAGAGCCCGGCCCCCTCTACATCTACTCCGGGGCAACTGGGGACAAACTGCATGAGTTCGGCAACGGCGAGGTGCTCTCAGGCGGCGGCGACCTAAACGGGGACGGTTTGGCGGAAGTCTTGATCGGCGCGCCCGGGGATGACAGCACGGGGACGGATGCCGGCCGCGTGACCTTGTACTCGCCGCCCTGCCTAGCGCCCGCGCCGGATAACTACTGCAACGCCGCTGCCAACTCAACGGGCGCTGCCGCCCGCATGGGGTATCAGGGCACGACCTCCATCTCCCAAAACAACCTGCGCCTTTTCGCCCAGGATTGCCCCACTAATCAATTTGGCATCTTCTTCCACGGAACTGGCCAACAACAGACCCCCCTCGGCGACGGTTTTCTGTGCGTGACGCCCCCCATCCTGCGCCTGCCAGTGGTCAGCACCGGCGCCTCCGGCACGCCCAGTTGGGCCTTTGACCTGAACTCAATCCCCGGCTCCAGCAATGCCGGCGACACCCGGTACTTTTCCTTCTGGTTCCGCGATCCCCCGGGAGGTGGCGGCGGCACGGCGGGGAATAACCTCACCGATGGCCTAAAGGTGACCCTGTGCCCCTGATAATCCCCCAATGATGGGTCTTAATGTTATGGTTTATTGAAAGTGTCCCCATGACCACATCGACAAGCCTTCAACTGACAGGTTTCTTCTTTGCTGGCCTCCTCACCCTGCCAGCCACCGCCGGCGATTTCACCGTTGAACGCGTGACCGGAGGCCTCCAACGCCCCGTGGCCGTGACCCATGCTCCCGGCGACAGCACGCGCCTGTTTGTCACCGACAAACTCGGGCGCATCAAAATCGTGCGCAATGGCGGCGTCGTGAATCCCGCCTTCCTAGATCACTCGGCCTATGTCAACGAGTCCGGCGAGGGCGGCCTGCTCGGCTTGGCCTTCCACCCTGACTACACCAACAACGGCTACTTCTACATCTCCTACACCTCGGGCAGTGGCAATGGCGACTCGCTCATCTCGCGCTTCTCGGTCTCTGCCACTGATCCCGATCTGGCGGATCCCGCCAGCGAGGTCATCATTTGGGGGCCGCTGCCCCAACAGCATGTGGGGCACAAGGCAGGTGACCTGCACTTCGGCCCGGACGGCAAGCTGTACCTCGCCATAGGCGATGGCAGCGTAGGCGGCGACCCGGACAACCACGCCCAGGACCTGACCGATCCCCGCGGCAAGATCCTGCGCTTCGATGTGGACCTCCCCTGGCCCCATATACCCACGGACAATCCCTTCGTCGGGGACGCCACAGCCCTGGACGAGATTTGGAGCCTGGGCCTACGCAATCCCTGGCGCTTCAGCTTCGACTCCGGCACCGGTGACATGTACATCGGCGATGTGGGGCAGAGCACGCGCGAGGAGATCAACTTCGAAGCCGCTGGGTCATCGGGCGGCGTCAACTTCGGCTGGAGATGCCGCGAAGGCACAACCTGTTTTGGCTCGGGCAATTGCAACTGCTCCAACCCGGCCCTGACTGATCCGATCCATGAGTACGATCACACGGTCGGTTGCTCAATCACCGGCGGCCTGGTCTATCGCGGTAGCGCCATCCCAGGCATGGTGGGACGCTACATCTTCGCAGACTTCTGCACCTGGCGCATGTGGTCCTTCGCCGTTGTGGGCGGCGTGGCCACGGATCTGCGCGAACACACCGCGGACCTCGATCCCGGGGACGGTACTGCCCTGCGCTATGCGGTGGGCTTCGGCGAGGGGGCCGACGGCGAAGTCTACATCGTCCACCACTACGGAGGTGAACTCTGGAAGATCGTCCCGGACTGTGGCACTGACAACTACTGCATCGCCAACCCCAACTCCTCCGGCGCGGCGGCCGCGATGACCTCCACCGGCTCCAGCTCCGTCTCGGCTAACGACCTGACGCTTTTCTGTACGAGCGCCTCCGCCACCCAGTTCGGTCTCTTCTTCTACGGACCGAACCAGGTCCAGCTGCCCCTCGGCGACGGCAACCTGTGTGTCACCGGCGGCATCCAGCGCCTCTCCCCGCCGCTCTTGACCTCCGGCGGCGGCACGGCCTCGCGCCCCTTGGACATTGCCGCGCCCCCATCACCCTCCGGCCAAATCACACCCGGCTCCTCCTGGAACTTCCAGTTCTGGTTCCGAGATCCTGGTTTCGGCAACGCCGGCTATAACCTCTCCGACGGCCTGAGCGTCACTTTCTGTCCCTAATACGTCCCTCGGTACCAGGAGTCAGTTTGCGCACATCCGGGCTGCGAACCGGGCGACCCCATGGACTATCATGGGAACATGGTTCACCTCGCCATCGCCGAGACGCTCAAGCGTCTACCCCACTTCCGCACCCTGAGTGACGATGTGATCGCGCAGGTCAGCGCCTGCTGCCGCCTGCGCAGCTATCAAGCCGCGGAGACAGTTTTCATGGAGGGCCAAGCGGCCAAATCGTTTTTCGTCGTGCGCGCCGGCGGGGTGCGCCTTTATCGCCTCTCCGCCACGGGGCGTGAACAGGTCCTGAACAACCTGCGCCCCGGCCAGAGCTTCGCCGAGGCAGCGCTCTTCAACTTTGGCTTCTTCCCGGCTAGCTGCGCCGCCACCGGTTCGCCGACGGAACTCGTCGAGGTCTTGGGCCAGCCCTTCATGGAGCTTTTCAAAACCGACGAGACCATCGCCGCCGCCATGGTCGGTTCCCTCTGCCAGCGGCTGTCGGTGCTCATCGAGCGCCTCGATGAACTCTCCACGGTCAGCGCCGGAGCACGCCTGGCCCGCCATCTCTTGAAGCTCCCCATCGAGGGCACCACCCCGCCCCTGGAGCTTAAACTGCCCCTGGCCAAGAAAGACCTGGCCGCCCATCTCTCGATCACACCGGAAACACTCTCGCGCCTCTTCGGCCGCTGGCGCGACCGCGGCCTGATGGAAACCGCCGGCAGCACCCTGCGCATCTTCGATGTGAACACGCTAGAGGCCATCGCCGACGGCGATGGTGCCTGATCTGGCCGCACTTGACGGCGGTCAAGGACCTCGCCGCCGAGAAGAGCGATAAGAGGGGTGTGGCCCCGAACCCCAAACAGCGACAAAGCAATCCCATGGACAAGACACAACAGTTGGCCTCGATCCTCGACCGCCTGACAAACGACTCCACCTCCGAAGAGGCCAAGCGCGAGGCCCGCGAATTCCTGAAGCACACCGAGCCCCAGGAACTGGCCTCGATTGAAGCCGAGTTGGCCGCGGGCGGCGCCGCCCACGAGGGCATGCGCCACCTGTGCTCGGCCCACATGCAGGTCAGCGGCGCCGAACGCAAGGCCTTCCGCGACTCCTTGGAGGACAGGCACATGGTGGCCATCCTGATGGATGAGCACCTGACCATCCTCTCCAACCTCGATCGCTTGGAGGGTTTGGTGATGCCCGCTGATCCCGGCAGCGGCGACGAGCGCACCAGCACGCTGGAAGCTCTGAACAAGCTCGGACAGACGCTGGTGGACGCCGAACCCCACCACGCCCGGGAAGAGGAAGTGCTCTTTCCCGCCGTGGAGGAGCGCGGCATGGCCGGTCCCCCGGCTGTCATGCGTGCGGAACATGTGGAGTTCCGCCAGCTGAAAAAAGGTGTGCGAGATATCGCCGCTGAAATGCTGGAGTCGAGCTCCGACGATCGCTGGCGCGAGTTGGCCCGCACGGGCAAGCATTTGGTGGCCCTGTTGCGTGACCACATCTTCAAGGAGGACAACATCCTCTACCCCATGGCCGTCCAAATCCTGACGGATGACAATCAGTGGCGGGAAATGACGACCCGCGCCGATGCCATCGGCTATCTGCCCGGCCACGAGTAGCAGGCAACTGCCACGGGGACGCAGTGAGCTGCGCGGTTCGCCTACTGCGCAACTGGCAAACCGCTACTCACTGTTCACTCTACCGAGTCAACTCTGCCAGGTTCACACTACCAAGGGCAGCTCGCCCGGCCCTTGGTAGACTAGAGCCATGACTTCTCTGGATTCATTGGGCCACCTCGTCGGGGGTACACCTCTGCTTTCGATCCGCTGCCGCTTCCGAGGGCGCGAGTTCACGCTCCATGCCAAGTTGGAATCGATCAACTTGACCGGCAGTGTCAAGGATCGCATGGCCCTGCACATCCTGCGCGAGGCCACGCTCTCGGGAGCTCTGCAACCTCAAGACACCATCGCCGAAGCCACCAGCGGCAACACGGGCATCGCCCTGGCTGCCATCGGCCGCGCCCTGGGCCATTCCGTGCGCATCTACATGCCGGATTGGATGAGCGCCGAACGCAAGGCGGTCATCTCCAGCCTCGGGGCCGAGATCATTCCGGTCTCCGCCGCCGAGGGCGGCTTCGCCGGCAGCGTGGAATTGGCCGAGGCCTTCGCCGCCGGGCGCGACGATGTCTTCCTGCCGCGCCAGTTCGCCAACGAGGCCAATGTACGCGCCCATGAACAGGCCACCGGCCCCGAACTCCTGGCCCAGTTAGAATCTTTGGACCTCGTCCCCTCGGCCTTTGTGGCCGGCGTGGGCACCGGCGGAACGGTGATGGGAGTGGGTCGTGCCCTGCGCTCCGCCCATCCCGAAACCACCGTGCACCCCATGGAGCCCGCCAACTCCCCAACCCTGCGTACCGGCGAAAAACGGGGCAAGCACCGCATCGCCGGCATCAGCGACGAGTTCATTCCCCCCATCATCGACCTCGACTTCCTGGACGAGATCATCGATGTTTGGGACGGCGACGCGATCCTCGCCGCCCAAGCCCTGGCCCGCGACCTGGGCCTGGCCGTGGGCATCAGCTCCGGTGCCAATCTGCTGGCGGCGGTTCAGTTGGCCACGCGCGGTACCGGAGAAAACGTCGTGGCCACGCTCTTCCCGGACTCCAACAAGAAGTACCTCTCAACGGATCTCGTTCGCGAAGAGCCACTGCGCGCCGACTATCTGACGCCAGATTTGCAACTGCTCGGCTTCGAAGCCTGTGCTTGCCCGCGACTAGCCCCCCTGGGCGTCTGATCAAGCCAGATAGATGGCTGCCTTTTCCACATAGGGAGCCGCCCGCGAGGCGATGTCCAAGACCTCTTCCTCGGTCAGCTCGCGGATGATCTTGGCGGGCACGCCGGCCACCAGGGTACGCCGGGGAACGGTGAAGTTCTCGCGCACCACAGCCCCCGCCGCCACCAGGGCCTCGTCCTCCACCACGGAGCCGCCCAGCAGCACCGCCCCCATCCCAATCATGCAGCGATCCCCCACGGACTTGCCGTGCAGGATGCAGCGATGACCAACGGTTGTGTCGGCCCCGATCGAGTTGGGCACACCGGGGTCGGCGTGGACGATGGTGCCGTCCTGGATATTCGTGCGCGGGCCAATGGTCAGGCGCGCATCGTCTCCCCGTAGCACACAACCGAACCAAATGCCGGCCTGGGCGCCGAGGGTCACCTCGCCAGTTACGGTGGCTCCTGACGCGATGAAGGCCCCGCTCTGGCTGGTGCGCATCAAGCCGCTGCGGGAAAAGTCGAGGGTTGAATCCGTCATGGTGTCTGTTTCCTGAGTGTTTAGAAGCGGAAGGGAATCAGGCCCCCTTCCGGGAGCAGTTCGGCGAACTCGGGGACCGTCAGCAGCAAGAGCAGCGTGCCGCCGTTGTGCAAGGCGTGGATGGCCCAGGGCCCGGCCAAGCGCCCGGTGCGCGCCATGGTCATGCCCAGCACCAGACTGAGGCCGAAGATCGGACCGCTGGCGGAAAGTCCGTGCAGGGCACTGAAGAGCAGGGAGGTGATCACGATAGCCGCCCCGCTGCCGAGGCGCTCCGCCAACAGTGGCTGCAAGAAGCCACGGAAGAGGAGTTCCTCCAGGAGTGGGGTGACAATGGCCGCCAAAAAAACCGCCAGGGCCAGGCTCATTCCGCTGCCCGTCAGGAAGTCATCGATGAATGGTTGGGCTTGTGGTGTTTGGCCGGCGGCGGCCAGCAGTGCGGGCCAGAGGATGCCCAGACCCAGGATGCCGGGGAGCAAGAGCAGCCAGGCGCAGGCACCTCCCAAGGCAGCCCGCAGGCCGCCGGATGATCCCAGGCCCAAACGCGCCAGGCCGCCGCCGGCGGGCCGCCGCACGAACAAAACGAGGCCGATGGCCGGCAGGCCCAGGACGAGGTTCGTGGCCAAGAGGGTCAGGAGCAGGGATGGCTCGTCCCCCTGGGCGGCACCCCCGAAGCCGAACAGTCTCAGGCCGCCACTGACCAAGAGGGCCGCCCCGGCCAACAGGCCCAAGAGTGCCGCCAGCTGGCGCAAGCTCCAGGGAGCCGTGCCGGGCCGCGGCCCACCCCAAGGCCCAGCTATCCGGGCCTGAAGGCGGAAAACACGCGGCGCCGAAGCCAGGGCGCCGAGCAGCAAGAGGCCCGCGATAACCAGGGCCGCCGCCGGCATGTCCGCCAGCGCCGGCGAGACCTCTTCCAGATTGGAGGGAGTCACGTAGTCCGTGCTAGACGCCGGCGACCAGTTCCCCGGCCGCCGCACCGGCGATGGTCCCCTCCAAGGGACTGGAGGCGTTGGCGTAGAGCTTCTTCTCGATGCGTCCGGCCAGGAAGGCGTCACGCCCGGCGCGGCAGGCGGCTCCCATGGCGCGGGCCATGCGCACCGGCTCGCGGGCCAGGGCAATGCCGGAGTTCAACAACACGCCGGCGGCCCCCAGTTCCATGGCGATAGCCACATCCGAGGCGGTCCCCACTCCGGCATCTATGATCACAGGCACTTCCACGAGCTCCATCAGAATCGCCAGGGCGTTGGGATTCAGTATTCCCTGCCCCGATCCGATGGGCGAGCCCGCGGGCATCACGGAAGTCACTCCGACCTCCTGTAGATGAACCGCCAGGCGGGGATCGTCCGAGGTGTAGACCAGCACATTGAAACCATCCTTCACCAACTGCTCGGCCGCCTTCAAAGTGCCCAAGGGATCCGGCAACAGAGTGCGCGTGTCCCCCAAAACTTCCAGCTTGACCAGGTTGGTTTCCAGCACATCGCGCGCCAGGCGCGCCGTGCGCACGGCGCTTTCCGCGTCGAAGCAACCGGCGGTATTGGGCAGGACGCAATAGCGCTCGCGATCAATGGCCCCGAGCAGGTTGGGTCCCTCGCCTGCGCCCAGGTCGACGCGCCGCACGGCCACGGTCACACAATCGGTGCCGCTGGCTTCGAGGGCGGCAACCATCTCCTCATTGTCCGCATACTTACCAGTGCCCACGAGCAGGCGCGAGGAGAGTGTTACGTCCCCCAGGATCAAGGGGCTGTCTTTCATCGAGGTGTCGCTCATGGTTGTCTTTGATTGTGGGCGCGGCCTTCAACCGCCGCCGACTAGGGTGACTATTTCCACCCGGTCATCCTGGGCCAGGACTCGCTCCGGCCGCTGTGTGCGCGGGACGAGTTCGCAGTTGATCTCAACCGCTACCAGAGCTGGCGCAAGTTTCTGGGCCAGCACCAAGTCCTCCACGGTCGTGTGTGACGGGCATTCGTGGTCGTCGCCGTTGAGGTAGATGTGCATGGATGCTCCGGGGGGCGCAGCGATTCTACACCGCCGCAACGCGCAGGAAAGCACACTTCAGGTAACGGCTCTCCGGCAACATGAGGCGCGCCGGGTGATCTGGGCCAGCGCCGGTGTACTCATCCAAGAAGGCCTCGCAACCAGCCCCGCGGGCACCGGCGGCAATGAACTCCAGGAAGTCCTCGGGGCGAATGGCGTGGGAACAGGAGGCGCTCACCAAGCGCCCCCCAGCGCCCGTGAGCTCCATTCCGCGTCGATTGAGTTCCACATAGCCGCGCTCGGCTCCGCGCACCTCGCGTCGGCTACGGGCAAAGGCCGGGGGATCGAGGATCACCAAGCCATAAGCCTCCTCGTTTCCCGCGCCCACGGCCTGGGCCCGGCGGCGCAGGTCATGCATGGCGTTTGTCTTCTCGAAACTCACACGGTCCGCCACCCCATTCAACTCCGCGTTGCGCAGCAGCCGCTCACCGGCCTGGGCCGATTGGTCCAGGCACAGAACGCTGCTGGCCCCAGCCAGGGCGGCCCGGATGCCGAACAGCCCGTCGTAACAGAATGCGTCGAGGACGCGCAGGCCCTCGGCATCCCGCGCCGCTCGTTGCCGGTTAGCGCGTTGATCTAGGTAGTGCCCGGTCTTATGACCGGAGAGCAGTTGAACCTCATAGAGCAGATCGTCCTCGCGCACGATGACGGGCTCCTCCGCCGAGCCGCGCAGGACCTCCGTGCGCCCTTCTAGTTCCTCGTGCTTGCGCACACTCGTATCGGAACGGTCCACAATCGTTGTCACCTCGAAGGGCAGTTGCTCCTCCAGCAAGCCGAGCAGGAAGTCACGCATGCGATCGGAACCCTGGCAACCGCTCTGGAGCACCAGCGCCGAGCCATAGCGGTCAACCACCAGCCCCGGCACGCCATCCGCATCACCCGCCAACAAACGACAGGCACCATCTGGTTCCAGCAAACCCGCCGCGGACCGGGCCGCCAGGGCACGCTCGATCAGCTCGCTCCAAAAGGCGCGCTTGGGTTGTTCCGGCCGGCGCGTCACAAGCCGCACGGCAATGCGCGAAGCTGTGCTGTACAGGCCCCAGCCCAAGACCTCCCCCGAGGGTGACTCCACGGGCACGAGCTCCCCGGCCGCGCCATCTCCCTCCGCGATGTCATCACGGTAGACCCAGGGGTGCCCCCCCTGTACCCAGCGGCGTCCTTTTCCTGTTAGTCGCATTTTGCCCATAGTGGGCGGGAATCTACCCGGAATCCGCCGCCGGGAACAGCACCGGCCTACTCAGTCAGCAACACTTCCTCAAAACGCACGGCGCCCCAAAGTGAAGCCAGATCCGGATCCCGCCGGGCCCAATCCCGCTGCCGATTGCGAGCCGCCGGACCGCCATGATTCTCCGCCAAGTCCCGCTCCAGGAAAAACAGGGCCCGCTCCCGATCCCCCAACAGGGCCCAAGTACAGGCCAGATTATAATAGGTAGCCGGTGAAGGCCGCAGGGCGTCGAGGATCTGCCGCGCCTCCGCCGCCCGACCCGAGCGAGCCCGATAACATGCCAGGAGGACATTGGTGAAATCGTCCTGGCGCAGGGCATGGGCGCGTTCGAAGTAGGCCAACGCGCGCTCCGGCTGGCCGAGGACCACATTGGCGTTCACCGCCAGGCTGACCAGGGCATCGCAACGCCTATCGCGCAGGCCCGCCAACATGCGCGGGCTCCCGGCGGAGCGCTCGATGAGCAACTGCTCCAATCCTTCCAAGCGCTCCACGGCCCGTTCGAGGAACAGTTCCGCTTCCTCCGGCTCGCCGGCATCGCTCAGGATAGCTCCCTCCACCAAGTCCACCTCTGCCTCGAGCTCCAGCCCCCAGAGCATTTCCCGGTGATGGCCGCTGGCCGCCAGATCATCCGAGAGGGCCCGCACCACGCCCCGGGCCCGGTCCAGCTCCCCCGCCGCCCGCAGGTCCCTGGCCAGGCGCAGGGCGAGAGACGATGGAACGCGCAACTTGCGGAAGTCATCCGGGGCATTCTCCGGCCCCAGGAGGTCCGTGCGCAGGCGTTCGTCCAAACGGGCCCGGGCCTGGGCCAGGCGCTGCTGCTCGGCGGCGGAGGGCGCGCCGCCCTCGGTATTGAGGCGTTGCCGCTCCCAGATCGAGACAACCAGGGCCTGGAGCTGTTCGATCTCCGCCTGCACAATGTCCTGGAAGACATGCACGCGCTGGGCATCCTGGAGAGGGTCCCTTATGGGGTCGACGACGGGGTCGACGACGGGGTCCATAATCGGGCTTTCCTCCGCCCCTTCCCCGCTTCCTGCTTCAGCATTCTCTCGCGCTAACGGACGCGTCCTGGACCTTGCGATGGCGTCGGTGGCCGGCACGAAACCGGGCATCTCCAGGGGATGGACGCAGGCCAATACCGTGCCCAGTTCAAGGGATCTCTCCCGCAGTTGGCGGGCCGACCAAAGGCCCCGCTCCCTGGGCACCAAGAGGCGCAGGGGACTCAACTCGTGGGTCAGGATCGCATCCCAACCCTGGCCTGATGAGCCCCCGGAGCGGGTGCTTTGGGCTTGGTAGAGCAGGCTGAAAAAGTGCGCCTCGCGGGCCTGCATAACCAGGGAACCGTGGGTCGGCGGCACGCCCTCCACGAGCATGGCCAGCACCGTGGCCAGGTGGGCCAGGGAGCGGTGGTGCAGAGCTTCTTCGAAGCCCGGCGCCGGGCCGCCCTCACCCAGGTCCTCGCGGCTGGCGAGCAAGCGGGCCAGGACGGCTGCGGAATCCTGGAAGAGGTCCCGGGCCCGGCGCGCCTCACCACCAGCCAGCTCCCCCATGCCTTCCAGATACAGGGCCCGGAAGGTCCACAGACGATCGGCGCCCGGGGCCTCGCCGGGACCGGCCACCGGACCGCTGCGGGCGACGGTATGGCCCGGTCCGCCGCAACGCCGGGCGGCGGCGCGCACCTCCCGCGGATCGAGCCCCCCCACCAGGGCCAGGCGCGCCCCGTGGTAGGCGGTCATGCGAGTGTCCAGCCCCTGCCGGCCGAGGGCCGTCAAGACCTCCAAGCCGCGGCGGGCCTCGCCGCGCCCCATGAAACGACTGACGAGGCCCTGGAAAGCCCGGTCCGCCGCTCTGCGCACCATGGGGTGGGGATGGAGCGTGGCGGCCACCAGGGGTGCGCGCTCCCGGGCCGTCAGGCCGCCCGTGGGCCGGTCCGCCAGGAGCTGGGCCCAGGTGGGCAACAGGACTGCCAAGACCTCCGGGGGGGTATGGCGAGCCCCGGGGAGGGTGGCGCTCGCTGTCTCGGACTCCTCCGGCAGCTGCTCTGTTTCAGCCTGCTCCCGATCCCGTGCCGCCGCCTCCGCCGGAGAACCCAGCCCCGCGCGTACGAGGGGATCCAAGAGGGCGGACAGCTCCTGCGGCGTGCCGACGCAAGTGATCAGTTTGCGGGCGGAGACCACGGCCTCCCCCATGGGCAGCTCAGTCACCAACCGCGCCAGAGCCGTCCCACCGTGCTGCGCCCCCAGGCTGGTCAAGGCCCCGATGGCCTGGAGCCGGAGTCCCTGGCGGGCATCGTCCCGGGCCACGCCGGCCAGGGCCAGGGCCCGCTCACGATCCAACATCCCGGCCAGTTCAGGGCGACCGAGGGCCTCCAGCGCCGCCCCGCGCACCGCCGCATCCGGGTCCTCGAGCTCCTCCAGGGAAATCCAGAGGGCTCTCTCAGTGGACTGGAGCGGAGTCTGGCCGTGAGCCAGCCCGACGGCGATCGGCGCCGAAAACGCCAACAGGGCCAACACCAGGCCTCGACCCAGAATCGAGCCGAGCCCCAAGGCTCGGGGCCAGTCGCCCCGGGAGTAGGCCCAAAAACGCCCTTCCACCGGCGTCGGAGCCCCTCCGGGGTGCATTCCAACTGGATTAGGCGGGCTCGCCGCGTTGACTCTGCGCTGTGCTTTTCGCAAACTGTTGAGTCGTAGTAGACCCTGGAACGTCCGCGCGAGGGCGCGGAACCGGAAGAGGGCCAGCCCTCTTCCTTTCATATAGTACGCCCTTACCCCGCCCCCCCCAATCCCCCGCCCCGCCAGCAACAATGAACAGCGCAGATCTCTTGCGGATGATTGATGTCCTCCACCGCGACAAGGATATCCCCAAGGAGGTCCTCTTCCTGGCCTTGGAAGAGTCCTTGGCCCAGGGTGTGCGCAAGCGCCTAGGCGCCGGTGAGGAGTTGATTGTCAAGATCGATCGCCAATCCGGCGAGCTCGTGATCGAGGATGACGAGGAAGAATACGAGCTGGACATGGACCAGTTGGGACGCATCGTCGCCCAGTCGGTCAAGCAGGGCCTCCAGCAGCGCATCCGCGAAGCAGAGCGCGACATCCTCTTCGACGATTACGAGACGCGCGTCGGGAGCTTGGCCAACGGCGTCGTGCAACGCTTCGAGGGCGATTTCTTGGTGGTCAACCTGGGTCGCACGGAAGCCTACCTCTCACGCGATGACCGCGTGCGCGGCGAGACCTTCACCCCCGGCGATCGCATCCGCGCCCTGGTGGTCGAGGTCAGCAAGGAAGGTTCGCGCATCCGCATCCTGCTCAGCCGCACACACCCCGACCTGGTGCGCCGCCTGTTCGCCTTGGAAGTGCCGGAGATCGCCGATGGCGTGATCGAAATCAAACGCGTCGTGCGCGAGCCCGGCTACCGCACGAAGATGGCGGTGGTTTCCCAGGACCCCAAGATCGATTGCATCGGCGCCTGCGTCGGCGTGCGCGGATCGCGTATCAAGGCCGTGATCGATGAACTGCGCGGCGAACGCGTGGACATCATCCGCTGGAGCGATTCACTGGAAACGCTGATCCTGAACGGACTCAAGCCAGCGACGATTCACCTGGACAACATCTACCCCGATGTGGACCGCCGCGCGGCGGTGGTGCTCGTGGACGAGGACCAGCAATCCCTGGCCATCGGCAAGCGCGGCCAGAATGTGCGTCTGGCCAGCCGCCTGTGCGGCTGGGATCTGGACATCAAGACGCGCGCCGAGCTCGAAGGCAGCGACGAAGCCGAGGCCGACGGCGAGGACACACCGGAAAGCGGCACAGCCGACGCCCCGGCAGCGGAAGCTCCTGACGCCGCCGACACAGTTGCCGAGGACACCGTTGCCGCTGACACAGGTGCCGCGCAAACGGCCAGCGCTTCCGCACAGGCGGATGCCCAAAGCCCCGGCACCAACTCGCCGGAAGCCACGGCGGACCACTAGGCATAAACCAGCTCCCCTTCCCGCAAGCCCCACGACAATCCCCTTGAGTACGAAGATCAGAGTCACCCAGTTGGCCAAGGACTACGGCATGACCGGTCCGGCGCTGGCTAAGAAGCTACGCGACCTGGGGTTCTCCCATGTCAAGAGCCACATGTCCGCCCTCGACGACGGTGAGCTATTGACCATCCAGGGCACCTTGGAAGCCCACGGTCTGGTGCGCGCAACCGGTGACGCCGACGCACAAGCATCCGCCGGTGGACTGGTGCTGCGTAGGAAGAAGAAGAAAAAAAAGGCGCCGGCGGCTGAAGCCCCCGCCCCCTCGCCGGCCCCCGAGGTCACCGCTGAACCGGAACCGGAACCTCCGGCCGAGACGGCGGAAGAGACCGTCGCTCCGCTTACCTTGCCCAGTGACGAAGAGCCGGAGGTGGCCTCGCCAACTGTAGCGGACACCGCCCCGCCTGAAACCGCTGACGATATCTCCTCTGACTCGGTCGACGACTTGATCCCCAGCCCAGTCGCCGAGGTGGACAATGCCCCGGCGGACAACGCCGAGGAGCTCGCCGCTGACACTCCAGTGACAGCTGCCCTTCCAACCGAAGACACGGAAGCCGGGGCCGACACAGAGCCGCCGACCGACACAGAGCCGCCGACCGACACGGCTGACGCCCCGCCGGCGGAGGAAGCCAAGCCAGCTGCAAGCCCCAAGGTCCCCGCCGGCAAGGTCGTGGGTTTCGTCGATCTCTCCAAGATCGCCCCGACCCAACCCAAGCGCCCGAACACGCGACGCCTGAAGTCGCGGGATGACACCATCCCCGATGTGCAGCCCTCCTTCGCCCACGACCCGCGCAACATGCTCGGGCGCGGTGGCGGAGCTAGCCGCGGAGGTTTGACCGCCGCCCAGTTGCGCCAACGCGAATCCGGCCGTTTCCTGCGCCGCAATCGTCCGGGTGGTCCCGGTCGCCGCGGTGGCCGGGGCGATGGTCGCGATTCTGCCTCGCCCCTGATTGACCCGGGTACTTCGCCCTACAAGGGCGGCACGGTTCAGGTCGAGATGCCCGTGACCGTCAAGAAGCTGGCCGAGGCACTCTCGGTGAAGTCCAACAAGATGCTGCACACGGCCTTCAAGCAGCTCGGTTTTGGCGCGGTGAACATCAACTCCCTACTGGACGAGGACACGGCCCTGCTCCTGGCCCACGAGTTCGATGTGGAACTCGACCTGCGCGAGGATATCGCCGCCGAACAGAGCTTGATTACGGAACTCGCTGACAAGCGCTCTGCCGTAGATGACGAGGAGCTCTGCTCGCGCGCCCCCACCGTGGCTTTCCTCGGCCATGTGGACCATGGCAAGACCACTCTCATCGACTGCATCCGCGAGAGCCAGGTAGCCGAAGGCGAGGCCGGCGGTATCACCCAGCACATCGGCGCCTATCGCGTAGTCACTGAACACAATCACCCTCTGACGGTGGTGGACACGCCCGGTCACGCGGCCTTCACCGCCATGCGCGCCCGCGGCGCCCAGGCCGTGGACATCGTGGTGTTGGTTGTGGCCGGCGACGACGGCGTTCAGCCCCACACCGAAGAGGCTCTCAATCACGCCAAGGCCGCCGGAACGCCGGTGGTCGTGGCCGTGACCAAGATGGACAAGCCCGAGGCCAACTCCCAACGCGTCAAGGAACAGTTGGCTGGCTTGGACCTGATCCCCGAGGACTGGGGCGGCAGCACAGCCATCATGGAGGTCTCCGGCATCAAGGGCACGGGCATTGAGGAACTCTTGGAGCGCGTCTATCTCGAAAGTGATGTGCTCGAACTCGACTGCCATCCCACGGGACCCGCCAGTGGCGTGGTGCTCGAGGCGGAAATCCAACAAGGCAAGGGCATCGTGGCCCACCTGCTGGTCCAGGACGGCTGCCTCAGTCGCGGCGATGTGATCCTGGCCGGCCAGGGCTATGGCAAGGTGCGTTCGCTGCACGACGACCACGGAAAGATCATCGAGGACGCCGGCCCCGCCACCCCCGTGGAGGTCTCCGGCTTGTCGGCCCTGCCGGGTGTCGGATCCACATTCCATGTGGTGGACGACCTGGCCCGCGCCAAGGAGGTGGCCGAGGAACGGGAACGCCAAGACCGCGCTACCTCCCTGGCCGGTCGCCGCACGGTGACCGCCGCTTCCCTGATGGATGCCGTGGCCAGCGTCGACCTGACCACCATCAACCTGGTCGTGCGCGCCGATGTGCAGGGCTCCGTTGAAGTGCTGCGCCACGCCATCGAGGAACTTGTCCACGACGAGGTGCAAGTTCGCGTCCTGCACGCCGGTGTGGGCGCCATCACCGAATCGGATGTGCTCTTGGGCTCCACTTCAGGAGCCTTGATGGTGGCTTTCAATGTGGGCGTCAACGACAAAGCCCGCGTCGCCGCTGAACGCGAGGACCTCGACATCCGCCACTACAGCGTGATTTACGAGATTCTCGATGATCTGCGCGCCATGATGGAGGGCTCCCTAACCCCCGAGGTCAGCGAGGAAATCACTGGCCACGTGGAGATTCGCCGTCTGTTCAAGTCATCCAAGCTCGGCCTGATTGCCGGCTGCATGGTGCAAGACGGAACGGTCAAGCGCAGCGATCGCTGCCGCATCCTGCGGGACGGGACCGTGGTACACACCGGTTCCATTGGCTCCCTGCGACGCGAGGCGGATGACGCCAAGGAAGTGCGCGAGGGCTTCGAGTGCGGCATCGTGCTCAAGAACTACCGCGACATCAGAGAAGGTGACATCGTCGAGACCTTCAAGACCGTCGAGACCAAGCGCACCCTCGGCTAGGAGCCAGTCAGTGGCTAATCGGCGAACAGTTGAACGCCTGCAGTCGCGCATCAAGGAGCGCGTAGCCTACTGCATCCAGTTCGAACTGGCCGACCCTCGGTCGGCCTTCGTCACGGTGCTCGCTGTTGAGCTCAGCAGCGACCTGCGCAATGTGAAGATCTCCTACTCGGTGCTCGGCGATGAGGCCGACCGCACCAAGGTGGCCCATATGCTGGAGCACGCCGGGGGCTTCATCCAACGCCAGATGGGCCGCGTCCTCGACACGCGCCATGTGCCCCACATTCGCTGGGCCTATGATGACAGCAGCGAGTACAGCGACCGCATGGACAAGCTCATTCGCCAAGCCCGCGACAAGGACGATGAGATCCGCCAGCGCAGCGAGCCGGAAGACACTCCCTAGGTGCGCGCTGCGGGAGCGCGGCTAACAGCGCCGCCAGCGCACGCCCTCGGGCCCATCTTCCAGGACAATCCCGCAGGCCTCTAGTTCCCCGCGGATGCGGTCGGCTTCGGCGAAGTCCTGCGCGGCTCTGGCCTGCTGGCGGGCCTCGATCAGCTCCTCCACCTGTTCATCAATGAAGCACTCGTCCATATCGAGTACACCGAGCACTTCGTTGGCGAGGCACAGGAAATCCAGAGCCTCCGCGGCTGCTCTGGAGCCCAGGCGATGCTCCAGGACAGCGGGCCGCAGGGCGAATAACCCCGGCAGGGCCCGAGGCACATTGAGATCATCATCCAACCCCTGGGTGAAGGTGGCACGCGCCTGCGCCACCAGTTCCGAACCATCCTCCGGCGCCAAATCGCCCCCCTTCCCCTCCGCCAGCTCCCGCAGGCGCTGCACCGTGTCATCGAGCCCCTCCAGGGCGCTGCGCGCCGCGACCATGGTGTCCCAGGTGAAGTTCAGCGGCTGGCGGTAATGGCCCCTGAGCAGGGCGAAGCGCAACTGGCGCGCCGTGAATCCGCGCCCGAGCACATCGTCCAGGGTGTACACATTCCCCAGACTCTTGCTCATCTTGCCACCGTCCACCTGCAGGAATTTCGTGTGCATCCAATAGGTGGCAAAGGGCTTGCCAGTCCAGGCCTCGCTCTGGGCGATCTCGCACTCGTGATGGGGGAAGATGTTGTCCTCGCCGCCGGTGTGTATATCGATGGATTCCCCCAGGAGTTCGATGGCCATCACGGTGCATTCCGCGTGCCAGCCGGGAAAGCCATCCGGACCAAAGCTCGTCTCCCACTTCATGAGGTGCGCGGGATCGCTCTTCCAGAGGGCGAAGTCCGCCGGGTTACGCTTTTCATCGTTGATCGCGATGCGCGCCCCGGCCTCCAAATCCTCCTGGCGATTGCCGGAGAGCTTGCCGTAGTTCTCAAAGCGCGTCACATCGAAGTAGACATTCCCGCCGACCTGATAGGCGAAGTCCTTTTCGATCAACTCCTCCACCATCTTTGCCATGGGCTCCACATAGTCCGTGGCCCGCGGGCGGGCCTCGGGCTCGCGCACACCTAACTGCCCCATGTCCTCCAGAAACTTGTCCGTGTATTGACGGCTGATGGCCCAGGGATCCTTGCCCGAGCGCCGCGCCATGGCCTCGATCTTGTCCTCGCCCTCATCGTGCTCATCATCGGTCAGGTGCCCCACATCCGTGATGTTCATCACCTGGCGCACCGCGTACCCCGAGGCCTCCAACCAGCGCCGCAGAAGATCCGCAAATAGGAAGGCGCGGAAGTTCCCGATGTGCTGAATGTTGTAGACCGTCGGCCCACAGTTGTACATGCGGACCTCCCCCTCCTGCAGGGGCTTGAAGGTCTCCTTGGCGCGGGTGAGTGTGTTGTAGACCTTGAGCGTCACGGCAGGGTTAGGGCTGGGGCTGGGGACCTTTGAAGGTGGTGGGTGGCGCCGCGGCGGGCCGCCCGGGACTCATGGGAAAGACCGCCACGAAAGTGGGGCACTCCCGGCGGACCCAGGGTACAGGGCACCGCCCGCAGGTCTATCATAGGCACGGGTCTCCAGCAAACACCCACCCCAGCGTGCCCACCCCCAACCCCATCTTCACCCTAGAGCGAGAGCTCGGCCGTGGCTCTAGCGCCGTGGTCTGGCTCGGGCACCTGACGAGCCCGCTGGAGCAGGCCGGCGACGGCCAGGCCCTGCCCGCCGGGAGCCCGGTGGCCGTCAAAATCCTGCCCCCGGCCGCAAGCCCGGAGGAAGGTCTGCGCCGCCGGGCGGCCCTCGACCGGGAAGCAACGGCTGGACGGGCCGTGTCCCACGCCAACCTGGCAGCTGTCCTGGCCCGGGGCCAAGACAGCCACGGTGCCTACCTGGTGCAGGAGTTCATCCCCGGTCGCAGCCTGCAGGAGGTCCTGGCCGAGGATGGCCCCCTGCCTGAGCCCCTGCTGCGCTCTACCCTGCGCCAACTGAGCGCCGCTCTGGCCACCCTGCACGGGGCCGGCTGGCGCCACGGCGACATCAAGCCAGCCAACATTCGCCTGGACGCCGACGGGCGCGCCGTGCTGATCGACCTGGGTTACGCGGAACCACTGGCGGAGCCCGCCCCAGGAGCCGCGCCCCTTTCCCACCCCCGGGCTGGCACTCCCGCCTATCTCGCCCCGGAACAGGCCCGGGGCCAGCAGGGCGGAAGCGCCAGCGACATCTTCTCCCTGGGCGTATGCGCCTGGCAACTGGCCACGGGCACACATCCTTTCTCCGCCGACCCCGGTTCCAGGAGCTCCACTGAGATAAGTCTGCGCGCCACAAGCGACTTCCATGCACCAGCAACGGGCCCATCATCTTCATCCCAGAACCTCACCCTGGCCACGGACCCAGATGAACTCCTGGCCACCATCTCCGCGGCCCGCTTCACGCCGCCTTCCCGCCTCGTCCCCCAACTCAGTCCCTTCCTCGATCTGCTCCTGGAGGAACTCCTGGCCCCCACTCCGGCCCAGCGGCCCCAGGCCGCGGAACTCCGCGAGCGGCTAGAGGACCAGGAATCAGGTTCCTGGTGGCGCCGCCGGGTTTCCTTCAGCGCCGCCGCCCGCCGCGGCAGCCGCGGCGAGGGCGCCGCCGTGGAGTTCGCCCCCCTCGTGGGCCGCACAGAGGAACTGCAACGCCTCCAGACCGCCTGGAGCGACCGCCACACGACTCCCTTTCTGTGGATTGAAGGCCAAGCCGGCATGGGCACCTCCCGCTTGGCCCACGCCTTCGCCACCCGCATCCGCCTGGCCGCCGCACAGATCGATGCCGCACAGGTCGATGCCGAGCAGGTCAACGCCGGGCAGGCCGCCGCCGCTCCGATCGACGCCACGCAGCTCGACACCGAGCAGGCTGCCGCCGGACAGGTTGACACTGTTCCGGTCGACGCCGAGCAGGACGCCGCCGGGCGGGCCAACGCGAAGCAGGCCGCCGTGGCGTCCGCCCCGGCCGCTGCCCAATCCCCCGGCCCGCCCCTCTTCCTCTACAGCCGCTGCCGCCGCCTGGAGGAGGACCGTCCCTGCCAACCGGTCCTGCGTCTCCTCCAGCGTTGGCTGCGCCTGCCCCGGGCCACGGCCCCGGGCCCGCGGGAAGTCGCCCAACTGGCGGAACTCCTGCCCCCCAGCACGGCCTCCGCCCTGGCCGTGGCCCTCTCTCCCCGCGGCGACGAGGCTCCGGCCATGGCCATCCCCGAGGCCCTGGCCCGCTGGCTGGAGGCCCTGGCCCGCAACACTCCTCTACTGGTCTTCATCGACGATATCCAACGCGCCGACGAGGCCACCCTGGCGGTCCTCAGCCGCCTGGCTAGAAACCAATCAGCCGCTCTCCTCTGCCTCTTGGGCGCTCGCACGGACGCCATTCCCCGCCGCCCGGCGGCCCTGGCTGATCTGCGCCGCGCCACCGGCGGCGAGGCCACGCGCCTGCCCTTGCCTCCTTTAACAGAAGGCGCCCTGCGGACCCTGGTGGACGCCCTCTTCCCCCCCGCCGAGCCCCGCGCCCCCCTGGCCCGGGCGCTCTGGCAACGGACCCTCGGCAATCCCGGCGTGGCCATTGAGATCCTGCGAGACCTCCTCGCCCGGGGCGAAATCGAGCCCACCCCAGACGGCTATCACTTGCTCTGCGCCCCCGAGGACCTGCCCCTGCCGCGCTCGTTGGAAGAGGCCCTGCGCCAACGACTCGCAGCCCTGGAAACTTCCGAGCGCCTCTGGCTCCAACGCCTGGCCGTGGCCGCCCCACACCTGGGAGCAACCTTCCTGGCCAGGGCCTTCCACAGCGGAGGCCCCCAGGCCGACCAGACCAGCCAGGCCATCGGCATCGAACAACTACTCGCCCGCCTTTCCGCCCTCGGTTGGCTGATCCCCGCCGGCCGCCGCTACCGCTTCGCCCTCCCGGCGGCCCGGGAACTGGTCTATGCCAACACGCGCCCGAGCCGCCTCCGCCGCCTGCATGCCGCCGTGGCCGCCGCCCTGGCGCCACCCCCGCAGCAACGCTCGTCACTGGGCGATGCCTTCAACCGCGCCTGGCACCTGCGCCGGGCCCGTCAGAATGGACCCCTGCTGGACACCGTGCGCCGCCTCTTGCCCCTGGTCCGCGAGCGCGGCCAGCACACGCGCGTGCACCGCCTATGCCTCTGGGGCCTGCAGGCCCTGGACGTCGAAGGCGGCGCCGAAAGCGGCCCCGAAGTGGGCGCCGAGGTGGACGCCGAAGTGGACGCCGAAGTGGGCGCCGAAGTGGGCGCCGAAGTGGGCGCCGAAGTGGGCGCCGAAGTGGGCGCCGAAGTGGGCGCCGAGGTGG
>NYXZ01000140.1 GCA_002686595.1 Planctomycetota bacterium | reverse complement strand
TATTCGGTTCCCAATCGGTATGTAACGTTCCAAGAGGGTGTCCCACTGAGAGAGATGTTGACTCTTGGAGAGAAAAGGCGCCCTGCCAAAACTCCGTGCTTCTCCTTCCACGCTCACGAGCATGCTGACTTCCTCACCACAACCTTCCCAACCCTTGCTTGCCTCGCGCCCAGGCCCCGCCACCGTCCCAAGTACCCGACTGGATACAGGTCCAGGCGTGGCGCCGGAAACCGAGGGGCCGGCCCCGGAGTCACCCGAGACGCTCCACGCCCTCGCCGCGGCGGCGGGTACTCCAACGGTTGAAAAGACCGACTGGCTCGACCTGGAGCCCGGCGGGGTTTATGGCGTCCTAGGCCGCCCTCTCCTGGATTGGACGCTGATGGTCATCTGTGTCCCCCTGGTGGGGCTCATCTCCCTGCCCCTGGCCCTCATCAACTGGGCCGTACAGGGTTCCTGGGGCAAGGTTTTCTTTCGTCAGGTGCGCGTGGGACGGCGGGGGCAACGCTTTGTGCTCTACAAGTTCAGAACCATGCGCGATGCCCCGGGCGACGAGTTCGAGGCCTGGAAAGAGGGGGACGCGGGTCGCGTGACGCGCTTCGGTTCCTTCCTGCGCAAATCCCACCTGGATGAGCTGCCCCAGATCATCAACATTTTGCGGGGAGAGATGAGCTTCATCGGCCCGCGGCCGGAGATGGTCGAAGTTCACGAGTTTGCCTGTCGCTTGGTGCCGAATTTCGAACGCCGCCTGGCCCTCAGACCTGGCATCACCGGACGCGCCCAGATCACCAATGGCTACGCGGGGCACAGCCGGGAGGATTACCTGCACAAGCTCCAGGAGGACGAGTTCTATCGCACCCACTACTCCCTGCGGAGTGATTTGGCGATCCTCCTCAGAACGCCGCTTTGGATGCTGACTCTCAAGGGTTGGCTTGGCAAACAGCGGACAGAGCAAACGGCCACGAGGATGTCTCCCAGCGCGCCCGACGGAACCGGGACGGTTGTCCTCCAACCGATCCCTCCGCCCGAGCCCGTCACCGTTCAGACGGCCAGCGCCTCTGACCCTCCCCGGCAACACAGCTCACGGGACCAGCTCGCGGAATCCGACCGCACGCCTTCGAAGACCTGGGCGGCCCTCTAGGACTTGCTTCCTGGCGCCTGGGTGCCGGGTACTGCTCTCCGTGCTAACCTGCCCGTGTGAATCGCTCTGACGGTATTGGCCCCGAGGGCCGCCGGGTGTCCGTTATCGGCCTGGGATATGTGGGCTTGCCAGTGGCCCTGGCGGCGGCTCGGGCCATTGACCGGGAAGCCGCCGCGCACCGGATCATCGCCTTCGATCGAGACGGTGAACGCGTCGCCGAGCTGCGGGCAGGGCGCGATCGGACCGGCGTGGCTGGAGCTGGCGAGTTGGCCGACAAGCGGCTGCACTTCACCGCCGACGCTGACGATCTCACCTTTGCTGACTTCCACATCGTGACCGTCCCCACGCCCGTGGACGAGAGGCACGAGCCGGATCTCACGGACCTCCTGGCGGCCATGGACCTCCTCGGCCCGCGCCTCGCGCCCGGCAGCGCCGTGGCCGTGGAATCCACGCTCTATCCGGGGGCCACGGATAATATCCTGGGGCCGCGCTTGGCGGCCGCCTCGAAGCTGGTATGCGGCGAGGACTTCAAGCTCATCTACTCGCCGGAGCGCATCAATCCCGGAGACGGGGACCACGCCTTTGGTCACACGCCAAAAATCATCGCGGGCCAGGATGCCGTGGCCCTGGAACTGGCCCGGGAGGTCTACGGACCACTGGTGCCCGCCGGACTTGTCGAAGTGTCCTCCATCGCGGCGGCGGAGGCGGCCAAGGCCATCGAGAACACCCAGCGCGACCTGAACATCGCCCTGGTGAATGAGTTTGCACAGATCCTCGACGCCCTGGATCTTGATACGGGGGAAGTGCTGGCGGCGGCGGGCACCAAGTGGAACTTCCACGGATACCGGCCCGGTTTGGTGGGTGGACATTGCATCGGCGTGGATCCCTGGTACTTGGCGGCGCGGGCGCGGCAGGTTGGCGTGGAGCCGCGCGTGCTGCTGGCCGGACGGGCGGTGAACGACGGCATGCCGGCCTTCGTGGCGCGGCGTGTGGCGGAGCTGTTGGCTGGCTTGGCGGCAGGCGGAGAGCACCGGACAAACGAGAGCGGGGCGCGGGCGGCGGTAGGCGGCGGCCAAGTTGATGCGGGCGGTGCTGGCGGTGCTGACAGCCAACGAAATCCGGCGGTCGCCGCGCGCGTCCCGGCAGACAAACCGCGCGTTCTGATCCTCGGTCTGACATACAAGGACGGCGTGGCGGATGTGCGCCATTCGCTGGTGCCGGCCCTGGCGGTGGAACTGCTCGGGCTCGGCCTGGATGTGAGCGCCTGGGATCCAGAGGTGGACGGGAAGGGTCGCGAGGCCCTTTCAGGAGGCGGCTGGCGGGTGCTGTCAGAGGCGCCACAAATGCTGGACCGGTCTGCTGGCAGAGACCAGCCGCAGCAGACGCCATTCATGCCTGGGGCAGAGGCCTGGGAGGCAGTTATCCTGGCCCGTCGACACGGTGGCCTGGTTGAGCTGGCGGCGGAACTCTGCGGCCCGTGCTCCGGCGTGCCGCTGCTGGCGGATCTGACCGGAGCCTTCGGCCCTGGCCGTGAACGGGCTTGGCCGGTCGGCGCCCTTACCTGGGCCCTTTAGGGGCAACCCCGAGCAGGACATCGAGCAGTTCCGGCGCGTCCTGGAAGTCTTCGGTCGGCTGGAGGGAAAGTGGATAGGTCCCCCACCACTCGCCGGCAGCCCAATAGGTACCGCCCATGCCCGCCGCCGAGAGGCGGGCCAGCAAGGTCTCTAGCAGGGGCGCCCAGCGTGGGTCGCGAACCGGCACGCCGAACTCCCCGAGGAAGCCCTGCACGCGGTTTTCCCGGCACCAGGTGATGAAGGGCTCCAGGCGCTGGATCGGACGCGACATGAAACCGGGGTCGCGGCTCATCTCGTTATCGAAGGAAGCGCGATACTTGCCGCTCCCGTCACTGTCTATATAAAGGTGGGCCTCGTAGAGCGTGCGGTCGACCGGATCGTCGATCCAGGCCACAGCCCCATTGGCAGCGCGCCAGTGGGCCGCGCTTGACCAGCGATCCCCGGCAACGAGGATGCGTTTTGTGTCGCCACGGCCACGGATAGCATCCACGGCGGCCTGGGAGATCAGCTTCCAACTGGAGCCCCCCATGTCATGGGGCTCGTTCATCAAGCCATAGGCCCAGACGACGGGCTCGTCCTGGAAGACCGCTGAGAGACGCGCCCAAAGGTCAGCGAAGTGGGAGCGGGTCACGGGAACGGCACCGTCGATGCGTTGATCGATTACCACCGAGAAGGGCGCACCGTCGCGGTCGAGCACATACCGCCCGTAGTTGTGCAGGTCGAGGATGACTTCGCTGTTGTGCTTGGCCGCCCAGCCGACCAACTGGCGCAGATGACCCAACTCGACCGGGTTCAACTCCCCGCCGGGGACTGGCTGCAGGCGCTCCCAGCGGAAGGGCACCCGAAATTGGTGCAGGCCGCGGCCGGCGAAATAGGCAATGGTGGCCTCGCTGTTCCAGGTGTAGGCCTCGTCAAAGCGCCCCGGATTGGCCGCCGAGAAGCCCTCGACATCCTCGCCGAACTCGGCACCCGCCAGGTTGATGCCCCAGGGGGTGTTTCCGGTCTGGGGCTCTGGCTGGCTACTGCAGGCGCACATGGCTATTGACAGGGCCAGGAAGATGGCTGGGACCCCCATCGCGGAGTCCCCGGCGGGGTGATGGTGTCTCATGGCCTGGGCGATCACCTTAGGGACCTCCTGGTCGGATAGCGACTCCCAGGGAGCTTGACCCATCCCTCAATGCCATTTTGGCAGCGCAGGCTGCTGCGCGAGCGTGGACGGCAAGGCCGGCCAGTTCCATTGGTTCAAATGGCAACACGATCCAGCCTTTTCGCCTCCGAGGCACGATTCCGGGGTATGCTAGGATATTGCAAAGCGCCAGATCCGTGCCCATGCACAGAACGCAGACGATCATGAAGACCACCACTCAACCACCTTACAAGGCCAATAATCGGCCAGCACGCCCCCTAGAGGGCTGTTTAAGGCCTATTCACTCAACCTGCTGCCTCCTGGCGTCTCACCCTGGCCTCCTGCCTGAGTCGCTTGCTTCCATCCCCAACATCCTCTCCCGATGAACTCCCGATTCCGCAAGCCCGTCATGGTCGCGGCCCTTGGCATCTGCCTGGCCTACCTCATCTACCGCGGTGGTTGGACACTCAACCTGACCTCGCCCTACGCCATCTTCGCCTCTCTGCTGCTCTACCTGGCTGAGATCTATGGCAGCTTCTCCCTGCTCCTGTTCTTTCTGCAGGTCTGGGACACAAGCGAGCCCGAGGAACTGCCCCCCCTCAAGGGCCGCACCGTGGACATCTTGGTGCCCACCTACAACGAGGATGTCCAGTTGCTGCGCACGACCCTCAAGGCCTGCGCGGCCATGGACTATGACCACAAGACATACGTGCTCGACGACGGCAATCGGGATGATGTGCGCCAGCTGGCTGCTGACCTGGGCATCAACTACATCGCCCGTGACAACAACCTGCACGCCAAGGCCGGAAACCTGAACCACGCCCTGGAGCAAACCGACGGCGAGTTCATCATCATCTTCGACGCGGACCACGTACCGGAGAAGCGCTTCATTAAGCGTCTCCTGGGGTACTTCCGCGACGAGAAGGTCGGCATGGTCCAAACGCCCCACGCCTTCTACAACTTCGATACCTTCCAGGGTTCACTGGACTACGAGAAGAAGCGCTTCTGGGAAGAGGGACAACTCTTCTACAATGTGATTCAACCCGGCAAGAACCGCTGGAACGCGGTTGTTTTCGCCGGCAGTGCGGCAATGTTCCGGCGCAAGGCCCTGGAGGATGTGGGCTACATCGCCGTTGAGACGATTACAGAGGACATGCACACGGGCCTGCGCATGAACGCCCTGGGCTGGAAATCCCACTACATCTCGGAACGAATGATCGCCGGCCAAGCCGCGCCGGATGTGACCACCTATCACTCCCAGCGATTGCGCTGGGCCGAGGGCAACCTGTCCATCCTGTTCCACGACAACCCGCTGACCATGCACGGTCTCAACATGCAACAGCGCCTGTCCTATTTCGGCTCGATCATCCACTGGGCCGGCGGCTTCCCCAAGCTGGCCATTTACCTGACGCCGATTCTCTTGCTCTTCACCGGCGTGCCGCCGGTCTCCGAGTTCTCATGGACCCTGGCCGGTATCTTCGCCGCCTATCTGATCGGCACCCAGGGTGCGGTAAAACTCGTCTCCAACGGCTACGGCTCCCTGATGAACATCGAGCTCTTCAGCATGATGAGTTTCTGGACGCAGATCCGCGCCACATCGCGGGCCATGTTCAGCCGCAAGGAACAGAAGTTCGTCGTGACCAGCAAACGGGGTCGCCAGGCGGGCTCGATCCTGCCCTATGTGGCCCCCCAGGTGCTCCTGATTACAGGGACCATCCTGGCCATCGCCTGGGGCGCGGCCATCCGTTTGATCTTCGAGACCTCAGAGGACTACCTGGGCCTGGGCATCGCCTCCTTCTTCGCCCTCTTCCACCTCTACTTGGCGGGCGTGGTCGTCTGGCGTGCCCTGCGCGTCGAAGACGGACGCTTCTCCTTCCGTCACACGGCATTCCTGCCAGTGGCCTACGCCCTCGGCAACGAGGGCGAGGACCCGGCGCTCGGCCACGGCATCACCGCCGACCTGAACGAGACCGGCGTCAACCTGGTGGCCTACGAGCAAATGCATGTCGGCGATCGCGGCACGCTGACCCTTTCCGCCGCCGGCCAGGCAGTCAAAGTCAAGGCTGAGATCCGCACGGTGCGCGAACGCCCAACCTTCTCCGGCCACGCGGCTGACCAGCCCCAGTGTTACCGCTATGGCATTCGGTTCGTGGATCTCACTCCGACACAACACGACGCCCTGGCGGAACTGAGCCTACACTACGCCGTGCCCCAGCAGTATGAGTGGTTTGGTAGTCGCCTCAGCAGACTCCAGAGAATGGGCCTGTTATTCCAAAACGGCCTACGCTGGCCGCGCCGCCTGAAGCGCCACTCCTACCGGCTGCCCTTTGTACTCTTCCCGGATCAACCGCGCAAAAGCAGCACCGCGGTTACTGAAGACCTCAATGCAGCGGCCCTCAAGCTCATCCTCTCCGAGCCCTTTGCTTTGGACACGGAGCTGCCCTACCAGATGCCCACACCCTTCGGGTTGATCACTGGCACGGCACGCGTTCTGCGCATGGAAGAGACCACCGTGGGCGATCATAAGCTGTACCTCCATGTGCTGGAGTTCAACTCCTTCCAGGGTCAGAGCCGTGGCATCCTGCAATCCCTGCTGGTGCCCAGCGAAGGTGGCCATGTGGAATCCACACTGATGCCACGCAACGCCCCGGCACCCACCCAGTTGGCCCAGCCCATTGCCGCCGGCTTGATCGCGGCCCTGGTCCTGATCCCCGGTGAGTTCGGCCTGTTTTCCGCAGTCAAGGACGACGACCTCTTCCTGCAGCAGTTCCTTGAGGAACCCAGCACCCACCACCAGGACCTGGAGCGTGTGGACAGCATCTACGCTGCCACCCGCGAGAAGCAGCGGCCGGAGGCATACCGACTACTGCTGCTCAAGGACACCATGGCACACCTGGGGCGTTTCGAAGACTCCAATGCAATGACGAGACGCCTGTTGATGCGCGAACCTAACAACCTCGACCTGCAGTTGGCTCTGGCCGACTCCCTCAGCAACATGGACGAGGCCCAAAGTGCCGCCGACGAGTTCGACGCCCTGCTGTCCAATAGCGCAGCCTTGAACAAACAGCCGGAACTCCATCGCCTTGCCCTACTGTCCAGCGCACGCAATGCGGTCAACGGCGGGCTCGCCTCTCAGGCACCGGCGCGCTATGAGCAGTACCTGGATCTGGAGCCCTACGCTCTCGAAGTGCGCAACGAGTACGCCGGTGTGCTGGTAGCTTCCGGGCGCGCCTCGGAGGCAGCCCAGTTGTACGATGGCATCCTGTTGGATTTGGGTGCCCGCTATCAGTTGGTGGATATCCACTCTGCCCAGGGCGATTTCGCTTCCGCGGAACGCGAGTGCCAGCGCATCCTCGAACTCAACCCCGGCGACGAGCGAGCCGAGCGCAAGCTGGCAGAGATCTTCTCCTGGAACGGGTCCCATGGCGAATCGTTGGCCCTGTATCGTTCCCTGGCGGAGCGCACGGGCATCGACCAGGACTTGGAACTCAAGCTGGCGCGCCTCTCCCTGTGGAACAAGGACTACGCTGAAGCCCTGCGTCGTTTCCAAGCATTGCTGGACAGCAACCCGGAACAACCTGAACTCTGGCGCGATTTCATCGACGCCGCCTCTGGTGTCTCGGTCTTGAACGAGCACCACGCCGAATCGATCCGCCACATCCGTTTGGGCCTGGAGGATGAGATCCTCGAGGATCCGATCTTGGTGGCGCGCCTAGGCCAATTGCTGCGGCGCCTTGGCCGCGATACTGAATGCGTGGCCCTGCTCAAGGATGCCCTGCGTTCCCACCCTGCAGATCGACAGTTGCGCCTTAACCTGGCTGACGCCCTGCACGACCTCGAACGCTTCGCTGAAGCCGAGGATCACTATGCAGCCCTGCTGAGCATGGTCGACTAGCAACGCCTCGGCGACGGGCCGGCCGCTGCCGGTCAATGCTGCCTACATAGACACGGGCAGGCGCCAGTAATCCTGGCGCCTGCCCGCATTGCTGCCTGCTGGGCCAATGCCTAGAAGCGGTAGATCAGATACATGCGGGCACCGGTAGTGTCGTGCACGCCAGAGCGCATGACCTGCGTGTCCAATCCGATGGAGATATCATTCTGCACATCGTAATGACCGACCACGCGCAGGTAGTTGAAGTTCTCCGGGTCAGAGTCCCAGGAAGTGGAGTACTGAATCGAGTACCAGGCCACATCCGCACCCTTGAAGATGTCGTCGGAGAGGTAATGACGCCACTCCACCGAAGCGGAGTAGGTAGCGTACCCACTTGGTGAGAAGTACGGGTGCACAACACCCTCAAGCGTGCCATTGGACATTCCAATGGCATCGTCGTAGTTGCTGGTGGCCGAAAAGTCCTGGTAGTCGTATTTCAATACGACCTTCAGCTCCCGGGGCGGATAGGTGACCGCCAGGG
>NYXZ01000091.1 GCA_002686595.1 Planctomycetota bacterium | reverse complement strand
TCACGCCACGTAGTCGGTGCTACGGCAGTGACCCTGTTCATGGTCTCTACGCTACCAGAGCGCCACCTGATGTTTAGGGAGTTATACAGCGGTCAGTAGCATCGCTTCTGATCGCCACTTGTGCGCGGAGCGCATACCCCTGACACTCCCCGCACCGCGCCCCGAGGTCTACCCCGCCTCCCTACCGCTGCTTCCGGCAGAAGGGCAAACCTGCGCGAGTGTTCTCTGTCGCGGTTGACTAATTGCCGATGCTCTCTTCGATGCGACCAAAGAGGCTGAGGATGCGAGTCCGGTCGGCTGCCGGCAGGGATAAGCCTAGCATTGCTTGCACATTGGTCTCGAGGTGGGCTAGGTTTGCCGTCCCCGAGAGCACCGATGTTATGGCCGGGTGGCCGGCGACGAACTTGTAGGCGGCGCTGGGGATGGAGTCGACGTGATCGTGGACCAGCCAGTCGAGCGGCCGGTCGTCGGGTACCGCCTCCTGCCCCAGCAGGCCGCGGGACTTGAGCTCCCGGATGGTCTGAGCCAGGTATGCGGGTTGGGAGAGCACCCGACGCACGGCAAACATGACCATGACGCCGACATCGCGGCGCTGTGCCTCGGGGAGCACGACGTGCTCGGCGCCGGGAGCGAGCAGATTGTAGCCCACCATGACGGTGTCGAAGTGATCGTCGGTCAGGGCTTGGCGCAACATTCGATGGGTACCATCGGTGCGAAAGTTCTCGCTGATTCCCAGAAACCGAAACTTGCCTTGTTTCTGCCAGCGGTGGGCTTCCGCGAGAAAGCGGTCCATAACCTGGTCGTACAGGCTGGCCTGAATGCCATGAAACTGAAACACATCGAGATAATCCACACCTAGCCGATCCAAGCTGCGGTGCAGTGACTTCTCCAGCGCCTCGACCGGCATCAGCGCGCCCGTGTGCTGGTCGTTGGCCATAAACTTGCTGGCAATGACGTAGCGGTCCCGGGGCACAGCGCGCAGGGCACGACCAAGAATCGCCTCGCTATCCTTGTAGTCGGCCGCCGTATCTATCAGGTTGATGCCCAAGTCCAGTGCTCGCTGGACCACGCGGATAGCCTCGGCCTCCGACACGCCCGTATTCTGCCCCAGGGTGCTCGGGCCACCAGTGCCCAGCCCGGCCACCGAGACCTGTAGCCCAGTCCGTCCAAACCGCCGATACTCCATCTCCATCCTGTTCACCCGTACCGTGTACCCGTTGCTATGGTTTCAGACCCACCCGAATACACTGGGGATGTTCCAGCGCGTAGCGGATGGCCTGCTCGGCCTCGGCCAACGGGAAGACCTGCATGGTCAGCGCCTCTATCGGGTACCTGCAACTATTCAGGAGCTTGACGGCGGTGCCCACCTCGAAGGTTTGCCCCAGCCCACCGATAATCTGCAACTCTTTGCGGACGATGAGGTTGGTTGTGATGGGCACGGTGGTAGCATTCGTTCCGATTTGCACCAGCCGCCCGCCAGGACGGAGGATGTCAATGGCTGCCGTAATCGCCGCCGGTGCGCCGCTGCACTCAATGGCTAGATCTGCCAGTAGGCCAGCAGTCAAGCGGTGTACGGCCTCGACCGGCGGCTCCTCGTCCACGTTGACGATTTCCTGGGCGCCAAACTGCCTGGCCATCGCAAAACGGGGAATGTCCCTGGCAAGGCCCATGACGATGATGAGGCCAGCGCCGCCCTCCCGCGCTGCCAGCACCGAGGCCAGGGCCTGCGCCCCGCAGCCCATGATGACGACCGTCTCACCAATCTGAATGCGCCCCCGGGTCTGCACCCAGCGCAGGCCGTTGGCGACCACGGAGGCCAGCGAGGCAGCCCCAGCCGGCACAGCCCCGTCAATCTTGTGGAGGCGAGAACCGGGAATGAGCACCATGTACTCGCTGTAACCACCCAGCAGGTAGGGTGGCTGATCGGAGGTGAGCGTGACCCCATAGCAGCGGTTCTGCTCGCAGAGCTGGTAGCGACCCCGCAAGCAGTACCGGCACCGTCCGCAGGTGAGATACGGCTCGACAACCACCCGGTCGCCAGGCGCGACTCCGTAGGCAGTCGCCTGCTCGCCTAGCTCGGCCACATGACCTACGATCTCATGGCCGAGGATGATGGGGAGATGGAGGCGTGTGCTCTCTCCCGTATAGCGTGGGAGATCGCTGCCGCACACAGCGACCTGTTCGACCTTGAGCAACACCTCATCCGGCCGAAGCGGCGCAATCTGAAACTCCTGGAGTCGCATCACCTGCGGCTGCTGCAGGACCGCGGCGAGGGACTTCATCGGCGGCTCTCCCATCGCTGGCTCAGCACCTCACCCCCCGGCCCCCTCTCCGCTCATGTGGAGAGGGGGAGTCCTTCGCAAAAGGACGCGGGCGAGGAGGCGAGCACTGCAAGTGCTAGGCGTACTGGCCAGTCTTGACCAGATCGCTCAGCTGCTGGCGATGCGGCTCCGGCATCCGCTGCAAGGGCATACTCACCCACTCCTCGCAGAGGCCCAGCGCCGCATAGATCGCTTTGCCCGATGGCGCCCCAAAGCCCGTGATCGCGTCGGAGAGGGGAATAATCGTCTTCTGCAGCTCCAGAGCCTCTGCCCAGTTGCCCTGCTTAGCCAGCTTGTACATCTCTGCGAAGAGCTTCGGGGCAAAGGCTGCCTCTGCGGGCGTCGCGCCAGCGCACCCCGCGATCATTCCCGAGACGAACATCTGCCCATCCGTCACCATGACCCCAAAGTTGTCGGTCACTTCCTGAGTCTCCCAGACAATGGACTGGAGAACGCGCTGGTCGCTGGTAGACACCTTGATCCCCACCACATTGGGCCTGGCGGCCATCTCCTTGATTACTGCGGGACAGATGCCGGGTCGGACGTTGGGGTACTTGGCGTCGTGGAAGTAGATCACCAGCGGTATCTTTACGGCGTCGGCCACCGCCTGGTAGTGCGCCATCATCTCGGCGTCTTTCATCTTGTAGTAGTACGGCTCGGTGACGTGGACCAAGTCTACGCCCACGGACTCGGCTACGCGGATACTCTCGATGGTGTGCTCCGTGCCGGGTGCCCCGCAGCCCGTCACGATCGGGATGCGCCCGTTTGCCTCGTCCATCGCTACCTCTAGCGCACGGCGGTGGTACTCGGGCAAAAGATTCGGACCCTCGCCGCGGGTGCCAAACATCCACAGACCGTGCGAGCCACCTTCGATGAGGAAGTTGACTACCCGGCGCGTTCCCACCTCGTCAATCCGCTCGTCGACGGTCAAGGGTGTAGGCATGATCGGCCAGATCCCATCAAACCGAAACTGGGACATCTCTGCACTCCTTTCTGATTCTCGGTTCTCGGTATTCAGGTATCAGTCTTCAGACTCTGGTTCACGTGACCCAAAGCTGAAGACTGACAACTTCACCCTAGGCGGAACACGCTGCTGGCGATGTGGCGGGTGCCGCCGAAAGTGTTGCCGTCGTCTTGCGTGTAATAGTAGGCAGTGAAGATGCGGCCATCATCGAGTTGGGTAGCCACGGGATAGCCCAGGTCCCAATCACTGGCATCGGCGCGAATGACTGCCTCGGCCGACCAGGTCGCTCCATCATCATCGCTGACGATCAGGCCCATCCCAAACGGCAGATGCCGCCGGCCGAAGATCACCACAATCCGTCCGTCCCGCAGCCGCAGCGGCCACGGTGAGCGGTAGAGCACCCCCTGCCGTCGCGCCCCCGACCAGGCGTACTTTCGGGTCAGCGAGGCCCAGGGGGACTGTCCCCAGGTGACGAGCGGCTGTGGCTGGCTCCAGCTATAGCCTCCGTCGTCAGAATAGCTTATCTGAATAGCGTTGCGGATGCCCTGGATGTTGAGCATGTAGCACTGCAACCGGCCGCTGGGCAGCAGCAGCAACACCCCGTAGGTGGGGCGCCCGCGGCCGGTGGGATCGTTGGCCACTTCCGCCAGGTACTTCCAGGAGAGGCCACTGTCGTCGGTACCATACACGGCGAGCGCCGTGTTGCTCTGGTCACCACCTACGCTCCCTACCACGAGCTGCGTGCCATCGGAAAACTGGGCCCACGGGCCGGCATCGATGTGTACATAGTCCAACCCGCTCGGTGCTGACACCCGCGTCGGTACGGTTTCCCAGGTGTGACCTCGATCTCCAGAGCGAAATGCATAGCACTCCAAGGCTGGCCGGCCGTCAGCACCTTCGGGGCCAGTCGCCGGGCGGGCGAAGTAGACTGATGAATCCGGGCTGCTCAGGTCAATCTCCTCGCGGGCCACGCTGGGATCATCGGCCCGCTGCAAGATGGCTCGCTTTTCCTCCAGGGGCAGCGAGTCGTCCCAGATCACCACCTCATGCTCCTGCGGCCAGGTCTCGCCATGGTCGAACGACCGCTGCAACAGGATTTTGGCGCGGCCCTTGTAGCCAAACTGACCGTGCTGGATGTCGCTGCGAACCTGGTAGGCACTCGGCGCGTGGTGGTGGATGACGGTGATATGACCACCGCCGTAGTTATGGATGGGGCACTGGCGGGGATGGGCACACATCCGGTCTTTGCTGTAGCACAGCTTGTTGTGGCGCACATCAGTCAACGTTGGTACAGCACGATTCATCAGACGTCCTCCTTACTTCACCAGCGACGCAGCGACGGCATTGGAGATCAAGGCCAGCTCGCGCATGATGATGCCCCCGTTGCTATGCGGCTTGTTAGTGAAGATGGCACAGAATAGCCCCGTCTCCGGGTCAGCCCAGGCCCCGCAGCCGGTCACGCCATAGTGCCCAAACGCCCGCGGAGAGACCAGACTGCCCATGAACGGCCAACTCCCATTATCGCGCAACAGCCAGCCTAGCCCTTTGGAGTAGGTCAGGCGATCCGCTGCGCTGAGACCCGGTAGGCGCTTGATCCGGTCCTCGATCATCTCCCGTACTGTGGCCGGACCGAAGATGCGTACTCCCCGGAATGCCCCACCGTGCAGGAGTATCTGAAGGAAACGGCTATACTCGCTTACCGTCGAGAAGAGACCACCCCAGTACGTACCCAAGCGGTGGTGATAGTCGCTGTTCCAGTTCGGGTTGGTCGCCTCCATTTCAGGGGTCAGGCGACTGGCGCAAATGCGGCTGCGATCTTCATCCCGGCGGCCGAGGAACGTATCGTGCATGCCCAGCGGCCGAAAGAACTCCTGCGCCAGAAACTCGCGCAGTTCCAGCCTGCTCACCCGGCACACCACCTCTCCCAAGAGAGCTGCTCCGGCGCTGGTGTAGCGGACACGGGTGCCCGTCGGCGCCTCCAAGCCAACCTCATAAAGCGCCTCGATAAACTTCCTCAGGGGCTGGTGGGCGGCGCGTAGTTCCCGATTGCGGGCGAGGCCGCCTAGCCCCGAGGTATGGCTCATCAGGTGGAACAGGCGGACCTCTTGCAACTCTTCCGATAGTTCCGGGATGAGGTCGCGGACCGGCTGGTCCAGCCCGACGAGACCCCGTTCTACCAGCAGGCAGACTGCTGAGGCGACGATGGCTTTGGTCAATGAGGCGACCGCAAAAACCGTATCTAGCTGGACTGGCGGCGCATTGGGAGCACCCATCCGTCCAAACGCCTGCGGCGCAAGGGCCTGGCCATGGCGCCCCACCAGCATCGTGGCCCCCAGCCCAGGGTCCGCTGCTACTAGGCGCTCGACCAGCGCATACGCCCGGTTCAATCGCTGCGGGCCAAGCCCAACATGCTCTGGTTCGGCTTGCGTTGCCGCCTCCGGTGCTGTAGTCACCATCTCCCTTACTCGAGGCGAAAGATACTCGCGGCGATGTAGCGGGTGCCGCCGAAGTTGTTGCCATCCTCCTCCGTGTAATAGTAGGCAGTGAAGATGCGCCCGTCATCCAACTCCGTCGCCACCGGGTAGCCCAGGTCCCCCTCGCTGGCATCGGCGCGAATGACTGCCTCGGTTGACCAGGTCGCTCCATCATCATCGCTGACGATCAGACCCATCCCGAACGGTGGGTGCCGCCGGCCAAAGATCACCACGATCCGCCCGTCCCGCAGGCGCAGGGGCCACGGGGAACGATAAGGCACACCTTGCCGCCGCGCCCCCGACCAGGCGTGGTCCCTCGTCAGCGAGGCCCAGGGGGAGTGCCCCCAGGCGACAAGTGGATGAGGTTGGCTCCAGCTATAGCCCCCATCATCGGAGTAGTTCATCGCAAGGGCATGGCGGATACCCCCGATCTGGTTCAGGTAGCACTGCAACCGGCCACTGGGTAGCAGGAGTAGGTTGGCGTAGCCCGGACGCCCGCGGCCGGTGGGATCGTTGGCCACTTCCGCCAGATACTGCCAGGATAGGCCGTTGTCATCGGAGCCATATAGCCCGATGATTGCACCCACATAGCCGCGGTCCCCACCGGTGTTCCGATTGTCTACCCACGCCGGCATCACCGCCGTGCCGTCGGACAGCACCGTGAGCGGCGCACTGTCAATCGAGGCGAAGTTGAAACCCGGCGGTGGCGATACCCGCGTGGGTACAGTCTCCCAAGTGTGACCCCGGTCGCCAGAGCGGAAGGCGAAGCATTCCAGCGTTGGCTCACCATCGCCGCTGGCGGGACTGATCGCGTGCCGACCGAAGTAGACCAGCGCATCGGGGCTGGTGAGGTCAATCACCTCCCGGCCAATCGCCGGCACATCAGCACGATGCAGGACCTCCAACCGCTCGGCCAAAGGGCGCGAATGGTCCCAGACGACACCCTCATTCTCCGGCAGCCAAGTCTCACCCGAGTCATATGACCGCTGGAGTAATACGCTGGCGCGGCCCATATAGTGGCCGAGACCGTGGGTGATGGTATCGCGAGTCTGGTACGTCGCCGGGGCGTGAAAATGGGCCACCACTAACTCACCGCCACCGAAGTTGCGAAAGGGCAACTGGCGCGGATGACCGCAGTAGCGATCCTTGCCGTAGCACAGCTTGACGTGGCGCACCTCCACCAGCGTCGGTGCGGCGCGGTTCATCGAAAGTATCATGTTGGTGCCCAACATCACCCCCCTATTCACCTACGGCAGACTCCCCCTCTCCATACTTGATATGGAGAGGGGCCCGGGGGTGAGTCGCCACAAGAATGGGGGCCTGCGCCTCTTAGCCCTTGTAGGTCGAGCGGAACTTCTCAAGATCCACGTCAACCTGCCGGGCGGTTTCGTCCAGCAGCGTCTTAACCGACACGTTGGATGACTCGAAGGCCTTACCCACAGCATCCCCAACCGTCCGGTAGTGGTTGCCGAGGTTCGGGTGCCAGGGCCGGTAACCGTACTTGTTGATGGCATCAACGAACGTCTGGAACTGTGGGATCTCCTCCTCGATCTTGCGCCACGCTGGCGTGTTGAAGATGGACTTCCGACCGGGCAGGAACACAATGCTGGCGACATAGTGCGCGTTTTGGTCCGTCGCCGTCAGCCACCGCATGAACTCCCAGGACGCTTCCTGGCGGCCGGGGTTCGACTTGAAGATCAAGACGTTTCGGCCGTAGTTGCCCGCGAACGGCTGCTTCTTTGTGGGCGACGGAGTGACATACATGTTTTCCAGGCCGCCAATATCTTCCGCCCACGTGGCGATCCGCCTGGCGCTGGTCTCGTAGAACATGGTGATCTGGCCCTGGCGGAAGCTGGGGCGGTCAATGCCCCTCTCGCTGAACCAGCTGCCGGGGGGCCTATGAATTTGGTGCTTGTGGAACAAATCCACCGCCCACTGCGCCGCCTCCACGCCCTCGGGACTATTGAAGGTCGCCTTAGTGAAGTCCTTATTGTAGATCTGGCCGCCGTTCTGCATCAGCAGATTCCAGAACTGCACCTGATTATCCACACCACCAATCGCCCACTTGTTCGTCTCTGCGCCCGCGCCGTGGGTGGTCTGGAGCTTCTTGCAGTATTCCACCAGATCGTCCCAGGTGTACCCCAGCTTCAGCGGCTCCAGACCCGACTCGCGCACGTGGGCCAGGTTGGTGTAGGGCAGGTCGGCATTCGAGTACCATGGCAGGCTCCACAACTTGCCTTCCCAATAGCTCGTCTCCAGGAGGAACGGGAAGTAGTCATCCAGCGAGTCGGCGTACTCCTTGTCCCTCTTGACGAACTCCTGCATGTCCACCAACATGCCGTTCTGACCGTACAGGCCGGAATCGAAGTAGGCCGGATCATGGATGTCCGGGGGCTGGTTGGCCGCGTAGGCAGCGATGATCTTGGCCCTAAGCCCGCTCACCTGTTCGGTGTCCGGGGGTGTTGCCTCGATCACCGCAGTGATATGGGTGCCCTGGTCGTTCCACATATCCACCAACTGCTGTAGGCCGATGGCCCGCTCGCCCGCGGTCCCGGGTAATCCCCGGCCCCACCAACTGGTCCAGAGCACCACCTGCTGTGGGGTCTTGCCGGCGGAGCCCTTTGCTCCCGCGGCGCCGGGGGCACCGGCCGCACCTGCCGCTCCTTGGGCTCCTGCCGGACCCGCTGGTCCGCGGGCCTCTTCGGGTGAGCCGACCACGCGCACCGTTGGCTCACCGCAGGCGGCCAGCACCGCGGCCGTGGCCCCAGCTAGCGTGAGCATGGATGTCCGACGCGTGAGTTGCCGTGTTCTCTTGGATACCATCACATTCCTCCTCCTTGACTGGCACACTCCGAACTCAGTGTTTGTCCGGCTCGCGCCTGGACCAACGCCTCGCGAGCCAACAGGCGCCGTGTTCACCATCTGCTCATTCGCTGCATCACCCCCCTTGCCTACTCACCACCTGACCTAACCAGGCTGCGGCGCTGATCCCGTGGATTCGCGGACCACCAACACTGTTGGCAACAGACGCTGCACCGGCTGGGCATTGCCGGAGTCGAGCGTATCCAGAAGCACCTCAGCGGCCAGCGCGCCCTGCTCATAGAGCGGAGTGCGCACGGTGGTCAGCGGCGGCTGCCCCAGCACGGCAACATCAAAGTCACTGTATCCAACTACCGACACGTCCCTTGGCACGACCACACCAGTTTGCCGCAAACCCTGTATCGCCGCCAGAGCCGCATAGTCGTTCCAGGCAAAGAGTGCGGTCGGTGGCTCGTGGTGAGTCCACAACTCGCCCATCTCCCGCGTAGCCCGGTCTACCAGCGCAGCCATCCCGCTAGCCATCTCGCTAGCAACCAGCCAGTCGGACCGGGCTTCCAGGCCACGGGCAGCGAGCGCCTCTTGGTAGTCGGCCTGACGCTCGCTCCCCGGTCGCCCGCGCCGGTTGTAGAGGTGAGCAATCCGCCGGTGGCCAAGCTGATACAGATGGTCTACAGCTGCGATCGCTCCGGCGCGGTCATCGGCAGCCACCCAGTGCAGGCGACTCTGGGGCAGTCGGTGGCCGATGAGCACACAGGGGAAACGTCCCGCTTCCCGTTCCAACGCGGCTATCTGCTCGTCATCGAGCGCAAAGCTATCCACGATCAACCCGCCGTCCACGCGACCATCCTGGAGCAGGCTGATATGGCCCGGAGCCTGGGGCTGGCGGCCGAACTCGCTGAAGTAGAGGGCCAGCGCGTAGCCACGAGCGGTCAGCACATCGCTGATGCCTGCCAGAATGGTGGCGTTGTAGACGCGGCGCAGCCGCATCGCCCCCTCGGGAAGCACCACTCCAATGGTGTGGGTTCGGCCCCGGGCAAGACTGCGAGCGGTGAGGTTGGGCCGATAGTCCAACTCGCGGACAGCGGCCAGCACTCGCTGCCGCGTCGCCGCGCTAATGGGGATCTCGCCGTTCGCTCCGCGCAGGACGCGAGAGACCGTGGCCGTCGAGACCCGTGCATGCCGGGCAACACCATCAAGAGTCGTGGCCATCAGAAACACTCCGGTGGCACGTACTGTAAGCGCTGATCGAACAGCGAATACAGTCTATACTGTGAGGCCAAGATGGTCAAACTCACTGAGGGAAGAAGATGATGCTGCGGCTTGGCCCCGATGATCCTCGCCTGAGCTGGCACGGGTCCGTCTCCTTGCAGCGCACGGGGGGCTGGGTGATGCCCTGGCGGATCCCCTACAAGGAGCGGGCACTGTTCCCGCCAGGTGCCTTCGCCGCTTCCGATGAGCAGTCACGCGCCGCGATGCCGGCGGGAGTCCGCCTCGCCTTCGTGAGCGATACCACCCTGGTTGCGGGCCAGATCGTGCCGCAGCAGCAGGCGAGTCCGCTGGACCTCTGCCTCGATGGAGCATTTCATGGATCGGCGGCGCTCGCCGGAGAGCAGCAGTTTCGCTTTGAGGACTTGCCATCTGGAGACAAGCTGATCGAGCTATGGCTACCGCAGCACGGCAAGTTCTGCCTGCGGGCGCTCGGACTGAGCATGGGAGCGAGCATTGCCCCCTATGATGATGCGCGACCGCGCTGGATCATCTATGGCAGCTCCATCACCCACTGCCGGACCGCCGAACGCCCGACTCAGACCTGGCCGGCGATTGTGGCCCGCGCACGGGGCCTCAACTTGACCTGCCTGGGATACGGTGGCAACTGTCATCTGGAACCGATGGTGGCGCGGATGATCCGAGACCTTCCTGCCGACGTGCTCTCCATGAAGATCGGGATCAACATCTACAATCACAGCAGCCTAAACCTCCGCACCTTTCGCCCGGCCATAATCGGGTTTGTGCAGATCGTCCGCGAGCAGCACCCGGACACCCCGTTTGCGGTCATCTCGCCGATCTACGGCTGCTGGCGTGAGACGACCCCAAACGCGGTGGGTCTCACCCTTGCAGCTATGCGCGAGGAGGTCGTTGCTGCCGTGAACACCTTGCGAGCGGATGGCGACCGGCAGCTGCACCACTTCGATGGGCTACAGCTCTTTGGATCGCAGCACACGCACCTGCTCCCGGATGACCTGCATCCCAACGCTGAGGGCTATACGGTCTTGGGACATAACTTTCTGGAACAGGTCATGCTAACGCTCTACCCCGGCTACCCTGGCCGCCCTGGCAACTGATCGCTGGGACGAGCAGAGATTGGGAGGCACAGGCCATGTCGGTCACAGCGAACCGGGAAGCATCTAGCACGGATCGGATCGAGCTACCGCACGGGTATGCGGGCGATGTGGCAGTGAGCAGTGGGACAGTATGGGTAACCTGGGCCACCTGTGAGACCGACGAACTCAGCCTCTTCGCGGAGGTCAACCGGCACTGGCCGCTGCGCCCCGGTGTTGATGTGGAGACGTGGCGGCAGCACCCGCCAGCCGAGATGGCTGTGTATGCGGCGCGTCTGTCTGCGGATGGGGAGCTTTCTTCGCCGCAGCAGCTCACGGCAGGCCAGTCGTACCTCCAGGGGCCAGTCTTGGCGTCGTCTGGCAATCAAGCCCCCTGGGTAGCGTGGGGCGAGTATCGGCCTGATGGCTATGCGTTGGTCGCCTGGCGGGAAGGAAGGCAGCAGATCGTCGCCGCCTCGCCACGTCCGCTGCTGCTGGCAGCAGCAGCGGTGGACAACGCCGGGCGGTTGTGCGTCGTCTGGCAAGCGTGGCAGCGACCTGATGAGCGCACCTTCGCCCTCTACGCCTGCTGGCTGGACGGGGAGGACGACCACATCCGCGCCTCGCCAGACCCTGCCGGCGAGCCAATCTCGGTACCGGGCGAATCGAGTTGGAGTCCCGCCGTTGCCGCAGCGGCCGATGGGAGCGTCTGGTGCGCCTGGGAGAGTTGGCAGGGTGGAGGTTCCCACATTCTGCTGCGCCGAGCGACGGAGCCGGGGCAGTGGGAAGAATCGATAGCAGCCTCCACCGACATGGGCCTCGATCTGGAACCCTCGCTGGCTGTAGATCCCGAGGGACTCCTGTGGGTGGCTTGGTCGCGCAGCCCCCAATGGGGCCAGGTCAACCACAGCCTGGCCCGGGCGCGGTCGGTCCACGTACAGGTTCTCGACCCGCACACGGGCGGGCAGGCCATCTCCGCAGGCTACGACGAGACCGGAGCCGCGCCAATACCTGCCTCGCCGTTGCAGGTGGAGTCGTCGCACTACACCTTCGAGCAGTTCATTGTGCCCATGGCACCGCGGGTCCTAGCCGGCGCGCAAGGGCTACGAGTGCTCTACCGCGCGCTGCATACCAGGGGCAATAGCGTCTTCGGCTGGGACCTGCGCGCGATCACCCATACGGGAGATGTCTGGAGTGTGCCTGTGCCTGAGCGCCTCTCTACGGGCGTTGGCTTTCCCGATACGCAGTACGGGATCGCCGAGGACGGTGATGGGGGCCTTTGGCTCGGCTACCATGCCTGCGATCTGCCTGGGCCAAGGGATGGTGGTGAGACGCCGCCACAGCCACCCCGGCTCGTGCGCTACCACAAACACGCCGTCACGAACAGCCGTTTCCTGGTCGAGCGGGTCCAGCCCACAGCTGGTGGTGCCAGGACAAGCAGGGTACGCCAACGGCCAGTCGTCATCTCCGCTTCGGAGGTAGCGCCGCCACTAGCTGCACCAGTGCCACGTGACCTCGACTTCAATGCGCACCGCTATCATCTGCTCTTCGGCGACCTCCACCGGCACAGCCTCTACTCCAAGTGCCAGGCGGCCAACGATGGCGCGGTGCTCGACCACTGGCGTTGGGCCGTGGAGGTAGCGCAGCTGGACTTCTACGCCCTCACTGACCACATAGACTTTCTCAGCCAGGAGGAGTGGCAGCACACGAACACCGCCGCCACGCTGATGGATGGCAATGCCGGGGTCTTCCCCCTGTACGGGTTTGAATGGACGCGCCCGTCGGCTGCAGGACACGTCAATTTCTTCTATGTGGACGCGGACGTGGCGCGTGACCTGCGGGTAGCCGTCCTGACCTCGCCGCAGATTGGCGACATCTGGGACAAGCTCGATGCGTGGCTGCCGTCCGGTACGGTGCTGGCCATTCGCCACCACCGCCAGCAGCACGCGCGGCCCGGGGCCACCGACAGCTTTGCGTCCCGCTATGAGCCGGTGATAGAAGTGATGCAGTCGCGCGGAGAGGCCATCATACTTGCCAAGCGGTTCTTGCAAGCGGGGTGTCGGGTCGGCTTTGCGGGCGCTAGCGATCACAGCCTCCCCGGGGCGCCTTTCCCCTCCTGTCTGACTGGAGTGTGGGCTGAGGCGCAAAGCCGCGAAGGGGTCTTCGAGGCGCTGCGGCAGCGGTGCACCTTTGCTACCAACGGGCCGAAGATGCGGGTCTTCCTCTCGGCAGCTGGCGTTCCAATGGGAGGGGAGGGAAGCGTGGCCGGCACGCCAGAGCTACACGTGGACGTGGCGGGGACGACGCGTGTGGACAAGGGGGAGTTCTTCCGCGACGGCCGACTCATCCACGTCGAGCCCGTGGCGCAGCAGCAGGCGACCGTTACCTTCCGAGATGAGCGGTCACGACGGGACACAACCGCCTACTACTATGTGCGGGTAGTGCAGCAGGCGGAGCGTCCCAGCTTCCGGCCGGATTACGGCGTGGCCTATAGTAGCCCGGTCTGGTTAGCGATCGCCTGAGGCTGGCTCCGGCCCGTGAGAAGCAACGGAACAGAGAATTACGCTCAGGCGGACCGCCGTGGGTACCCGCCGCCTGGGCCAGGCGAGCAGATCGACTGGTCACGGGCCAGTCTGGACTCTGCGAGTGTGCCCACCCTCAGGGGGCGACGCCACCGGGCCTAATCCGACCGACCGGGGCAAGGCTGGTAGCAAGCACCATCTGATTGTGGACTGCCAGGGTGTCCCTCTAGCGATCACCTTGTCGGCGGCCAATGTCCATGACTCCCAGATGCTGGAAGCCACCGTGGATGCCATCGCGCCGATCCGCCGCCCACGGATTGGGGTAGCGATAGCAACGGTACCAAAACCGATGTGAAGCGCTTGAACTGGCGGAGGCAGACGGCGGATACCGGGTCGATTTCTCACGGACCCCGAGCGGGAACGCCTGCTGCAGTTCGCCTTGGAGATCACCTCCGACGACCTCATCGCCTCCTTCGCGCTCACGGCTGCTGATCCGGCCGCATCGGGGTGACCATAGCCACCTCGGTTCGCGCTCCAGATCGGGGCGCTCCGGGACCTGGCTCCCCCATCCGGGCCGGGAGCGGAAAGAGCACGAAGTACTTCGCGAAGTGACCGGTGTGGCGAGTGGCCTCGCCGGGGCGGTGCCCACGGAGGACCCCACGGAGACCGCGAACGAGCCTCCCAATCCCGGTGCAGCGCGGTCCCAGTCGACGATAATACTATGCCACAAACCCCTTGCGTACCCCCTAGTTAGAGGGAAGGAACCGGGCAGTTTGGGGTGGGTTTCTTCCACAAAGGGCGATTTGTGGTAGGACCACGCCCGGCGCTGGTGCACGCCAGTTGGACCGCTTCAGCCCGAAAGTCTGGTGAGTACGGAGGATGAGTGTTGCGTGCCATGTCCTTGTGAACTCCCTACCTGGGGCCCATTGTCCCAAAGGCTTGAGTGTCCACTAGAACGGGTCAACTCCACCGGTGCAGACATGCCAAACACGGTTTCGGGAGCCATATGGAGACCGCAAATCGCAAGGCATCCTTACCTGGGCATCAGATCACGATTGGCGGCATCGGAGGCTGGTGCGATGGTTCAGCCCATCACCATCGCCCCGTCAATCAGGGTGCCAGCAGTCTGAAATGGGAAATGTCGGATGACATCAAGCCGACTGTTTGACCAAAGTGCTGATGCTGTCGAGCGAGTCTTTCCAGGGCTTCCACGCTGCTATGTCTGCCCTCTATGTGTGCCACCACAAGGCTTTACGAACCCAGCCACACTCCCGCAAGAACACGCTGCCCCAAAGGCGATCAAGGGTAGAATAGCGCCGCAGGCTGTCGCTCATGGGGACCTCCTTTGGATCCTGGGGATGGGATGCTTCCCTCAGGATACCGGGACGCTCAGCGACAGCCTCCTGTTTCCGGTCCAGCCAGAGACCCAGTGCTTTCCGTAGGTCAGTGAGCCGGCGCAGGACAAACGGTCTGCGCCGCAGGAGATGGCCATGTCCGAGACCAAGCTACCGCCGCCCATCGTCTCCTCCGAGCGCAAGCGCGACCCCAGACTGCGCTGGTTCGATGAGGCACGCTTCGGGATGTTCGTCCACTTCGGCCTCTACACCCAGCTCGGCCGCGGGGAATGGGTACAGTACGAGGAGCGGATCCCCCGCCACCAGTACGAGAGGCTGACCGAGACCTTCAATCCCCACCGCTTCAGCGCCGACACGTGGGTGGACCTGGCTGAGCAGGCCGGCGCGCAGTATATCACCGTCACTGCTAAGCACCACGACGGCTTCTGCCTGTTCGACAGCGCGCTCACCGACTACAAGATCACGAACACCCGCTTCGGGCGCGACCTCATCGGCGAGCTGATCGCGGCCTGTCAGCGGCGCGGGATGCGCCTCGTCATCTACTACTCCCAGCCCGACTGGTACCACCCGAACTTTGCCCACCGCCGCGGCGCCTTCAAGGACCTACAGAACCCACCCCCTGACCAGCGGCCCGACTGGCCGAAGTTCCAGGACTACGTCGAGGGCCAGGTGCGGGAACTGGTCACGAACTACGGGCGCGTGGACGGCATCTGGCTCGACGGCTCCCACAAGAGCGAGGCAGCGTGGCGTGGGCGGCGCCTCTACGAGCTGATCAAGGAGCACCAGCCCCACGCGGTGGTCAATGATCGCGCGCGCTGCGGAGACTTCTACACGCCGGAGCGCTCACTGCCCGACGACTTGGGCAGCTACCTGTTCGAGGCCTGCCAGTCGGTCCAGACGATCCACTGGGGGTGGATGAAGGACAGCCCCCTGTTCAACACACCCCACCTGGTGGAGTCGCTAGGGCGCATGGCGGCCGCTGGGGGAAACTACCTGCTCAACGTCGGCCCGCTTCCCGACGGAACCATTCCCGAGGAGCAGGCGGCGCGGATGCGTGAGATAGGCGCGTGGCTGCGACGCAACGGCGAGGCGATCTATGCCACCGAGGGCTACCCGCTCGAAACCGGCTCGCCGCAGGTGCTGGCCACTCGCCGCGGCAGCGACATCTTCCTTTACCTGCTGCGCTGGCCGGAACACAGCCGCATTGTTGTGCCGGGTATCCTGTCGGCACCCGAGTCCGCCTCTCTGCTCGGGACCGACGTCGTGCTCGGGGCGGAGCGCGCGGACGAAGGGCTTGCCCTCTCCGGCCTGCCCGCAAGTCCACCGGAGGCATCGGTAAGCGTAGTGGCGCTGCGCTTCGCCGGCGAGCCGCGCTTGCGCCTGAAAGCGACCGCCCCGGAGGAGAAACCGATCGTCGAAGTACCAGAGACCGGGTCCGTGCGGTTTGGCGCCGAGGACGCGCGGCTGCGCGGGCGGGGCGTCAAGGGCCACTGCCTGCGCGTGGCTGAGACGCCGGCAGGTGCTCACATCGAGGGCTGGACCGCGCTACAGCAGCGGGTGGAGTGGACAATCCGGGCGAGTGGGCCGCGGCGCCGCGTGGTGCGGGCAGAGCTGGCCTGCCCGGGACTTTACGCCGGCAGCCGCTACGTGGTGGAATGCGGCCAGGCCCGGACCATCGGTGAGGTGCGCGGAACCGAATCGTTCCAGCACTGGGAGTGGCAGGAGCTGGGCACGATCGAGCTACCGGCAGGCAAGAGCGTCGTGCGGCTTCGGCCTCTGCATATGCCGTATGGATACATCTTCGCAAACGTGCGCGCGGTGGAGCTGTCCCCGACCAGCGCCGTGTGCCGGTAGTGGACGTTTGCGCCAGTCGTTCGAAGGACGCGCGCTCCTGGACACGGGTTTCATCGGCCATCTCGTAGTGCCCGACATGTGTCAGCAAGCAGTTTCTCTGCTGCTCTCTTGGGAAAGCTCATTGTGAACGTTGCTCCTATTCCTGGGCGATGAACCTACCTTGCTGAATATACATAACGCAGAAGGGGCGTCTCGGTTCTCGGTCGGCGACCATAGAGCCGAGTAGTAGACCTGACACAGGGGCTTGAGCCAACACCCGTCAGAATTCGACCCTGCTGCCCAAGCTCGGCCACAAGGCAACCCGTGGTAGGTTTGCCCCGTTGATAGGGACATGACAGACGAGAAAGGCAATGGCGTACCGGATAGACAGGCGGCTAGTTCAGCGTCCATCCCATTATTGAGTCTCGCGGCGGCAGCATCGCAGTTAGGAATCTCCGAGCGCACGGCTCGACGGTGGGTCAAGACCGGCCGAGTCAAAGCAGTCCGTGTCCCAAATCCCCAGGGTTTCACCTACGGCATTCCCCCAGACGCGATCACGGAGGCCCAGCAGCCTACAGACGGCGTTGTTGGCTATGTCCAGACAGATGGCCAGACCGATGAGTACGCTAAGGGACAGGTTGATGAGCACTCGCGTGGCCGGCCGAACGACCAGACAAATGACTGGCCACAGGAACTGGTGGCCCTGATCCGCGACCTCCAAGAAAAGAACCACACGATCATCGAGCGGTTGCAGGCAGAGCACCAAGCGGCCGTGGCACATCTCCATGAGGAAAATCGCCAACTCGCTGGTCAGCTCGGATTTGTCCAAGCTGAGCGCCAGCAGTTACAGGAGCAAATGAAACTGCTCCAAGCTCCGCCTGAGAAGCCCCGCCGTCGTTGGTGGCGTCGTCTATGGCCGATACGACGACGCAACGCGGATGCCTCTACGAGCGACGGCCGAGAGCAAGCCACAGGGGAGGAGTAGCCATGCCGGATTTCAGCGCTGCAGCGAAGGTTGAAAGGCCGACCCCACGATCCCGTACCAGCCGAATTGACCTTACCCCATATAAGGAATTCCTGGGGCAGTACGAAGTCGGCGAGACGGTGGACCTCCCCCTAGAAGCTGGAGAGAGCGTCCGCGCGATCAAGCGCCGGCTCACGCTGGCGTCCAGAGAGCTAGAAATGCGTCTGCGCTATCCTGCTGATCCTGACGGGGCGGTGCGGTTCAAGGTGATGCCCCAGCCGGAGACGGCGCTGCGGACCGGCTCGCCAGGCGCGCTGCCATCCCCTCCAGCACCTGCCCCAGCACCGTGCCCCCAGACTGCGCCGATGGTGCTGGGTGCTGATCCTGGGTGCCCGACGGCCTGCTCCCCTGTTCTCGCTCAATCAGCTCCGCCATGAACATCGCCCACTGCGCCTTGACCTCGTGGGGAGACGGTTGCTTCCCCCGCAGGTGCTCTTGCTGCTCAATCCAGTGCTGCAGCTTGGCTCGATACTCCTGCTGCATCGCTGCCCGCTCGGGCTCGACGGCTGCCCTCGCTTGGGTGGGCTCTTGCCGTGGTGGGGACGGTGGGCTGACACTCACCGGCGCTCTCTGGCTCAGTTGGGCCATCGGCTGCCCCCCAGACGGGATCTCAGACGGTGCTTTCGGTCCCGGGGCAGGGTCACCATGCTCCTGCCGGTGTTGTTCGTCTAGGAAGACCTGCTCTTGGGCGGCGATCTCGGCCGCGGTTGGTTCCTGCCCCTGCTGCCCCCGGTATCTGCCTGCCCAGATCAGGGCCCGGGTGTGGGCCCATTGCGCGGGGGTGCGCTGCGCCAGTTCCTGGCGCAGCTGTTCTTCTTCGCCCCGTTCCTGCTCCTGCTCAGCTCGCTGGGCTTGCGCTGCGGCCTCGCGCTCTGCGCGGGTGGTGAATCCAGCGGGTGCCTGGTAATCATCCTGGATGGCCTTGTGCAACCAGGCTCCCGGATTGTGAATACAGCCGGGGCGGGCTCTATGCAGCCAGGCCAGCAGCTGTACCTTGGCCTCGATATTCTGGGCAGGATGGCAACCGGCCAGTCGCTGGGCC
>NYXZ01000090.1 GCA_002686595.1 Planctomycetota bacterium | reverse complement strand
GCGTAGCGCCAGAGCCGCGTAGCGCCAGAGCCGCGTAGCGCCAGAGCCGCGTAGCGCCAGAGCCGCGTAGCGCCAGAGCCGAGTGTCGTCAGAGCCGCGCGTCGGCGGGGACATGGCCAGGGTGCGGGCGGGCGCTCGTCAGTAGCCCAGGGCACGCAAGCGAGCCTCGGTTTCAGCGTCGAGCAGGGTTGGGCCGCGCCCCTGGAGCGCGGCGTTGGCCGCCGCTCGGCGCAACTGCTCCGGCCAGGCTGGTCTCATGCTGAGGCCAGCGCCTCCAAGGTCATGCAGCTCCTCTGGATCCGCTGCTAGGTCGAACACCTTGAAGCTGTCGGCATCTGGATCGAAGACCATCAGACAGGCTTGGTCTCGCAGACAGAACAGATCCCGCCGAGCTTCCGGTCGATGGGTTTCAGCCAGGAGAATCCGCTGGCCTGGTTCCAACAGGGAACGGCCCTGGGAGCCGGGCAGGGAGGGCAACTCCAGTAGCTCGACGATGGTGGGGACCAGGTCGATGTGGGGCACCAAGTGTTGGGCGGAGGTGAGCAAGCTAGCTGGAGCTGTCTGGTCCGCGGGCAGTTTGATAATGAGGGGGACCTGCAGCAGCTCACGGTGCAGGTGTTGGACATGGCCGATGGTTCCGTGTTCTCCCAGGCCCTCGCCGTGGTCGGCGGTGAACAGAATCAATGTGTCGTCATACAGACCGCGATCTCGCAGACCGGCTAGCAATTCGCCTATGGCCTCATCGAGGGCACGCACTTCCCGGGTGTAGCGGGCACTAATCTCAGCGGGGCTGGGTGCATCGTGAATCCACAGGCTCACTGTGCTTGGAGCGAGTTGGCCGTTGGAGCTGGGGGGAACCTGGAAGGTGATGCGCCGCTCCTGTGTGGGGGTCAGATCCACCTCATCCACGAGGGGTGTGGCGGCACCGGCGAGGCCTAGACGTAGACGACGCAGGCGGAAGTCACTGTCGGACAGGATCTGGAGCTCGTGTTCACCGGGGCTGAGTTTCAGTTCCCTTTCCCACCATGTGGTTTCAGATGTAGACAGTTCCGCCAGCTGCACTCCATCCAGCAGCACGCGCGCTGTGCGGCTCTCGACGCCGTGGGCATTCCAGGGCTGATGGGGGTCGGAGTAGTGAGCCAGCAAGAAGAACTCAGCGCCTGCTTCAAGATCGTCCAGCAGGGGCAGGAGTTGGGAGTTGAGGGCCGGGCCGGGGGCCACCTCTTGGGGTGGGTTGACGAATGTGTCGAAGCCGCGAGCGAGGCCCTTACCCGGCGCCGAGGGCCAGAGCGTCGCAATCGAAACCGCCGCTCTGGTGGCATAACCGTGTTCCGCCAGGTGCTCGGCCAAGAGCGGCAGATCCGCTGCGACGGTCTGGCCGTTGACCAGAACTCCACTCTGGTGCGGCAGGCGCGAAGAGAACAGGGCCGCGTGGGACGGCAGGGTCATGGGAGCGTGGGAATAACAGTGGGGGAAGAAGATGCCGTCCTCCACCAGGCGGTCGAGGTTGGGCGTGTTGCTCTCCCAGACGGGGCTGAGCAGGGCGTCGGCGCGCAGGGTGTCAGCCACGATCATGACCCCGCTCGTGCGTGGCCCGCCGCCGTCCCCGCAACTGCCCAGGAGCAGCAGGCCAGTCCAGGCCAGCGCCCTGCTAGTCGTCGCCCACATAACCAAGGTCGCGCAGGTCCTGTAAGTGCTGCTGGGCCTCCTCGCTCAAGCCGCCGCTCCCACCATCCTCCTCCGAGCCCGCGTGGACCCCCTGGGACATGACCCTGCGCGTCAGGTCCGCCAACTGCTCGACGACGTCCGGATTACCCGCCGCCACATCCTTCAGTTCGCCCGCATCAAGGGTCAGGTCAAAGAGCATGTCGGGACCATCCTCCACCAAGTAGTAACGCCAGGGGCGTGTCGTCAGCGCAGCCTGTTGGTCTTGTTCCCATCCCCGTTGGCCCGCGGTGCGCTGACTGAAGGCCCAGGAACGGCGGAAGGCCCCGGAGAGCATGTCATCTCCGCTGGCCTGAGCGGTCAGCCGCCCAGTAGCCGACTCCTTCATGCGGCTGAGAACCGTCGGGAATACATCTACGAGGGAGACTACGCGTTCCACGGCCAGGTGCGGGGGGGCGATGTCCCGAGGCAGTTTCATGACCAACGGCACATGTAGGTTCTCGCCGCTCAAGCGTCCGTGCAACAACCAGTCGTGCTGCCCCAACCCCTGGCCGTGATCGCCAGCCACGACCACGAAGGACTGATCCCAGCGACCGCGAGCTTGGAGGGCGTCGAAGATGCGCCCCAGACAGTCATCGGTGTAACGCACGTCCGCGTCGTAGCGGTTGATGAGATCCAGCATGTGCTCCTCGGTCAACTCCGGCAACTCCAGCTCCTCGCCGCGCTGAAGCGGTTCCATCAGGTCGGGGAAGAAGACGCGCGCCAACTCCTTGTCATCGAAGGTGCGTTGCAGGAGAGCGTGGTCCATTCTCCGCTGCCGCACCAAGGCCTTGGTCTGTTCATCTGTGGGGAACAGCTCCAGGTACTCGGCGGGGGGCGTGTTCGGTTCGTGTGGATCCCACAGGTGAATCCACAGGAAAGTGGGCTCGTCCGTCAGGTCCTTGTCCAGCCAGGCCAAAGCCAGGTCGACCGTTTCTTCGCCCGTGCGCCAGATTTCAGCTGGCTGATCCCAGACTTCGAAGCCGATCTGCATGCCGGTGGAGCGCTTGAGGGGGCCGGCGCTGATGAAGGCGGCCGTGCGCCAACCAGCCTCCTCCAGGAGGGTCGTTGCCAACTCACGCCCGGGGCCGGGCTCGAAGGGGCCCATGACCGCACGCTTGTTGGAGAGATGCCCGTGTTGGTGGGGATAGAGCCCGGTGAAGAGGGACAGGTGCGAGGGCAGGGTGGTGGCCATGGTGGCCATGGCCCGCTCACAGATGATGCCTTCGGCGGCCAGGGCGTCGAGGCGCGGACTGGTGTCGCGGTGATAGCCATAGCAACCCAGGTGATCGGCCCGCAGGGTGTCGATGGTGATCAAGACGATATCTGCCGCTTGCGGCAGAGCGCCGACGGCGGGCAGGCCTTGGGGCTCTACTTCGTCGCCGCCGCAAGCCCAGGCCAGGGCCAGGGCCGGAAGCGCCGCCAGCCATTTCGATCGTTCACGGGTACCCATGCCCAGGGCATCCTATGCTGCGAGTCGGTCCGAGCCAATTGTCACCGAGCCACAGTCGGTCCTGTTTCGAGCCTGCCCCCTCGACGGCACAGGTGCAGGAGCTAGAATGGCTGGCCTTGCGAGGCAGCGGCGTCCCGCAACCGATCCCCAAACCCCTTCAGGCCCGGGTGGGCCGGAGTGAAAATACATGAATGCGCCTATCCAGCGGGCTTTGATCAGCGTTTCCGACAAGACCGGCATCGAGGAGTTCGCCCGTGGACTCGAAAACGCCGGAGTCGAAATCCTCTCCACCGGCGGCACCTTTGCTGCCCTCAAGGCGGCCGGCGTGGCCGTGCGCGAGGTCTCCGATTACACGGATTTCCCGGAGATGATGAATGGCCGGGTGAAAACCCTGCACCCCAAGATCCACGGGGGCATTCTGGCCCTGCGCGATGAGGCCGCCCACACCGCCTCCATGGATGACCACGGCATCAAGGCCATCGACCTGGTGGCGGTCAACCTCTATCCCTTTGAGGAAACCGTGGCCCGGGAGGGAGTCAGCCGCGGTGAGGCGGTGGAGCAAATCGATATCGGTGGGCCGTCCATGGTGCGCTCGGCGGCCAAGAACCACCGTTTTGTGACGATTGTCACAGAGCCCGGCGACTACAGCCGCGTCTTGGATGACCTGGAGCAGCACGGCGGAGCGACGACGCCGGAGTTGCGCCGCGAGTTGGCGGCCAAGGCCTTTGCCCTGACTGCGCGCTACGACACGGCCATCGGGGCCTGGCTCTTCGAACGCGAGCTGGAAGAGGACCGTACCCCCTCGGGATTCCCCGAGTCCTTTGCCATGGCGGGCACCAAGGTCATGGATCTGCGCTATGGGGAAAACCCGCACCAAGCGGCGGCCTTCTACCGACTCGGGGGCCGACAGGAGCCCTCCGTGGCGAACTCAGAGGTCCTTTCTGGAAAAGCACTCTCCTATAATAACCTGGTCGATCTGGATGCCGCCCTGGCATTGGCCAAGGAGTTCAGCGCCCCATTCGCCTGCGTAATCAAGCACACCAACCCCTGCGGTGCGGCCCTGGCGGATGAAGACGATGACATCTGCGTGGCCCTGACCGAGGCCTGGAAGGGGGATCCGGTCTCAGCCTTCGGCTCGGTCCTGGCGTTTACCCGCCCCCTGACGTTGGCGGCCGCGGAGTTTTTGGTTTCCGGCAATCGCTTTGTCGAGGCCATCATCGCCCCTTCCTTTAATAAGGATGCCCTAGAGCTTTTGACCCACAAGCCCAAGTGGGGCCGCAGCGTGCGTCTGTTGGCCTGCGGGCCGCTGCAGGCGGAAAGGGATGGGCGCGATGTGGAGGTCAAGAAGCTGGTGGGCGGTTTCCTGCTCCAGGATCGTGATCTGACCATGGAGGGCATTGAGGTCTTTGAGTCCGTTTCAGAGGCCCATCCCACAAATGCCCAATGCCAGGAACTGCTCTTCGCCAACTGCGTTGCCAAGCACGTCAAGTCAAACGCCATCGTTTTGACCAAGGGCGGCCGCGTCCTGGGCGTGGGCGCCGGCCAGATGAGCCGCGTGGATTCCGTGCGTCTGGCGGTGGCCAAGGCCGGAGACGAGGTCACCGGCTCAGTCCTCGCTTCAGACGCCTTCTTTCCCTTCCCGGACGGGGTAGAGGTGGCCATGGCGGCCGGCGTGGCGGCCATTTTGGAGCCCGGCGGCTCCGTGCGGGATCAGGAGATCGTCAAGGCCTGCGACGCCGCCGGTGTGCCCCTGGTGTTCACCGGGGCGCGCCACTTCAGGCATTGATCCACCTGGCCGGGGGCAGTTCAGGGGCAGCGGGCCACTGAACTGCCCCGGAACGCCGCCAAGGCCGGCCCCAGAGGGAGGCCTCGGTGTATCGGTGTATCGGTGTATCAGGACATCAGAGCCCTACGGAGTTGTTCCCCAAGGGCTACGAACTGAGACCCCTGGCCGCTACCCTGGCCACTCTGGAGGATTCGCCCCCATATTCCCGTCCGGTCGGCCCGCTTGACGCCGACCCGGTCCCTTACCTGTCGACTGGGCCGTAAAGGACTCTCAGAACTCACTCGCCTTTCAGGCGAGAAGCAATGCACACCAAAGCAATGAAGATCACACACACTTTCAGCGCCCTCTCCAGCGCGGCCCTGGCCGCCATCTTTGTTTCCACGCCCGCCCTGGCAAATGACCCGGGCAACACCCTGCTGCGGGAAGCCCTGGCCACCACGGACGATGTTTCCGCCGGTGACGCCTTCGCCGGCGGCCGCACTTGGTTCAAGTCCCGCCTGCGCATGGAGACTGTCGAGCAAGATGGCTTCGCCGAAGATGCGCAAGCCCTCACCCTGCGCACGGTGCTCGGTTACGAGAGTGGTACTTGGAATGACATGAGCGCCACGGTTGAGTTTGAGGACGTCTCTGGTTTTTGGCTGGAGGATTACAACAGCACCACCAACGGCAACGCTGGCTTCCCGGTTGTTGCCGATCCCACCGGCGCTGAGGTCAACCAGAGTTTCCTGTCCTACTCCGGTATCGCTGACACGGCGGTCAAGTTTGGTCGCCAGCGCATCACCCTCGGCGGCCACCGTTTCGTGGGCAATGTGGGCTGGCGCCAAAACGAGCAGACCTTCGAGGGCCTGACGCTCAGCACGACCAAATTCGCCGGCGCGGAGCTCTTCTACGCCTACATTCAAAACGTCAGCCGTATCTTCGGCTCCGCTTCCGCGGCTGGCAACCACCGCATGGAGTCGCACCTGCTGAACGCCGTCCACCAGTTGGGCGCAATCGGCAAACTGACGGCCTATGCCTACCTGCTCGACTACACGAAGTCGGCCCAGTTTGGCATGTCAAGCAACACGATTGGCGCGCGTTTTGAAGGCAGTCGCACGCTGAACGATATCGACTTCGGCTATGCCGTGGAGATCGCCAACCAAAACGAGGCCGGTGACAATCCTACGGAGCGCGATGCGGACTACCTGCTGCTGGAGGCTTCGGCCAAGGCCAAGGGCTTCACCTTCAAGGTCGGCGACGAGTTGCTTGGTGGTTCCGGTGCGGCTGGCGATAGCTTCCAGACACCTTTGGCCACGCTGCACAAGTTCAACGGCTGGGCCGATCAGTTCTTGGCTACACCCGCCGCGGGCCTGGAGGACTTCTACTTCTCCGTGGGCACGACGGTCAGCGATGTCAAGCTGGCCGCGGTCTACCACGAGTTCAGCTCAGACACTGGCGGAACTGACTACGGCACCGAGCTGGACTTCGTGGCCACCTACCCGGTCGCCAAGAACGTCACCGCCGGCCTGAAGTACGCCGATTTCACCGCTGACGATGCGGGCGGATACTCGGATGTCACCAAGACCTGGCTCTGGCTCGGCTACTCGTTCTAGGTCCAGACACTCTGATTCCTATCTATTCGCTGCCCCAGGTCCAGACAGAGGGCCGCGGGGTCTAGACAGAGCGAAGGGCGGCCGGATGTGAGGAACATCCGGTCGCCCATTGTCTGTTAGCTAGGAGTCCGTCAGCGCGTCGCGGATGCGATACGGATACCAGCTTGGCCCGCCTCAGCCAGGTTCTCGGAGGTGGTCAGGTAGCCGCCCTCTTCCAGCCAACCGTGGATGGAGTCTAGCGGTGTGGCCAAGCCCATGTGGGGGATGACGGTGGGGCGCAAGCTGCCGTGGGTGTAGATCTTGGAGAAGACGCCGAGCAGTTCATGTGTTTGCGCATCGAAGATGCCGCCGCCGGAGTTGCCGATGTAGGTGGGGGCGCTGATCATCCAGTAGCTCTCCCCGTCTACAACATGGTCCACATCGACGATTTCGCCGCGGGTGGGGATCGGGTCGTTGCCCAGGGGACAGCCCACGGCGTATATCTCGTCAAAGACACGGGTGGCGCCCAGGCGGTCGCGGGCGGCCAGGACTGCGCCGGTGGCCGCGGGCAGGGAACCGTCCAAACGCAGCAGGGCCACATCCATGGCGGCATCCTGGTTGAGCAGCGTGGCGGTCTCGAAGAAGAGCGAGCCATCGCGGGTGAAGATCGTCACGGGGATGGCCGTGTCGCCCTCGTCGGCATCAGCCAAAATGTCGCGTACCACATGCCAGGCAGTCAGCAGAAATGGCCGGCTGTTGCTGGCGGCGGGCTTGGGGCTGACTCGCAGCAAGACACCGCTGCCGACGGTGGTATTGCCCGCCAGTTGAACCACCGGGCCGACCAGCTCGTTCCACATCCTCGTCTGATTCGCGCTGAGCCCCTCGCGCAGGTCCGCGACGGCGTGCTGTGTGCTTTCCGCAAGGCCCAGGGCCGTGCTGCTCAACTGACGCAAATCCTCCCACTCGCGTCGGCTTGAACTTTCGAAGTCCTCCAGCAAGCTGGCGAAGGGGTGGCGGTCCTGTTCGGAGCGCCAGGTCTCCCAGCTATCCACGGTGGTGCGATAGCGACTCAGTTCCGTAGTAGCCTCGTGCAGTTGGAGCGAGAGCGACTCCAGGCGATCGCTGGTGGAGCGCGCGCTGGCAGCTTGAGTGGAGTTCTTGTCTCTGGCCTCGGAGCGCAACTCCTGGAGGTCAGAGTTCAGGTTTTCGAGCTGGCCGGGGGCCACATGCCCGCGGTCTTCGAGGGCCGCCAGGCGCTCCTCGAGGAGGCCTCGTCCATGGAGTAACAACGCAGCGGGTGCCAAACCCAAGGCCAAGCCCAGGGTCAGGTAGCTAAACACGGTGCGTCTGTTTTCTCGTTGTTGCGGGCTCGGCGTCCTCGCGCTCAACTGTGTCTGTGGCGTCATGGTGCGGGGGGGGTGCTGCCCTGATGCGCTCCCACGGGTTGTGGGGGGCGGCCAGAGGGCGGAGCCCCTTTCGGCATTACGAGGGTCGCGCCTGAAATGCGACTTCCACAGCGGAGGCGCGATACCAGCCTCACGCGCCAATAACGGCCCCCCGACCCCCAAAAGGGGGTTTCTACACCAAGGGCGCTGGGCCCTGGCGCTCGACCCGCAGCCCGCGGCCGCACTCCTCAGGCGTCCAGGCTGTCCTTGGAGCGGTTCAACAGCCAGTAGATCAGGGGCACAACCACCAGGGTAAATGAGGTGGAGGCCAGGATGCCGAAGATGAAACTCCAGGCCAGGCCGGAGAAGACCGGGTCCAGGGCCATGACCCAGATGCCCAAGAGGGAGGTTGCGGCGGTGAGTACGATGGGCCGCAGGCGCACGGCTCCGGCGCCCAGGACCGCGTCGGCCACACTCGCTCCCCGCTTGCGCAGGACCTCGATGAAGTCGACCAGGATTACCGAATTGCGCACGACGATACCCGCCAGGGCAATCATGCCGATCATGGCCGTGGCCGTGAAGTAGGTCGGGTTGGCATAGGATCCCACGCGCCCCTCGGAGACTGCGTTGATCAGCCAAAAGCCCGGAAAGATCCCGATGGCCGTGATGGGAATGGCCACCATCATCACCAGGGGCACGGCCAGGGAGCCTGTTTGGCCGACGAGCAGAATGTAGATGCCCGCCAAGGCCGCGGCGAAAGCCAGGCCCAGGTCCCGGAAGACATCGATGGTTATTTTCCATTCTCCTTCACCGGACAGATTCATGGCGTAGCCCCTGGGCAAGGGCGCAGCTTTTTCCGCGGCCTGTAGTGCGAAGACCGCATCAGCAGGAGAGATGCCCGCAGTGTCGGCGGTGACAAACACCACGCGCTCCAGGTCCTTGCGTGTAATGGGCAGGTGGAGGGGTTGTGAGCTGGCCTGGGCTACGGCCCCCAACCGCAGGGGTCGGCCGGTGTCACTAAAGGACAGGGGCAGTGCAAGCAGATCGCCCACGCGGGATCGGGTGGCGAGCGGCAGGAGCAGGGTCAGGGGCGTGGGGTTGCGCTCGCCGGGCTCAAGGACATCGGTGGTGGAGGGGCGGCCGAGTGCCAAGGCGAGGGTCCTGACCGCGTCCTGGATAGCGATGCCGCGGGACCCAGCCAAGTCCCGATCGATGGTCACCCGTGGGCTTGAGGGAGTTTCCGGTACCCACCAATCGATATCCACCAGGCCGGGAATCGAAGCGAAGAACGCGCGCACATCGCGGGCTGTGGCGACCTGCTCTTCCCAGGTACTGCCTGCGGGGGCCGTGACTTCCGCCACGATAGTCTGGAGCACGGGCGGGCCAGGAGGGACCTCCACCAGCGTCAGTTGGCTTCCGTGGCGCGCCGCAATCCGTTCGAGCTCTGGCCTTAGCCGCAGGGCAATGGCGTGGCTTTGCATGGCGCGCTCTTCCTTGGGCAAGAGGCCGAAGCGCAGATCCCCCACTTCGTCACCGGAACGCAGAAACGAATGGCGTACCAGGCCGACGAAGTCGTGGGCCGAGGCGAGGCCCACGTAACTGGTTACATAGGTCACTTCGGGCACAGTGCGGAGGAAGGCCGACAGTTCACGGACCAGAGCATCGGTGTCCTCAAGGGTTGTGCCTTCTGGCGCATCGATCACCAACTGCATGCGATTCTGATCGGCGAAGGGCAGCATCTTGAGCGGCACGATGCCCAAGCCCGCCAGGCTGACGGAACCCAGGAAGAACACTCCGACCAATGCCAAAAAGAGCCAGACGCGGCGCGGCGCCACCAAAAAGAAACGCACAACGCGTTGGTAGAGGCGCCCCATCCAATTGTCCGCGGCGGCGTCCAAATCACCGGTCGCGTCGTCCGGGCTAGCGGCGTTGGCGTGCGGGTAGCGCAACAGGCGCAGGGCCGCCCAGGGGGTAACGGTCAGGGCCACCACTAGGGAGGTCAACATGACCACGCCGATGTTGAAGGGCATGGGCGCCATGTAGGGTCCCATCATGCCGGTTATGAAGAACATCGGCAGGAAGGAGACGATGACCGTCAGTGTGGCCATGATCAGGGGCGGGCGAACTTCGTTGACGGCAAAGATGACCGCATCGCGAGCTGAGCGGCGACCAAGTTTGAAGTGCCGGTGAATGTTCTCTACGTCGACGATGGGGTCGTCAACCAATAACCCAAGGGACAGCACCAGGGAGAAGAGGGTCACGCGATTGATGGTGTAACCCACGACCAAGTCCATGAAGAGTGCCACGGAGAAGGTCACGGGAACTGCGATGGCGACCACCAGGGCTTCGCGCCAGCCAAGACCGATGACCAAGACCAACACAACCGTCAGGATGGCCACCAGAATGTGCCCGACGAGTTCGTTCACCTTCTCATTGGCAGTGTTGCCATCGTTGCGCGTGACTGTGACCAGGAGGTCAGATGGCAGGATACTGCCGCGACTGAGCTCTACACGCTCAAGTAACTGGTCGGTGACGCGCACGGCGTTGGCGCCCCGGCGCTTGGCGATGGCGATGGTGATGGCTGGACGCTCCCCGAGCTCGACCCCGCGCGCCGCAATGAGACCGACTTGGGCCGCCGCCGGGCCAAAGGCGAGTCGCGTGTAGTTGTCAACATCTGAAGGGCCTCGACGCACCTCGGCAACATCGCGCAGGTGTACTGCCCGGCCGCTGCGAACCGCCACTACGACCTGTTCCACGTCCTCTATTGAATGGAGGAAGCTGCCGGCCGCCACACGCAGAGTTTGCCCGGAACGCCGCAGGCGCCCGACGACCTGCTCTTGGTTATTAATGGCCAGCGCGTCCGCCAATTCCACCAGCGTTATTCTGCGCGCCTCAAGGGCGGCGAGATCGGCGACCACTTCCAGGGTCTCGGGTTGCCCGCCGATGATGTGAGCCATGGCGGCGTCTTCGACTGCCGATAGTTCGTCCACCAACTCCTCGGCGATACGACGCAGCTGTGGCGTAGTCAGATCTGAACCGGAGAGGGCCAAGGTCAGAATCGGCACATCGTCCACATCCACGGGACGCACGACCCAGCCAGTGACGCCGGCGGGGGCCCGGTCGCGGTAAGCGTCAATGCGCGTGAAGGTGTCCACCAGGGCCTGTTCCCGGTTGTACCCCACGGTGAATCGCACAGAGACCAAGGCCGAACCCTCGCGGGCGTGTGAGTAGATGTGCTCTACGCCTGGCAGGCCGCGCAGCAGGTTCTCCAGGGGGATGACCACATTGCGCTCCACATCAGCTGGCGTTGCTCCCGGGTACTGGGTGAAGACGTCCACCATGGGCACGATTATTTGTGGCTCTTCTTCCCGCGGTGTCAGCGTCAAGCCGGCGGCGCCAGCGGCCACGGCGGCCAAGAGGAGCAACAGAGATAGACGCGAGTCGACGAACAGTTCGACGAGGCGGGCGGTGAAGCCCAGGTTGCGATTACTCATCGCTGGCCTCCATCCTCTCCGCTGAGAAACACCTCGTCGTTTTCACGCAGGCCAGATAGAAGTTCAACACGACCGGCAAGCGCGGATGGAATGGTGCGCACATGGCGGGGGCGCATGAGGCCGGCCGCATCACGCAGGCGCACGCTTTCCAACTGGCCAAAGCGCCGCACGGCGCTTTGGGGAATAGTCAAGCTCGAACGTTGACCGGCCGTATAGGAGATGGAGCCCACCTGCCCCGAGAGCAAGCCAGAATCCTGGGGCACGGTTGTTTCTATGCGCACAGTGCGACTGCGGGCCTCTGCCTGGGGCTGCACTTCCGTGACGGTTACCGTTTCAGTTGCGTCGCCGGCGGACCAGGTGAAGGTAAGCTGCCGTCCACGGGAAAGCGCACTCCCATAGTCGGCTGGCAGGAAGGCCGCCAGGCGCAGCGCGCCTGGATCGTTCAGGCGGAAGAGTACTTCCCCGGGCTGGGCCAGATCGCCAACTTCCACCGAGCGCTCGGTTACAACGCCGGATAGGGGCGCCCGCAGGACTGTGTGACCCAGCGCGACGCGGGCTCCTTCCAGGGCTTTGCGGGCCCGTTCCCTGTCCGCGCCGGCGGCTGCCACCGATGCTTCCGCTGCGGAAACAGCGCCTCGTGCGCTGGCCAGGGCTGCCCTGGCTCCGTCCAGCTGGCGGGTGGTTGCGGTCCCTGATTCATGGAGCGAGCGCGTGCGCTCCCATTCGGCCTGGGCCCGGGTAGCTTCTGCGCGGTCCCGGGCCAGGCTGCCGCTGGCTCCCTCTTCCCTGGCCAGAGCCCCGGCCAGAGACGCCTCGGCCACACCTTTGGCGGCCACCAGGTCAGCTGATTCCAGACGCACCATGAGCTCGCCTGCGGCCACCATATCTCCAACCTGCGGCCCGGCTTCAAGCACGCGCCCCACGATACGCGGGGCCACGGTCACGGCGGCGGCGGGCACCACCGTGGCGCTGACCCGCCGCTGGATGGGAACCGCATCGCGGCGCACGGTCGTGTATTCGGAGCGGGGATCGGCGGGCTGCGGGGCGAAAGCGGCGGCGACGGGATTCTCCGGCCCGACCCGCTGGTGAAAGGCGCCGGTCTCGAGAACCACCATGATGGAGAAGGCCAGTGCCGAGGCCAGGTAGAGCAGGCGTTTGTGTGAGGTCTGTGTCATCGAGTGGTCTCCCGGGGCTTGGCGTCTTGAGTGGTTGTGGCAGAGGATTCAGACTCGCAAACCGGGCCCGGGGCTGGTGGCGGGCCACAGCCTGTGGCTCGTAGCCGGGGCGTGGGTCCTGCCCGTGGCCAGGTTGTGCGTCTACTCGGGGCGAACTGCCACCCAGAGCCTAGAACCTGTGGCGCGAGCCCCCTTGACCTAGGTCAACGGGCCTCAAGAGCGCGTTTCGGGCTCATATCGGGCTTCCCGCCCGGTTGGTCGGCCTGGGATAGCCGGCGCGGAGGACTCCCGTTAGAATGTTCCGCCGCCGACTGAATAGGCCCTCAGCGGAAGACCCCCCGGGCGTTCATGCGCCTGGATCACCCGCCGCCTGGCGCCTTCCGGCAGCTGCAGTCAAAGCTGGGAATCGGCCCATGCACCATTAGCACTCCCAATTCGCGCCTCCACGAGGGCGCCCACTGAACAAGCCATGGCAATCCATCCCATCCCCGAAATCCTCGCCGATCTGCGCGCCGGCAAGATGATCATCCTGGTGGATGACCCGTCCCGCGAAAACGAGGGCGACCTCGCCATGCTGGCGGAACATGTGACTCCGGAGGCCATCAACTTCATGGCCCGCGAGGGACGCGGTCTGATTTGCATGCCCATGGAGGAGGCCATGTGCGAGCGCCTGGAGTTGGCTCCTCAAGTGGAGAAGAATACGAGCAAGCTGGAGACCGGCTTTACGGTCTCCATCGAGGCGGCCACGGGCGTCACCACCGGGATCAGCGCCGCAGATCGGGCGCGCACGGTGCAGGTGGCCTGCGACCCCGCTTCCACTGCCGACGATCTGGCGCGCCCTGGCCATGTCTTTCCCCTGCGCGCCCGGGATGGTGGCGTGCTCTGCCGGGGCGGACAGACCGAGGGCATGGTTGACCTGGCGCGCCAGTGTGAATCGAGCCCCAGCGGAGTGATCTGCGAAATCATGAACGATGACGGCACCATGGCGCGCATGCCGGACCTCGAGCGTTTCGCCGAGCGCCACGAGCTCAAGATCTGCACTATTGCGGACATCATCTCCTACCGCCGGAAAAACGAGCGGTTGGTCGAGCCCCTGGAGATGGACACGCCGATCCCGACCCCCTTTGGGATGTTCCAGGCCCACCTGTTCCGATCGGAGCTCGATGGCAAGGAGCACGTGGCCCTGACCAGGGGCATGCCCGGACCGGGGCTGGATGGCCCGCGGGAGGCGATGGAGGAGCCGGTTTGGGTGCGGGTGCATTCGGAATGTCTGACCGGAGATGTGTTTCACTCCCTGCGCTGCGACTGCGGCGCCCAGCTGGACAAGGCCCTGGAGATTCTGGGCAGCAAGGATCACGCAATCCTGGTCTACATGCGCCAGGAGGGCCGTGGGATCGGCCTGGAGAACAAACTCAAGGCCTATCGACTCCAGGATGAGGGGCTGGACACGGTGGAGGCCAACCAGGCCCTGGGTTTCGGAGCGGATCTGCGGGAGTACGGACTCGGGGCTCAAATCCTCCACTACCTGGGGGTGCGGCGTATGCACCTCCTGACCAACAACCCCAAGAAGATTCACGGGTTGGCGGGCTATGGCCTGCAGATCGAGGATCAGGTGCCCCTGCGCACGACGCCTAACTCTATGAATCATAGGTATTTACAGACAAAGAGGGACAAGTTGGGGCATATCATGGACGAAGTTGATGATGTCCTCACCCCCGCGGATCCGCGGGAATAGACGGGGGCGGGCGGCGTCCGAAGCGCCGTTATGGGAGCCCTAGCCATGCAACAACCGGCGGTCGAAGACAGGAAACTGGTCGAGGAGACCCTAGGCGGCAGCCCCCTGGCGTTCCAACTCCTGATGGAGCGCTACCAGCGGCGGATTTTTGCCCTGGCGCGTCACTACACGCGCAATGCCGCGGAGGTGGAAGACTTGGTTCAAGACACTTTCCTCAAGGCCTATACGCGCCTGGAGCAGTTTCAACACCAGTCCTCCTTCTACACCTGGCTCTATCGCATCGGCGTCAACACCTGCCTCGACTTCCACAAGCGTCGGGGGCGCAATCCGGTCCAGGCCGTGGAGGACCCAGAGCTGGCAGCCGAGGCGTCGGAGAGCAGCCTGGGGCGGCAGGTTGCCAGCCCCAGCGCAACCTTGGAGGCGGCCGAGGTGGCGGAGATCACGCGGGAGGTACTGGAGGAAATGCCGGAGATCTTCCGCACGGTGATCATCTTGCGCGAGTTCGAGGACCTCGCCTACCAGGACATCGCCGATGCCCTGGGGATATCCATAGGCACTGTGGAATCGCGTCTCTTCCGCGCCCGCGCCCGTTTCAAGGATAAGCTCCTTCAAAAGTACCCCGAGTTTGGCCAAGACTGAAATCGAGAATAACACCATGTCCATTCCCAACCACGACAACTGTGACGATGCCAAGCGTTTGGTGCCCAGCTATCTGGACGGCGAACTGAGCGAGGCCCAGGCCGGGCCGCTGCGCCGACACCTTTTGGCCTGCTCCACCTGCCGCGCCGAGGTCCAAGATCTAGCCTCCCTGAAGAAGTGGTTTGTCACCAACGATTGTGGCGAGCAGGGCCTGGAGATTCCCGCTGGCTTCGCCGCCCGCGTAACACGACGCGCCTTTGCCGGTGAACGCGGCACACCTGAGCAGACCGAACGCCTGGTGCCCTTGCCCAGCGCAAGCGAGGTGGCGGCGGATGCCGGTGAGAGCCTGTTGAAGTTTGTCCTGCAAGTGACCTCGATTGCCGCCGCCCTGTTGATCGCCATCTCCTTGGCCATGCGGGCCACGACGCTGCCCGCGGGAGAAGATCTGTTGGCGGAAGAATCCCTCGAAGAGGCGCTGGACCGTTTGGATGAGCTCAATCAAGGGCTGGAAACGCCGCGCGCCCAAGACAGCGGCGGGACGCAGAGGTGAACAATCCGCGCCTGTGGATCCTGATCCTGGCCGGGCTGACCTTCTTGGGTGGCCTGGCCCTGGGTGATTTGAATGCTCGGCGCCGCCAGGCGGCAGCCGAGCCCCGCTGGGCGATGTCTGACTACGAAAACATGTTCGGGCGCCGCTTTGATCTCAGTTCGGAGCGCCAGGACCTCTTGGGCTCGGTGCTGCGCAGCTATCAGGCAGATATCGAACTGCTCCAGACCCGGCACATGGCGGCCCACCATGCATCGATTGAGCCTGAACTGTTGAAGTTGGGCCAGCGCTACAACAACCTCGTCCGTGACCATGTCCTGCCACCGGCCCAGAGGCCCGAGTTTGATCGCCTCTGCATCGCCCTCCCACTAGAGCCCTCGAACTAACTTTTTCTGTGACCAAAACCTGCGGTCTACACCTCGGTCCTTCCCGGTACGCCCTCGTCTTGTTGGACGGGAGCGCGAAGAAACACGATCTTGTCGCCTGGGAAGAGGGCGCCATCACCGAGCCTGGCGAGTCAGCCCTCGAAGCCCTGCCGGCGTTGCTCAAGCGTCTGGCCAAGGAATACAACGTCCCCCGCGAGAGCTTCGGCCTGGCCGTGGAATCTGGGCTGGCAGCCTTTCGCCAGCTGACCCTGCCCCTGACCGAGCGCTCCAAAATCGAGCAGGTCTTCAAGTTTGAGGTTGAGAGCCTGTTGCCCCAATGGAGCATCGATGAGGTCGTGGTTGATTTTATCGTTCTCGACCAGAGCGACGAGTCCAGCGAACTGCTGGCGGTGGCGGTGCCCAAGGAGGTGCTCGAGCCGACACTAGGGGCCTGCGAGAAGGGGACCCTTGAGCCGATTGAGGTAGAACTAGATGCCACCGCGATGGTCAATGCGGCGGCGACGAGCGGGCGCCTGGCGGAGGAGGGGCTGCGTCTATTGGTTAATGTGGGCTGGAACTCCACGGCCACGGTGTTGATGGAGGGGGACAAGGTAAGAGCCATGCGTGCCATCCACCTGGGAGTCGGCAGCTGTGAGGCGACGCCGGCGGTGGCACAATCCGCAGGCGATGGGGCGGAAGAGGAGGTTGGAGAGACGGAGGAACAGGTGGCCGCGACGACTCCGGAGGATCTAGCGATGCGCCTGCGCCAGGAGATTGGGCGCAGCATCGCGGGTCTGGCCCAGGGCCAGGAGGTGACCGAAGTGCTAGTGACCGGCGCCAACTTGCCGGGTATCTGTGGGGGCGAGGTCATGGGGGTTCCCGTGGCGCAGCTGGCAGTCCTGCCGGAGGGGGCCGAGGTTCCCGAAGCAGAGCGCCCCGCGCTTTGTGCCGCCTATGGAGTTGCTGCCCGACAATTGGGAGCGGGGCCGTTGCGCCTTTCCCTGCGACGCGAGGAGTTGCGCTACTCGGGCACTTTGGAACGCCTGGAATTCCCCTTGGCAGTGGCTTCCCTGCTCCTGGTGACGCTGCTCGGCGTCTATAACATCTTCACCCATAACGAGACCAAGTTCGTGAAGAGCGGGCTGTCCTTCTGGGAAAATAGCTCCCATAGCCTGATGGTCGGTAATCGCAAGCAGGGCCGCGCCGGCAGCTTGCACCGCCCCTCTAAGGAGATTGATCAGTATGTGCGCGCCGTGCGCGATGGGGGCGATGCGGAAAGCAACGCCCACGAGCACATGCTCAAGGTGCGCACGATGTTGCGACGAGAAATCCTGGAGATGCAGAAGAAGTTGGGTCAGGGTGTCGAGATCCAGCACCCACAATCGGCGTTGACCGCGCTCTCCGGAGTGCTGGGCGTCTTGGACCAATCGATGCAGAACAACGGCGCACGCCCGTCATTGCGCCGCGTGGAATCGAACTACCAACTGGGCAAGCGGGGGGCAGGCGATACTGTGAAGGTCGCCTTGACGCTCAGTTTCTTTGCCGACAATTCCCTGGATGCCACAAAACACTACGAGGCCTTTCAAACGGCTTTGCGCGGGCAGCCGTGGTTCGTGGAGTTCGTGGATCGCCCCAGCACCCCACTCAAGGGCGGCGGCGGCATACATCTTCAGGGTGTACAAATTGTTGTGGATGTTTCACAGATGAACAGCAAGGCCGGCGCATGAAGAACCTCTTCAAAAACATGTCCTTGGATCGCGGCATAATCTTGGGCTCCATCCCCGCTATTGTGGTCTTGGCGGCCAGTGCCTGGGTTCAGGCCGGCACGCTGCACGAGCTGCGCGATGCCCTCGAAAGTGAAGTGCCTGACCTAGGGCGCGAGATTCAGCAGTTGTCACTCCAACACTCGGCCCTGTCGGCCCAGATCGAGGGCGACGAACTCGTGGCCCAAGAAAACCCGAACGGTTACATTCGCGCCATTGCCGCTCGCGACATGGTTGAGATCGGTGATGTGAAGATCGTGCCCGGTGGCAAGTCGAACTTGGTCGGGACCTTCGATAACACCTACCGCATCTCACCGGCGGACAACACGACCACTTTCCGCCGCTCCCGTGTGGCTAACTTCCTCTACAAACTGGAAGAGGAAAGCAGCCAGGTGAAGGTCACGAGTGTCACGTTCGACATCGTCGGCAAGGGCTTGCGTCCCGAGGACCTGCCGGCGGAGGACCTGTGGACCTTCAAGGCCACGCTCACGTCGCGCGTATCTACTCTGCAGTAGCCGTGGCCGGTGTGGGGCGTGGCTTCAGGTGGCTGGCCTGAATGTCTTGCAGGCAGTGAACCTCGTAGTCTCCACGATGCAGGGCCGTGAGAGCGCTGACCATCGTGCTGATGCCAGCGCGCGTGGTGATACAGGGAATGGCAGCTGTGACTGAAGCGGCGCGGATGCTGCTGTCATCCACGCGCTGTTGTTTGCCATAGGGCGTGTTCAGGACCAGGTCGATTTCCCTGTTCTTGATCAGGTCTACGATATGGGGCCGACCTTCGTGGACTTTGTTCACGCGTTGCACGCGCACACCGTTTGATTTCAGAGCGCGGTGCGTGCCGCCGGTGGCCAGCAGGTCGTAACCCAGGCCCTCAAGGGCGCGGGCTTCGGGAATGATGGCGCGCTTGTCGGCATCCTTGACGGTAATCAGGACTTGGCCGCGGCGCGGCAGGTGCACGCCGGCGGCCTCATAGGCCTTGACGAAGGCCTGGCCGAGGTCACTATCGAGGCCCATCACTTCGCCGGTGGAGCGCATTTCCGGGGAGAGCAAGATGTCCGAACCGGGGAAGCGGTTGAAGGGAAAGACAGGCGCCTTGACAGCGAAGTAGGGCACATCCACTTCCTCTGTGAAGCCGAGTTCGACCAGCGTCTTGCCGGTCATGATCTTGGCGGCCAGCTTGGCCAGAGGGACGCCGATGGCCTTGGAGACAAAGGGCACGGTGCGCGAGGCGCGCGGGTTGACCTCGATCACGAAGAGCTTGTCGCCGCGTACTGCGAACTGAATGTTCATCAGGCCGATTACCTTCAGTTCGCGCGCCAGGGCCTTGGTGGCCTCTTGGATTTCGGCCAGCATGGCAGGGCCCAAAGTGTGCGGCGGCAGCACACAGGTGGAGTCGCCGGAGTGAATGCCGGCCTCCTCAATGTGTTCCATGACAGCCCCGACGACCACCGTGGTTCCGTCTGAGATTGCGTCGACATCAAGCTCGATGGCCTCTTCGAGAAACTTGTCCACCAGGATGGGACGGTCGGGAGAGGCCTGCACGGCCTGGCTCATGTAGGTGTCGAGGCTCTCGTCATCAAAGACGATTTCCATGGCGCGCCCCCCGAGCACATAACTGGGTCGGACCAGAACCGGGTAACCAATGCGGCGAGCAATCGTGAAGGCCTCGGCGACAGTAGTGGCCATGCCGCTCTCCGGTTGATGCAAGCCAAGGGACTCCAGGACAGCTGTGAACTGCTCACGGTCTTCGGCGCGGTCGATGGACTCAACCGAGGTTCCGATCAACGGGGCCTGTTCTGATTCCAGTCCACTGGCGAGATTGAGAGGCGTTTGGCCGCCGAACTGAACGATGATCCCCTCCGGTTCCACCGCCTCGACGACGTTCATGACATCCTCAAGGGTCAGGGGCTCGAAAAAGAGGTCGTCGGAAGTGTCGTAATCCGTGGAGACAGTCTCGGGGTTGGAGTTGACCATGACCGCCTCAAGGCCGAGTTCCTGAACCGCAAAGGCCGCGTGCACACAGCAGTAATCAAACTCAATGCCCTGGCCGATTCGATTGGGGCCACCGCCCAGAATCATGATACGCGCCTTGGAAGAAGGACGAATCTCCCCCTCGTCTTCCCAGGTTGAGTAGTAGTAAGGGGTTTCGGCGGCGAACTCAGCGGCACAGGTGTCGACTAGTTTGTAGGTGGGCAGGACACCGAGTTTCTTGCGGAGCTTGCGCACCGCGGCCGGGCTCTGGTTACTCGCCAGGGCGAGTTGCTTGTCGCTATAGCCGAGCTGCTTGGCCTCGCGCATCAAGTGCGCGTCCCCGAGGGCCGCGGGCAGGCGGTTTTCATACTCGACTAGTTCCCGAACGCTCTCCAAGAACCAGGGGTCGATGGCCGTCAGGGAGTGAATCTCATCCAAATCCATGCCACAGCGGAAGGCCTGGCGCAGGGCCGGCAGGCGCTCGGCGTTGGGCACACGCAGCAGGGCTGTCAGTTCATCGCGATCGGGAATAGCCTCCGGCTGGGGGACGCCCAGGCCCAGGCCGGCTTGCCCCGTCTCCAAGCCGCGCATGGCCTTTTGCAGGGCCTCCTTGAAGGTGCGACCGATGCTCATGGTCTCGCCCACGCTTTTCATTTGCGTGGTCAGCGTCGGGTCGGCGCCAGGGAACTTCTCAAAGGTAAAGCGCGGAATCTTGACCACGCAGTAGTCGATGGTGGGCTCGAAGCAGGCCGGAGTCTCGCGCGTGATGTCGTTTTGAATCTCGTCGAGGGTATAGCCCACCGCCAGTTTCGCCGCGAACTTGGCGATTGGGAACCCGGTTGCCTTGGAGGCCAGGGCCGAGGAACGCGAGACGCGCGGGTTCATCTCGATCACGATTACCCGCCCGGATTCTGGATCAATGGCGAACTGGCAGTTTGATCCGCCACACTCGATCCCGATTTCGCGCATGATCGCAATGGAGGCGTTGCGCAGGTTTTGGTATTCGCGGTCAGTCAGCGTCTGGGAGGGAGCCACGGTAATCGAGTCACCGGTGTGGACGCCCATGGGGTCGAAGTTCTCGATCGAGCAAACAATCACGACATTGTCTGCGGAGTCACGCATGACCTCCATCTCGAACTCCTTCCAGCCGAGCAGGCTCTCCTCAATGAGCACTTCCGTGTTCAGAGAAGCGGCCAGGCCGCGGGAGACAATGTCCTCGAACTCCTCGACATTGTAGGCCACACCGCCGCCGGTGCCGCCGAGGGTGAAGCCCGGGCGGATCACGCAGGGCAAGCCGATATCTGCCAGTGAGCGGCGGGCGTCCTCCAGGGAATGGGCCACGCCGGAGTGCGCCACTTCCAGACCCGCGTTGGCCATGGCGGCGCGGAACAGATCGCGGTCTTCGGCCTTGCGAATGACACTGCCACGGGCACCGATCATCTCCACGCCGTAGCGTTCGAAGACACCGTTGTCGTGGAGAGTCAAGGCCACGTTTAACCCGGTTTGTCCGCCGAGCGTTGGCAGCACCGCGTCCGGGCGCTCCTTGGCGATGATGCGCTCGACGCACTCGGGAGTGATCGGCTCCACATAGGTGGCGTCCGCAGTCTCCGGATCCGTCATGATCGTGGCCGGATTCGAGTTGACCAGAATGACCCGATAGCCCTCCTCGCGCAGGGCCTTGCAGGCCTGGGTGCCGGAATAATCAAACTCGCAGGCCTGACCGATCACGATCGGGCCGCTCCCAATAATAAGGATGGATTCGAGGTCTTCCCGCTTAGGCATTGGCGGGGAGGATAGAGCGTTGTGGGGCGGGAGCCAGTCCCCGTATGGGAAAAAGGTGCGAGTTGTCGTTCGGACGGGGCCCGGGCTCCGCTAGCCACCCTCGTTTTTCCACGAGGATCGGCGCTGCTGGCCGGATCGAGGGCTCGCCAGGTGAGCCCCGCCAGCGCGTGCCGGGCGCGACAGCCCGTGCCACGGGCGGCGCCGGCAGATTCTCGGCCCGATTGTGGCGGCTGGCCCCAGCGCGCCCTTCCAAATCTCCATTCACCCCATGGGTGAGGTATGTCATGACTATCACACGACCCTTTTCTGTTCTCTTCCCTGGCCCGGCGCTCAGCTTGGCTTTGACCCTAGCCCCCCTGGCTGGCGCGCGAGCTGCCCAGCGCGCCCCGGCCAGCGACCCGGCCCCTTCCAGCGCCGGCCAGTTCCTGGCGGATTTCGATGGTGATGGGGACTTGGACCTCTTCGCTAGCCATCCCCAGGGCGGCGGACGGCTGTTCCGCAACGATGGGCCTGCTGGCCTGGTGGATGTCACTGAGCTGGCCGGCTTGGCGGGCCAGGAGGAGCTGCGCGCCTGCCGGTTCGCCCTCTGGCACGACTTCGACGGTGATGGCGACCAGGACCTTTTCCTGGGCATGGCAGCCGCCCCGGCACGCCTGATGGCCAACCTCGACGATGGGAGTTTTCAGGATGTGAGCGAACGGATTGGCCTGGGCGCACTGCTGGACTGCACCGGTGCGCGCTGGGTGGACCTCGACGACGATGGAAACCAGGACCTGCTGGCCGTGACTGGCAAGGGCGCTCACCTGTTCCGCGGCGCGGCCGATGGCATGCTGGTGGAAGTCGAACTGGACCTGGGCGAGCTCGATCAACTGTCCAACCGGGGCGGCCTGGGGAGCGCCTCGGGCACTGCGCCGCCGGCCACAGGCGGCGGCAAGACATCCCTGCCGACGCCCACGCTGAGCGCCGGCGGTTCAGGCGCCAGTGGCTTCGGCGGCGGCCCCGGTCAAGCACCTAGTAGTGGCTCCGGAGGCTCCAGTATGCCGCCGCCCACCACAGCTCCGGCTGCGGACTGGTGTCCGGCGGGTGTGGATGATTTCTCCAACCCCGGCAACTGCCTAGCGGCCTCCAGCACACCCCAAATGGGCATGCTCTTCCCCTTGAGCAATGAGTTCTTCATCGAGGCGAGTACCGGAAATGTGGGCGTTGGTACGACGACGCCGCTCTCCGCCCTGGCAGTGAAACACGCCAACGTTGCCTCGCGGGAAGGCCTGACATTGCTAAACACCAACCAACCCAACATACCCTGGCGGGTCTTCGCCCGGGGCGATGCCCAGGCCTTGGAGGTCTACCGGGACACGGATCTCCTGGCCGCCTTCTCCGCGGATCGTTTGACCATTGACGGCCTGCGTATTTCCACCGGGGCCGTTTCGGGCATGGTGCTGACGGCGGACGCCGAAGGCGATGCTACTTGGCAAGCTCCGGCGGGAATCATGGGCGGCGGCAGCGAGAGCCACCTGGCACGCTTCACGGCGGCCGGTGCGCTGGAGGACGCCTCCATCGTGGAGAATGACCTGGGGCAGGTGGGCATCAACAAGAGCACATGGGGGACGAATTCCCGCCTACATGTGAATGGGGAGGCTGATGAAGACGTCATGCGCATCCAGAGCGATGGTGCAACCAAACTCCTCGTTTCCAAGACAGGTAATGTGGCTGTCGGGGGCTACTTCGACCCGAGCGCCCCTCTGCATGTGGCTGGCGGTAACTGGGATCTCGCAACCAGCGAGGGCGATTTCAAGATTGGCGATGAGAACAACCGCCTCAAGATGAGCATCTCAACAGGTGGTGGGGGAGCCGGCCACGGACGAATCCGCGCCGTGGGTGACAACAGTCAACTACTGCTCGGCGTGGACAACAACGATGTGCTGACCATCAATGACGGTCAGATCGCGGTCGAAGGCAGTTCATCGGGTACGGTTGGAGCTACAATTCACGCCGAGAATTTCGGCCTCGACGGAATCGCGCTCTACGCCAAGAGCCACGGCACGGACACCACTGCTGTCTTCAGTCAAGACGGCGACGGCTCGATCCTGCGTGGATTCAACGGGGGGTGTTGTCCAGTCTTCGAAGTCAAGAACAACGGCCGCGTGGTGACGACCGAACTGGAGATCACCGGTGGAGCGGACTTGGTGGAAGGCTTCGAGGCACCGGATGGGATGAACTCCCCGGGGACCGTGATGGTGATTGATCCCCAAGGTGTCGGCCAGTTGCTCCAGAGCAGTGGTTCCTATGATCGCCGGGTGGCCGGGGTTGTCTCCGGCGCCGGGGCTGTGCGCCCGGGCATCCGCATGGGCCAGGAAACCGTGCTGGATGGCGACACCCTGATCGCCATGTCTGGCCGCGTCTTCGTCAAGTGCTCAGCTGAAAACGGCGCCATCCTGCCTGGCGATTTGCTCACCAGCGCCAGCTTGGCGGGACACGCCATGCGCGCTACCGATGGCGAGCGCTCCTTCGGCGCTGTTCTGGGCAAGGCCATGACTCCCTTGGAAGAGGGCACGGGCTTGGTCTTGGTTCTCGTCAGCCTGCAGTAGGAGTTCAGCCATGACTAACACGACAATTATTACCTTGGTCGCGCTACTGGCAGGGTTGACCCTGGCCACGGTCAGGACCGACTGCCCCCAAACCGGCGAAGCACTCGTTGAATCTGCCAGCACCCGGGCCGACCACGACCCGCTGGCCGGCGAAGTCGCCACCACCTGTGCCAGCACGCAGTTTCTGGCCGTTGACCTCCAAGCCCACACTCCCCGTCTACCGGTGGGTGGCGGCACGGCGCGCTTTACCGCCACCGTGACGTCACTCTTGGACCTCGACACAGCATGGTTCGACATCCGCGTCCCAGGTGGTGTCGCGAAACCGGCTGGATTCCCGAGGAATGTGGCCCTGGTTCCCGGCGAGCCCCACAACACTTCATTCGAGTTGGAATTGCCCGCCGGCATGGCGCGCCACGACATTGTCGCCGGACTGCGAGCTGTGCACCGCGGCGTCGATGTGGCTCAGTTCAATAACACCTGGGTGGCGGTTGGCGCTATCCAGCCTCCGCAACCGCAACTGTCCTACAGCGGCAGCCAGCTGGTGCGCGAGGTCCGCTTTGGAGACCCACTTAGAAGGGATGGTCGCTGATGTATTCTCAATCAACAAAAAAACGTGTGGACACTTCTCGGTCTCCCAAGGCCCTGCGCCAACTGTTGTGCCTGTCGATGGCCCTGTTGCTGTCGACCCTGGCCAGCGGCCAGGCCTCGACTGTCTCTGGTACTGCCCAATACCAAGACCGAACCTACAACATGAATGGCTTCCTGGGCGTGCAAACGTTCCTGCCGGCCCGTTTCTGTCGGGTGGAAGTCGTCGATGCCGCAGGTAATGTCTTCGGAAGCGGCGAAACGAACGCAACGGGTCAGTTCACCTTCACCTTCGTCGATCCGATCTCTATCGGCGTGCAGGTGCGTATGCTGGCGCAATCGACAAGCCGCAATATTCGAATCCAGGATAGCAGCACCAACGGCAATCCCATCTGGGCGCAACAGGTGGGGGCCCTCACGGTCAATCCCCCCAACAATTGGAATGTGGGCACCGTGCAGGCGACCACAATTAACGATCCAACTGGAGGTGGGCGCGTTGGCAGTCCATTCAACCTGCTCGATGAAGCGCTAAACGCCATGGCCTTCCTCGGCCAACAGGTGAATCTCGGCAACCCGCCGACAATTGGCCAGACGGTTAATATCCGCTGGCCGAGGAATACCGGCAACACTGGCGGTTCCTTCTACACCCCGGGTACGGCCAACATCCAAATGGGCAATGTGTCTGCCTATGATGACACGATTCTCCACCACGAGTTCGGGCACGTGGTGCACAACTTCTTCGGGGACTCAGATAACCCTGGGGGGCCTCACTTTTTCTGCGGCGGCGGGCAAAACCCAGCCCTCTCCTGGGCCGAGGCCTGGGCTACGTTTTGGGGCTCGAACGTCATGCAGTCCGTCGGAGTTGCTGATCCGGGAATCTACGTGAACAGCACGGGTCAGGCTGGGGCGGGGGCACTGTCGTTCTCCTATCGCCTGGAGGACGCCTCAAATGCTGCGGGCAATCCTCTCTGCGTTGTACCCACCGCTGGAATTCAGGACGAGTTGGCCATTCAGTGCGCCCTTTGGGACCTAACCGATGTTCCAGGGGACAACCCCAACAATCCGTTGGACGATGACCCCTACGACGGCACGGTTTTCCCGGGGGGCCTTACTCCTTGGGTTGCCCAGTGGGATGTGTTCACCAACTACATGCTCCATCCCGGCAGCGGGGGGACGATCCCCAACAACCAACCGCTGATCTTCGATCACTTTTGGGATGGGTGGTTTGTGCGCGGCTACATGAATAACGCGGCGGCGGTGGACTACTTCGTCGCAACCAATGCCACTTGGGGCATAAGCCGCGATATCTGGGTAGATGCGGCGGCTACGGGCACGGCGGACGGAACTTCCGCCAATCCGTACCCGACCGTGTCCCAGGGATTTGGGGCGGCTCCGTCGGGGGCGACCCTCAGAGTGATTCCTGGGGCCTATCCCGAGAGCCCGATTCTGACGGGCAAGTACGTGACCGTTTCTCACGGCGGAGGGGCCGGAGTCCCTGTTGTTTCTGGCGGGTGAGATTGCCCGCGCCCGATCCTCCACACTCCTTCGGTGGGGGGTCGGGCTTCTACTCCAGCAAGAAATCCAAGACCGCGGCTGTTATCTCGCGTCCACGAACAGCTTCGCCGGGGCCTTGCAATAGGACGAAGCGCGGCAGGCCAGCCGCGCTTTTTTTGTCATGGAGCATGGCTGCGATCAGCTTCTCGGACGGCAGCAGCAGGCCGTGGCGTTCTCGCAGTTCGGGCAAGGAGGCTGGTAGGCCGAGGTTTCTCAGAAGGTCCTCGGTGCGTCCAGCCAGGTCTTGATCTGCTAGCAAGCCCTGGATGTTTGAGGCCGCCAGGGCCAGCGTCAATCCGACTGCGACAGCCACGCCATGGGGAACGCGCCCGTAGCCAGACACATGTTCGATGGCGTGGGCGAAGGTGTGCCCGAGGTTTAGCACCTGTCGCTGGCCTTGATCTGTTTCGTCCGTGGCCACCAGCCCGGCCTTGAGGCGCACGCAGCGCAAGACCACTTCACGCATCAAGTTCGTCTCTCCCGCCGCCAGGCCGGCGTGGTTTGCCTCCAGGAAGTCGAAGAACCCATAGCCCGACAAGAGGGCTGTCTTGACGACTTCGCCGAGGCCACTGCGGCATTGCTCCGGCGGCAGGGTCGTCAAGGTGCGCACATCGCAGAAGACCGCCCGGGGTTGGTGGAAAGTGCCGGCCAAGTTCTTCCCGGCGGCGAGGTTCACGGCCGTTTTTCCGCCCACGGAGGCGTCCACCTGGGCCAGTAGCGTAGTCGGGCAGTGCAGCACGGAGATGCCGCGCTTGTAGAGAGAGGCGGCCAGCCCCCCCAGGTCGCTCACGGAACCGCCGCCGAGGGTGATCACCAGGCCGTTTCGCTCCAGGCCTGAAGCGGCCATGAAGTCGAGCGCTTTCTCTAGGTGAGGGAGGGTCTTGCCGTCCTCGCCCGCAGGCAGGGAGAAGGTCGGCGCCTCGGCCAAGGCTTCGAGGGCAGCCCCGTGGAGTTCGCGAACAGTGTCGTCGGAAATGACCACAACGCCCTGATCGGCGGTGACTTCGTGTTGAACTTCGCTGAGCAGGTCCGTGCCCACATGCACGAAGGAGGGCGGTTCCAGGGGAACGGTGACGGCTGTGCGGTCCACGGCGTTTGGAGGTTAGGCCTGCTGGCGGCGTGCGCGGCGGCGTGCGACTAGTTCCTGGCGCAGGCGCTTGGAATGTTTGCGGTCACGGGAAAGTAGGAAGACGATCATGCCCCCCAGGGTCAGGGTCACACCGGCTACGAGCAACATCACCTTGTCCATGCGCGTGTCATCCGGGGGAATGAAGGGCGCGATGGATGTCATCACAAACACGGGGGCGGTGCGGATGCCCCCGTCACGGGGTTCGTAGGCGTGGACCTTGAAGAAGAAGCCACGCCCGGTCACGTAGCGAGCGCTGCTGAGCTCGGGCGCGGAAAACGGCGCGAAAAATCGCAGCACATTTGCCTGGCTGGGCCAGTTCCAATTGCCGATCCAGCCGGTCGTGAGCTTGTCCAGGCGCAGTGGGTTTTCGTCCGCGGCGTAGGTCCAACTGTCCATGGTTGTGCTGATGGGCAGGCGCACTGCTTCTCCCCGGTGGGGGCCGGGAGTCACAATCAGCTCGGCCATGTACTCGTTGGTGAGTTCGGGGGCCGCGTCCCAGTCAACGGCGTCGGTGTCGAGGTCCCGGGCATAGGCCAGCAACTCCCAGCGGGCTCGGGAGTTGATACCGGTCATGTGCTGTACGGTGTCGTCTTCCACATTGGCCAAGGCCAGGGCCAGGTTGTCCGGCGCCTCGATCTCACGGAATGACGGGACCATGGCATTGCCAATCAGAAGCGGCGCACTGACCCAGCCGCCGGGCTCCTCGCTGCGCAGGATCTTCATGAAGAGGCCATCGAGGCGCACAAAGTCCCCTTTGACGAGGTCGGCCGGCACATTGACGGCAATGAAGTGCACGGGTCCTACGCCGCCCTCCACATCCAACAGGCCGATGGTCTCCGCCGGTCGGCCACCAGTGCGCTGGCGGCCCAGGGTTCGCAGGACGGTGCCGCGCACACGCTTGGCCCGGGCCCGGTGGTCCGCTGGGGAGCTGGTAATCTCCCGTAGCTCGGCGGCGTCGATGACGGTGGTCCCGAGGGCGATAAAGTGTGGGTCGCGCAGTAGGCGCGCGTAGTCCTGGAGTGTGTTGAGGGCATCCGGTTCGATGACAAGTTGTTCCCTCGGCGTCCCGTCATGCACTTCAGCCTTGATGGCCTCGACCTCAGCGGTGTCGAAGGGCGGCAAGGAAACGCGCTCGGTGGTGATGGCCTCGGCACTGGTGAGTTGACCGCCCTCGGCCTCGCGGTGCTTGGCCTCCTGGCGCCTGGCCGCCGCATATGCGATGACCACGAAGACCAGGGCCACACCCATGATGATGAGTTTGGCTTTCTCGTTACCCGGTGCGGGGGGTGCTGTCTTGGGCGTGGAGTCGTTCATGTGTGGCAAGGTGACGGGTCCTGTTGTCGTGCCGCGTTGAGGCCGGCTGCGGAAACCAGGGCTCGAAAGAGACCATCCTGGGGGCTGCCTTCCGGGGCCAGTTCCGGGTGCCACTGTACACCGAGGGCGAAGCAGTGCCGCCGGTGTTCGATGGCTTCCACCAGGCCGCATTCGGCGCGGGCGCTGACAAGCCAGTCGTCTGGAACGCGGTCCAAGGCTTGGTGGTGGCGTGAAACTACGGGGCCGGGCTCTACTCCCAGGGCGGCAGCGAGTTTCGATTCGGAGACGAGGACAACGGAGTGGGCGATGCCTCCGGAGTGCTGGCCTGATTGGGGGCGGTCCGCGGGCAGGTGTTGGTGCAGGGAGCCGCCCTGGGCCAGGGCCATGAGCTGCATGCCGTAGCAGATGCCCAGCGTCGGCAGGTTTGCGTCCAGCGCTCTGCGAGCCAGGTTGATGTCGAAGTCCTGCTTGGCGGCGGGAACCGGGTTGGCCTCCGGGTGCGTGGGCCCCAGGCCGAGGCGGTCGGTATCGAAGTCATCCCCCCCGGAGAGCAGCAGGCCGTCCACTCGTTCCAGCACAAGCTCCGTGTCTCGCGGACCGCCGCTGGGGGCCAGCACGACGGGGAGTCCGCCGGCGCGCAGGATGGCGTTGGCGTAGCGCGTGGCCAGGCGCAGGTGCGCCGCGTCCTTGGCCTCCACCAAGGGATTGATGGCGATCAGGGGCGGTTGAGCGGAGCTTGCGTGGAGGCGGTTGGGCACGGCGAGAGTTTACAGCGTGGCCCACTCTTCCCGCTTGGGCGTTCTGGGACGAATGCCCGTGGCGTAGGATGGGGGCCGTGCTGCCCTTCCTCGTCCCCCTCGTCCTGGTGATCATCGGGTTCATCCTGCTCACCCGCGGAGCCGATTGGCTCGTGGACGGGGGGGTGGCCCTGGCCCAGCGCTGGGGCGTGAGCACCCTGGTGATCGGCTTGACGGTTTTGGCCTGGGGCACCTCCCTGCCGGAGTTGCTGGTCTCGGCCCTGGGGGCGGCGGAGGGTCATCCGGGCATCGCCTTGGGCAATGTCCTGGGCAGCAACGTGGCCAACATCGGCCTGGTTATGGGCGCCTCGGCGCTGGTGCTCGCGGAGGTCCTGGGCCAGCCCCTGGCGGGCCGCGAGATCCTCTGGCTGCACCTGAGCATTGCCCTGGTCTACCTGTTGTTGCTGGACGGGGTGCTCTCGCGCCTGGACGGCGGCCTGCTGTTGGGGGCTTTTGCCCTGCATAACCTGCACCTGTGGAAAACCGCCCAGGCCTCGGGTGCGCCGCCCGCGGGCCACCGTTCGAGCCACCCCTTTGGGCACGTGTGCCTGGGGGCCGTGGCCATCGCAGCAGGAGCGCAGTGCGCCGTGTGGGGGGCTGCTGACCTGGCCCGTTTACTGGAGATTCCCGACCGCGTCATTGGCCTGACATTGCTGGCCCTGGGCACATCCCTGCCCGAGGTGGCGGCGGGCGTGGGGGCCGCTCGCAAGGGTTATGCGGAGATCAGCATGGGGAATGTGGTGGGCAGCAATGTCTTCAACACCTTGGCGGCCCTCGGGGTAGCCGCCCTCATTCACCCGATTGGGGGCGACGCCCTGGCCAGCGGCGAGCAAGCTGATGCCACCATGGCCAAGACCTTGGCCTTGGACCTCCCCACGGTGGCCGCCTTTGGAATCCTGCTGACGATCCTGCCCTGGCTCATTCCCCACTCGAAACAGGTACGCCGGGGCCGGCCACGGGCCCTGCTGCTGCTGGCGGCCTATGCCAGTTACGTGATCTTCGTCTTAGTAGACTGAACCCGCGGCAGTCAGGGAATCAGGCGGTAGATTCCAGGGTAGCGGTAGCGTCGGCCGCCGTGGGCTTCGACCGCGGCCAGGATGCCGAAGACTGAAGCGGTCAACCACAGAATGGGGATAAGGAAGGCGAAGATGCAGGTGACGCCCATGAGCAGGGAGGCGAGCAGGGTGCAGAGCTGCAGGTTGAGGGCTTCCCGACCGTGGTGTTCGACTTCCGGGTCCTCGTCCCTAAGAACCAGCCAAAGAACGAGGGGCACGGCGATTGAGAGCAGCGGAGCCACGAAGTGGCAGAGGATTGAGAGGTGGCATAGCATTCCGCCGACGCTGGAAACGGGTGCTTGGCTTGCGTTGCTGTCGGAGGCGGCCTCCACCGTAGGGCCTGTTGCGGAGGAAGCATCATAGGGCTCAGCTTCGACTTCTGCGGTCCCGTCGCCCTCTGGCGCGTCGTCCGCGGTCCCGTCGTCCTCTGGTGCGCCGCTCTCGGGCGTGTCGTCCTCGGGCGTGTCGTCCTCGGGCGTGTCGCTCTCGGGCGTGTCGCTCTCGGATGCGTCGTCCTCGGGCGACGGCTGGGCGGAGTCCTGTGTCTCAGAGCTTGACTCTGTGGAATCCGGCTTGCCCTCAGGCTCGTCTGCGGCGGGGTCTTTCTTCTTGCGTGATGCCATGGCTGTTGATTGTCCGAACTCGGCGCTGTGGTTTGAAACGGAGGTCCGCTGACCTACGCCCGAGGGGCGGTTCTATTCTCGAGACCCGAGGGCGGCTCCGATCATCTTGTAGAGCAGGCGGGCGCCGACAATGGCATCCCAGGAGTCCGCGCCGCCCTCCGCGGCTGAACCGCCCGAGACTTCGCACAGGTCCAGGCCGACGATGCGGCGTCCAGAGTCCACCAGGCGTTCGAGCCACAGACAAACCTCGCCCCAGGTCAGGCCGCCGGGAACGGGCGTTCCCGTCTGGGGGCAGAGGGACGGCTCCAGGCCGTCCACATCGAGGGTGATGTAGACATCCTGGGGCAGGCATTCGATGGCTTGATCGATGCGCAGGCTCAGGTCGGATCCCGCCAGGCGTTCCCGCGTCCACTCCCAGTCGGCTAGACAGTTGATGCGCGGCGTTCCGTCTGTGATGCGCTCCCATTCCTCGGCGCACAGATCGCGCAGGCCGACCTGGAGTACGACGGCCACATCCTGAATGCGGCTGAGAACATTGTGGATGATGGAGGCGTGGGACCAAGTGAGGCCCTCATAGGCCACGCGCATATCCGCATGGGCATCGATGTGTAGCAGGCCCAGGCCGGGGTGGGCGCTGGCGACGGCGGCGATCGACCCGAAGGGAGCTGAGTGGTCGCCGCCGAGCACTAGGGGTAGCTGGCCGGCGGCGAGGGCTGAGTTGGTGCGGGCGGCCACGCGACGATTGACCTCGACCCCGATGGTGTTCATCCGTTCCAGCGTGGCCGGGCGGTCGCAGTTGGCGTTGGAGCGCAACTGCTCGACCAGGGCGCGTCCCTCGCGGTTCAGGAGTTGGACCTCCTCATCTTCCCTTTCCATATATATGCCTGCCTGCCAGGGTGAGCCCCAGGGAAGATCGAAGAGGTCGACTTGGGTGCTGGCGCGGCGGATTGCGGCCGGGCCAGCGGCGGCTCCCAGGCGATAGGAGCAGGTGGCGTCGAAGGGCACGGGGATGACGCGCACGGCGGCCTGTTCCGGGTCGCAGGCTTGGCCGAACAGGGGCGTAAGGGGCTTCGCGGTCTGGGCTTGCATGGCGCCATTATGCCGCAATGGGAGGGCTCAAGTGGGGTTCATCCGCCGCCCGAGTTCCGCTCGATTCGGCCCCAGAAGGGCCGGGCTGGGACGGCCGCCGGGTGGCCGCAATCCCCTTGGCTCCTAGCTGTGTTCCGCAACAGCCGAGGCCTGCCCAATTGGGGTGAATATGGTCCGGCGCCCCGGGTATGGGGACACGCAGATCCTGTCTGCCCCGGCACGGATTGAGCTCGGGTTCGTTATCCTTCTGCCCCTCCCCGCCATCCCGGCGGTGTCCCCAGCTGCCAGTCAGCAACCCCTAGCCAGAGAGTCACCCATGAAGACAGTTGATGTGGACGGAGCACCCGAAGGTTGGCCGCCCAAGGGCGGTGAAAACCAGGGCAAGCCGCAGCTGCCCAACCCCATTGTGCTGTTGGCTGGACTTGTCTTTTGTCTGCTGGCGATCGTCGGCGCCGGCATGGCGGCCACGGGCAACCTGGGCGTGGTCAACGTCACCGACCAGGAAGTGGCCACCCGTGTGAACTACGTCACGGGCAATACGGAGGTGATCACCTCACCGGGTTATCAGGTCTACATCCCCTTCATCATGGATGTGTTCCCCATGGATCGCAGTCCACAGAAATTCATGATGGAGGGCACCAAAATTCTGCACGACAACCATGTGCCGCTGCTCACGGTGCGGGCCAACGATGGCTCGAACTTCCACTTCGAGACGCTGGAAATCCAATATGCGATCGTGCCCAGTTCCTGTGAGATGATCTTGAATGATTCGGGCCCGGACGATGGTTTCAAGTATTCCTGGGTCAAGGCCCACGCCCGCTCGATCCTGCGCGATGAGTTTGGAAAATACTCGGCCGAGGAGGTTGCCAATCCGGCGACCTATCGCGCCGCCCGAGTGGCCAGCACGGAACGTCTGAACGAGCTGCTACGCCCCCACGGCATCGAGATCATGCAGGTCGTGACACCCAAGCCCAAGTTCGACGATGCCTATGAGAAGGCCATCGAGGACCGCAAAGTGGCTGACCAAGATGTGGAACGCTTGATAGCATACAAGGAGCAGTTGATTCAGGAACGCGAACAGGCCCTGGCGCAGTTGGAGAAGGAGAAGGAGATTGAGCGCGAAATCCTAGAGGGCGATTTGACGCGCCAGTTGAAGAGCATTGAGCAGGAGGCGATTCAAGTCATGAAAACGGCGGATGCCTACTCCCTGGGGCGCTTGGCGGAAGGGCAAGCGAGCAAGGTCCGCAAGGTTAATGACGCTGAGGGATTGGAAGAACAGTACCGCAAGGAGGCCGAGGGTCTGGTGGCCAAGGCCCAGGCCCTTGAGGAGCGCGGAGAAATCATTGTGCGTGAAGCACTGGTGAAGAAACTGGCGGAGATCCGCTTCGTCTTCTTGCCCTACAGTCGAGATGCGGCACCAAAACGCCTGGAGCACATTGACCGCACGAGTGAGAGCGCGCGCCTGGACGAGACTCTGATTAATGGAGGACGCTAGATATGAAATCATCAGCTAAGCTTTTCCTGACGGTCTTCGGCGTGACCCTGCTCACAGTGGCGGTGGCTGTTATGCTGACCGAAAAGGTCCCTCCGGCCACAATCGGTGTTAAGCAATACATGTGGGGCGGCGGCATCGTCGGCCAGGACCACGAAATGGGCTATCACCTGGGGATAACCGGCTATCACCGCTGGCACTTCCTTGACCAGCGCACTCACTTTGTGACTTTCTCCCGCGATCGCAGGCCCTCTTCCTTTAATCACCAAGAGCAACCGAGCCTTGAGATCCGGACGCGGGACAACAACACGGCCGCGGTGGATGTCACCGTCACCTACCGCATCACGCCCGGTGAAGGGCACAAGATCGTGCAGGGCGCTTTGAAAGAGGCCTACCACGATCGTGTCAAGTCTACCGTGGAGGGTGTTCTGCGTGAGGAATTGGCCCATCTCTCGCCGGAGGACTTCGTCAGCACCGAGATCCGCATGCAGCGGGCGCAGAATATTCTGCCGGTCTTGGCCGAGGCCATGTCGGCCTTCCATGTGACGCCGGAGACGATTCTGATCCGCGCCGTGCGCTTCCCGCCGGAATACGAGGACAAGCTGCAGAAGAAGCAGTTGACGCGCCAACTTGCCAAGCTGGCCCCGGCCAAGCAGGCGGTTGAGGAACAGCTGCAGGTCACGGGAACCATTGAAAAGCAGACCGAGGCCATGGTGAAGACCAATCGTGCCGAGTGGGACAAGGCTCTACAGACCATGTCTTCCAATAACGAGGTGGCCATGGCGAGGGTCATGGCGGAGGCCCGGGTCTATGATGAAACCACCCGCGCAGAAGCGGACAGGGATTATCTGAAGCTCTTGGCCACCGGCGAGTTGGCCATGGCCAAGGCGGAAGCCCTGCGCAACGAATTGAGGAATGTGGCCCTAGACACTCGGGGCGGGCGTATTTTCCTGGGCATTGAGGCCGCCCGAAACCTCCAGATTGACTCTGTGACGCTCAACTCAAACGATCCCAGCGTGCCGACTATCATCGAACTGCAAAAACTGGTGGAGATCCTAATAGGAGAGCCAGAAACGCCCTGAGAGCCCCACCTGTGGTGAACTCTGAGCCGGGAGATCCGTTGGGTCTCCCGGCTTTTTTAGATAAGCGCCAAGAAAGACAGCGGGCCAGGCGTTTTGAACATGAAATGGTATTTGCATGATGTCAGCACGAACGGATGGAGAGCTCCTTGGCGCCTGGCGCGCCGGCGATAACGCCGCGTTCAGCGCCCTCGTAATGGCCCACCAGGGCCCCCTGGCGCGCCATGCCCAGGCACTTTTGGGCGAGGGCGGCCCCTGGGAAGATGCGGTTCAGGAGGCGCTCCTGCGCCTGGCCAAGTCTCCTCCAGAGTTGCCGGCGGGCGTGCTGGGAAATGGGGATGCCGAGCGTTCAGTGCTCTCGTCATGGCTACACAAGGTCACCAGGAATTGCTGTATGGACACACTCAGATCTGAAGGAAGTCGTCGCCACCGCGAACGGGAGGCCGCCGCCGCTGAGAGTATCAGCGGTGGGTTGGAGCGCGTGGAGGGCCGGGATACGCGGCGGGCGGTCAAGGACGCCATGGCCGGCTTGCCCCAGGATCAAAGGGAAGTGCTCACTCTGCGTCTCTTGGGGGAGCGAACCTATACCGAGATCGCGGAGATTACAGGCAAGAAGAGGGGGACGATCGGCTGGCTTATTTCGACTGGACTGACCGCCCTCAGTCTGACTCTTGAACCAATGCTGGGCTTGGGTGCAATTCCCGCCGGCGCCTCCCCCGCGGTGGGCGGGACCAACCAGATTCCGGGCCAGGCCCACGGAGAAAAACGATGAACGAGCAACCGAACAAGGACATGCATCAACTGTTGGTGGCGGACCTCCTGGGGGAAACCACGCCGGAAGAGGCCCGCCAGGTGGCGCAGGCCCTGGAGGAATCTGAGCAGTTGCGCACGGAGCGCGACCGTTTGATGGCGACGATCTCCCTGGTTACAGAGCAACTCGGTGACGAACCACACCTGGCTGAAGGCACGGCCGAGGCGGTCTTGGCTCGCAGCGCTCCCGGCGCTGGTGGAAGTACGGGATGGGGCATCAGGCTCAAGGCGGCAGCCGTTCTGTTCCTGACCCTAGGGGCCTGGGCGGTCTACCGGGAAGTGGGGGGAGTCCAGCCCGCGGATGACCATGTCCACCGTGGCGGCACTGATTTGGCAACGGTGGTTGAGAAGGATGAGTTGGTGGCTGCGGTCACGGACGCCAAGCAGCAGCGTACATCAGGCGGACTGTATCGCGGCCCTGGAGATACAAACGCCCCTCAGGACAATCCGGCGTTGAGTGCCAAGCGCGAAAGACAGGTGCAGGAACAAGTTGTTGCCGAGGAGATTGCAATCAGGGAAGGCTCCTCGGCCGCCACATCCGCTCCTCCTGCGGGTGCAACTGCGGTTAAGGGCCTGATGTCCGGTGTCAGCACTTCACCCACCGCCGGTGGAGAACTGAGCCGTGGCGGTATTGTCTACCGCGGTCCCGGCGCAGCAGGCCCGGCAACGCCGGGAAGCCCCGCGCCGGCAACGCCAAACCAAACAGTAGCGCTTGGCCTGGGCGGCGGAGCGGGGAATAAGTATGGTGGGCGCGGTGGGGGAGCCGCCACCTTATCTGCCGGCCGTGCAGTTGGAGGCGTTGAGCGGGCCATGGCGCGGAAACCCATCGCATCCGCTAGCGGGGATATGGGTGCAATCATCGCCACCGCAACCGCACGTCCCAATCGAGCTGCTTATGAGGGTGGCAGCTCCGAGGAAGCAGGCGCTGACTTTGATGGTCTCCGTTTGCAGGACGACAAGAAAGAGAAACTCGAATCCCTGGGATACCTGAGCGAGCCAGAGGGTGAAACGGACAGCACTAGGGAGGGTGCCCTGACTGCCGCCGAGCGCTCGGCCATAGTCGGTGAACGTGCCGAGCAGGTTTTTCATACCTGCATGCGCATGCCGAATGAGAAGCCCAGCGATATGTACTTCCGCTTCTGGGGCGACAATGCCTTTGAAAGCACGCAGCTGGACAACCTGTCGACTTTTTCAGTGGATGTGGACACGGCCAGCTACGCCCTGGCGCGCCGGACGCTGATGGAAGGCAAGTTGCCGGAACGGGCGCAAATCCGCACGGAGGAGTTTCTCAACTACTTCAAGCCCGATGTGCCAGCCCCCGTTGGCGTGCCCTTTGCCATTCAAACCGAACTGGCTCCGAGCCTTTTCGGAGGACGCGAAGATCGTTGGCTGTTGCGCGTGGCCGTACGCGGGCGCGAAGTGGCCGATTACGAGCGCAAGCCAGTGGCGCTTACCTTTGTTGTCGACACTTCCGGTTCCATGCGCAGCGGCGGGCGCCTCGAGATGGTCAAGAAGGCTCTCCGTCAACTGCTCCAGCGCCTAGAGGGCATCGATTCGGTGAGCATTGTCAGTTTCAACAAGGAAGCCAATGAAGTGCTGCCGCGCACTTCCGCTGTGCACCGTGGCCTGATTGAAAACGCGTTGCTCGCGCTTTCCCCGGGTGGCGGCACGGATGCGGAGAAGGGCCTCAAGAAAGGCTTCAGCGTGGCCCTCGCCAACCTGGATTCCCAGGCCTCGAACCGTGTTGTGTTTCTTTCGGACGGAATGGCCAACATGGGCCAAACCGACCAGGACCGCATCAATGCGGATATCAGCAGCTACCGCGAGCAGGGCATACTCCTGAACACGATCGGCGTGGGCATGGGGGGCGTCAATGACAACTTCCTGGAGCAGTTGGCCGACAAGGGTGACGGGGTGTGCAACTACATCGACTCGCCCAAGGAGGCCCGCCGCGCCCTGGTGGAGAACTTCACGGGAACATTCGAGGCGATTGCGCGGGACGTGAAAATCCAAGTGGAATTCGACGCGCTGCAGGTCAAGCGCTATCGCCTGCTCGGCTACGAGAACCGGGCCATTGCCGACGCTGACTTCCGCAATGATGCGGTTGATGCCGGCGAGGTGGGCGCGGGCCACCAGGTCGTGGCTCTCTACGAGCTCGAGCTGCCTTCGGGGAGTCCTGCGGGCGCCCTGGCCACGGTGAACCTGCGTTGGAAGACACCCAAGGATGCCGGTGACACGGGGGCTCTGCGCGTGACCGAAATCGCCCAAGAGGTCTACAGCCGGGATGCGGCGGGCTCCTTCCGGGCCGCGAGCAAGGGCTACCGCCGAGGTGTTCTGGTGGCCCAGTTGGCGGAGTATTTGCGGCGTAGCACCCATGCCCGGGGCGATTCCTGGGAGACCCTGCTGGAAGAGGGCCGGGCCCTGGAAGGGGAGGTCGGCGACCCAGATGTTACGGAGTTCTTGGCGCTTTGCGCCCAGGCCCGCCAGGCGCTCGCCAAGTCGCCGGCAGTGGTTGGCCCCCTCGAAGCCGCCATCGAATCCTATCGTGAAAGCCACCTGCGTGAGGCGGAGTTGGAACTCGCAGGTGAATCCGAGGTGGCTGAGGCAGAGCTAGCTAGCCTGCGGCGGGCGCGGCCGGAGCTGGAGGAGGGCATCCGCCAGGCGATTTCGAGCGAGCTCTTCCAATAACGGCTGAGCCCACAAGGTGGCCAGGAGTGGCACGAAACCGGCCCCGGTTCTCGCAGAGCCGGGGCCGCTTTCTATATTGAGGCGATGGCCCCGAACAAGCTGCATCGAAAACCCCTGGGGGGGGCGCTCACTTGCCTGGTCCTGCTGCTGGGTTGTGGGGAGGGCGCAGCTGGGGGCGGTGGGGATCTGAAGGAACTGTCCATTCCTGCGCCGCCGAGCTTCGAGGGATTTGACCAAGCGCTCCAGGCGGCCTGCCGCGAGGCCGCAGACGAGGTTCGCGCCCGACCTGCGGAGGCCCGGAACTGGGTGCGCCTCGGCATGGTCTACGAGGCCCACGCCATGCATGACTACGCTGGTCCTTGCTTTGAACAGGCCAATCTGCTGGATGCCGACGACCCCAAGATCTGGTACCGGCTGGCCATTTCACGAGCCCGGGACGGAAAAGTGGAAGGAGCCCTGACGGCCTTTGGGCAAACTTCGGCCTTGGCCCCCGACTACGGTCCCGGCCATCGGCGACGGGCGCGCTTCCTGGTTGACTTGGGGCGCGCTGAAGAGGCGCGGGCGGGTTTTGAGCGGGCGCTGGAACTCGATTCGAAGGACATGAGCGCTGAGTTGGGGCTTGTGCAGGTGCAGTTGGAACTGGGGAATGCAGAAGAGGCTCTGCGGCTCCTGGGCAAGGCCGCTGCCGGGCCCGCGGCGGAAGGCATGTCTCGCGGTGCGCGCATCTTCGCGGCGCGCCTAGAGGCCTTGGCCTTGACGCGCTTGGGGCGCGCCGAAGAGGTGCGTGGCTCGGGCTACTCCGGTGCACGGCCGGGGGGTAGTGATCCCTGGCAGCGCGAGCTGGCCGACTACAAGGTCGGGGGGTCGGCGATCTTGATGCGAGCCGACCGCATGTTGAAGGGGGGACGTATAGCACAAGCCATCGAGTTGCTCGAAGGCCAGTTGGAGAGTGAACGCGATGAGCCGCGCCTGTACCGGCGCCTCGGGCGTGCCTATGGCTTGGCGGGGCGTTGGCAAGATGCCGCGCAATCCATGTGGGCTGCGGCGGAGCTGGAACCGGATGACGGCGAGCTGTGGCTGGCGGTGGCCGCGGCTCGAGCAGAGGCCGGGGATAGGGAAGGCGCTCTGGTGGCTCTCGAACGGGCGGTGGTTGTGGACGCTAGCTTGGCAGCGGCCCACCTGGCCAGGACGGAGCTGCTCCTGGAGCTGGGGCGTTTCGCAGCGGTGTTGGCGGCTTGCCAGGCGGCTAGCGCCGGGGGCGTCGAGCAGGCGCAACTGGAGGTGGCGGCTGGCAAGGCGTTGATCGAGCTCGGGCGACCCAGCGACTCATTGGAGAGATTTCGGCGCGCGGTGGCTCACGACGAAGGCTGCGGAGATGCCTGGGCCGGTTGTGCGCTGATTTTGTTGGAAGATGGTGATGGGCGAGCTCTGGGGCTGGAGGCCCTCGGCCGCTTGAGGGCCCTCGACCCGCAACACCCGTTGTTGCCATCCTTGAATGCCATGGGCGGGCCAATGCCGGCGGAGCGAACACAGGGAGGGGAGCGATGAACCGTAGGCCTGGAGTGCATGTGCTGGTGCTGCTCGCATCCTGTGGCGGCGGAGGCGGCCCCGCTGAAGCGCCCAGCGAGTCGCCACGCCCCTGGTTCAGCGAGGAGGCGGCCGAGCGGGGCCTGACTTTTAACCATCGCTCAGGTCATCGCGAGCGCTTCCTCTTCCCCGAGTTGATGGGCGGGGGGGTTGCCCTCTTTGACATGGATGGCGATGGTGATCTCGATGCCTTCGCCGTCCAGAGCGGCAGCCTGCACGAAAACGGTGGCGCCAGCCACGGCCTCTTTGAGAATGACGGCCGGGGACGCTTCAGCGATGTGTCGGCCGGGCGTGGGGTGGGCGCCGCTGGTTATGGGATGGGCGTAGCCTGCGCGGACTATGATGGCGATGGGGATCAGGATTTGTATGTGACCTGTGTTGGGCCGAATCAGCTGTTGCGCAACGACGGAAGCGGGCACTTTGAGGATGTGGCCGAGGTCGCGGGAGTGGCCGATGCACGCTGGGGAACGAGCGCCGCCTTTGTCGATTACGACGTCGATGGTGATCTGGACCTATTTGTCGCCAACTACGTGGACTGGAGTATCGCTGACGAGTTGGAGTGTTTTGATCCGACCGGTCAACCGGACTACTGCAATCCGAAAGTCTACGAGGCGCCGGCGCGGGACACGCTTTACGAGAACCTCGGTGGAGGTGCTTTCGCCGATGTGACGGTCCCCAGGGGTCTGGGCGAGGCCCGCGGCAATGGCCTGGGTGTGGTGGCCGGTGACTTCAACGG
>NYXZ01000139.1 GCA_002686595.1 Planctomycetota bacterium | reverse complement strand
GGTGAACCGCTCACGCTGCTGAAGACGATCTACAGCGACATCCATCCGCCACTCTATGCGCTCTTCGCGCACTTCTGGAATCAGGCGGTGGGCAGTGATCGTGAGATCTGGTTGCGCCTGCCGGCCCTGCTGTGCGGGCTTGGCACGATCGTGTTGGTGTGGCGTCTGGGCATGTTGTTCGTGGATGCCTCGGCCGGGTTGATGGCAGCCGCCCTGCTGGCCATGTCGCCAGTGCACATCTGGTATTCACAAGAGGCCAGGTCCTACTCGATGACCTTGTTCCTGCTGCTCCTCGCGATCCTGTCCTACTATCGCCTTCTCCAAGGGCGACGAATGCGGTGTTGGACCGCAGTCTTCTCGCTGGCATTGAGTTGTCTTGTGTTCACGCACTACTACAACCTGGTCTTCGCCGGGTTGTTGCTGGTGTTGACGGCGACCCGCAAGAGCCCACATCGGCGCAGAGTCTTGTTCAACATCCTCCTGGTTACTGGCGCGCTCGGCCTGTACATGGTCGCCAAACTGCAGCTCTCCGAGATCCCCGTGCGGGCCTCCTATCTGAGGGGCTTTGGTGTGGCGGAGGCCTGGGAGTTGTTCTCGGTGTGGTTCTTGACAGGCGAAGTCTTCGGCCGCCAGGGACATCGATCAGGGTTTGGCGAGATGGTTACCCTGGTGATCCAGGTCCTCGGAGTCCTCGCCGTCTTGCGCGGGAGCTGGCGCTTGTTGCGCCGTCATTCCTCGCAGGACTCCCCTCCCGGACTTGACCTGTTGTTGATGGTGATCGCGTTGCCCGTTTTCCTGGGGGCATTGACGATCTTCGTCTCTGATCAGGTTTACATCGAACGCAGTGCGCTGCCGGCGCTCCCATTCTTCGCGGTGGTGATCGGGTCGGGCGTCACGGGATGGCGCAGCAAGGGTCGGCGGCGAGCATCCCTGTCCCTGGTGATCGCCTGTGCGGCAGTGCTGCTGGTCACCTCCTACAATTCAGGTAGCGCTTGGACTACCTACAAGCCCAACCCTGATTGGAGAGGTGCGGCCCGTTTTCTGTCCACAGAGCTGCCGAGCGACGGTTCGCGGGCTGTCCTCTATTCGGACTACCCCTCTCCCACAGCTCTGACCTACTACGACGGTCGCATGCAGGAGACCAAGAACTTCGTGCGCAACGATGACAAGACGAACGCCGTCCTCGGAAAGTTCGCGCAGATCTTTGGAACGGAGGGGTGGCCGGGGGAGCCGCTCCAGGCAGTCATCAAGCGCTGGATTGATGACAGCTACCGCTTGCTGGCGGACACTGAAGCGAAGATGAAGTTGGAGATCATTGAGTTGAAGCCGGCCGCAGGGGACACCGAGCGCAACCATCCTTTCAATGAGCCCAGGCTGGATACGTTCTGGCTGTTGATCCACACCACGCCGACACAATTCGGCAAGCAGGTCTTGGCGGATGAACGCATTCGCATCGAGTCGACGCGCCACTTCCGCTCTCTAACGCTCTACAAGTTGCAACGCGACTGACGGTTCATTGTTGGCCTCACCTTCGGGAGGCGCTGCTTGGGGAGTCGGGTGTGGGCAACGCCGCCAGCGCCCAACCCGCGGTCAATCCCCGCCGCGCCGCAGACCCATGGCCAGGTGGCCCAGGACGCCTAGCAGAACCACGTTCGCCAGGTGTACCAGGTGGAAGCCGAGGGCGGTTGTCAGGGCGGTGGCGCGGGGCAGGCCGAGGGCTCCGAAGCCCAGCACCCAACCCGCGTCCTGGGTGCCGAAGCCCGCGAAGCCGTTGATGGGCAGCAGGTTTGAAAGCACCGCCAGGGAGGCGCCGAAGATCGATTCGGGGAAGGTCACTGAGCTGGGCATGCCTACGCCGCGGGCCAAGACCGCGAAGTAGAGGTAGACGCCCAGCCAGAGGGGCAGGGAGAGCAAGAGGCCGCGCAGCAGTCGGCCGCCGGAGCCGGCGCGGGCGATGGCCTCCGCCACGCTGCTCGCCGCTTGCTGCAACTTCGCGGCGAGGCGCGGGGCGCGTTTGGAGAGGAGTTGCGCGGCGCGGCCCGCCAGCAACACCAGGCGCTCGCTGCTCCGCAATAGGATGAAGAGCACCGCCGCTACTGCCGCGAGGATCAGGGCCAGGGGGCCCAGCCAGGACAGGTGGTCGAAGCGTGGAGAAGAAGCCAGCAGGGCGCAAACCAGGGCCATGCTGAACGCCACCGTGAAAAGGTCCAAGAGGCGCGCGAGCAGCAGGGCCGCCAGGCTCACTGGCCCTGTAATGCCGCACAGGCCCTTGAGGTACAGGATCAGGGAGGCCTCGCCGGTCTTGGCGGGCATGACATAGGCCGCCAGGTTGTGAGCCGAGCTGATGGCCAGCAGTTGGGGGAAGGGCGGGGTGCGTTCTCCGGGCAGGAGAGCAGCGAAGCGCAGCGTGCGGAAGATGTAGATCCAAAGGTGGATGCCGAGGACCGTGAACCAGGTCTCCAGGGGCAGGCCGCGCCAGGCTCCCAGGGCTTCGCCGGGGGAAACATCACCCCAGGCCAGCAACAGGATCAGCAGCAGCGCGGCCAGACCCAGGGAGAGCAGAATGCGATGGGAGGTCTTCAATGGGCCTCAGTCCTGGGCCTGTCCAGCCATGGCCTGTCCACGCATTGGCCGTCCACCCATGGGCGCGGGGCTAGCTGGGCGAAAAGTTGGGGAGCGCACATCTATTCCCTGGGCAGCTCAGTTGAACTTCACATACTCGCCGCCATTGTCCGCCGCGATCCACTCGAGCACATCGAGGGAACCGCCCACGGCGATGCAGTGGATTTCAATCCCGCGGTGCTCGTTCCAGCGCACCACATCTTCGCGAATGGTGTGGGGATCGATCACATCTCCCACGGATGGCTCGCCATCCGACAGCACGACGATGGTGTCGGCGTCTGGATCTTCGAAGGCCGAACGCAGGGCACCGTAGAGGTTTGTGCCGCCCATGGCACCTAGGCGTTCGATGTACTCCTTGGCGGCGGCTTTGTTGCCGGCCTCGGCGCTGCTGACACCGGCGTCGAGCCAAGCATCCACATCGCTGGAGAAGATGACAATGTTGAAGAGGGCTTCCTCGTCCAAACCCTCCACGGCCTTGGCCAGCTCCTCCTTGGCCACCTCCATCCGGGGAGCACCGTTCTCGCCCGCGAACTCACCGCGCACCAGCTCGTTCATGGAGCCGGACACATCGATAATGAAGATGACGCGATGGGAGATGATGCGGATGCCAAAGAACTTGGCTCCGCCGGTGATCTGCTTGAGGCGTCTGTCCTCCTCCTCTTGATTGCGGCGCTCTAGTTCCGCCTGGGAGATGATCCTGAACGAGCTGCCTTCGCTTTCCCACCAGGCGCGCCAGGCGCGTTCGTTGTTGCCGTGGGGCTGGCCGGTAAGACGCCAGAGAGCATCCTGAAACTCAGCTGCCATGCGACCGCGCTCGGCCCCCAGGCGCCCGATGATGAGCGGTAAAGCCGCCGGCTCGCGGGCCGCCTCCAGGCCACGCAGAGCGGCCAGACGCGTGGCCCAATCAGCGTGGGTGATCCACTCACCGTATTGCTCCAGCAAACTCGCCACCCCGCGGCTTCCGAGTTGCATGATGGCCGCCACGCGCCGCTCGTCATCCCCGCCGTCTTTGTTTTCACCGCCCGCGGTGAAGGCCAGAAGTTCCTGGCGCCAAGCATCGTCGTCAGCGAGCAACAACCCCAGGGTGTCCATCAGCGCCACGGACACCTCGCGCGTCTTTTCCTTCGCCATGGCCTTGCGCACATCCTCGGTGGCCTCCCGGTCACCACGCTCTCCCACCAGGGCGATGGTGGCCAGGCGCACATTCAACATCTTGTCCTTGAGTCCGCGTCGGATGGTCTTGTCAAGTTTTTCATCCTCGATGCGCCTGACGGCTTCCAGGGCGAAGAGTTTCTGGTAGTCCTTGCCCTTGCCCACCAGCTTCTTGAGTTTGCTGTTGACGCCGTCGTCATCCATGTCCGCCAACAGGCGCGCCAGTTCCCGGCGCAGTGCCGCCGGCGTGATGAATTTCTTGGCCAGGTCGATCAAATCCGCCGCCACCTTGGGGCCCTTGAGCTCAACCAGGACGCGCGCGCCGGCGGTACGCACCTCAACGGCCTCTTCAATGTTATCCAGGGCATCCTCGGCCAGGGCCTCCATGCCTTTCGTGCCACGCCCCATGAGTTCCGCCAAAGCCCCGGCCCGAATGGCCGCGCCGGGTCCGGCCACGGCCTCCTTCAACTCGTCTTCTGTGAGCAGTTGTGCAATGCGCTTGAAGGCCGCCGCACGGATCGACGCCAGACGGTGAACGACCTTGGCCTTCGGGGCATCCTCATCTTCCTTGCCACGCTTCGGCTTCGTCTTCCTCTTACGCTTGTCCAGCTTGCTCTCGCCGGCCGCCGACTTGGGCTTGTAGAGGGAGCGATACCACTCCAGGTCCTCGTCCGTGCCCAGGGCCAAGTGCAACTCAAAGGCGCGCTCGCGCACTCCGTCCGCTGCCGGAGAACCGACGATGACCTGTAGAAAGTGACGCCCCAGGCTGCGTGACTCGCCCAATATCTCCAAAGCAGCCTCCCGCAGTTCAGGCTCTTCCGAGGCCGTCGCCACATTCGCGATGCGCTCGAGGGCAATCTCCTCGCAATCCGCCACGCCGTCGTAGTGACCCAGGGCACGCAGTATCTCGCGCCGCATGTAGATGCTGGCCATCTTCTCATAGCCGTCGAGCAGACCCTCGGCCGCCTCGCGCGTACCGGCCTGGCCGAGTTCCTCGATTACATTCTCCTCTACCTCGTCCCGACGCCGGTGGAGGGTCTCAACCAAGGCGGCCACATCCCCGCTGAACAATCGGGGGCCGACTCCGATTGCATTTGGTGCATTGGGTGCATTGGATGCATTGGCTGCACTGGCGGCACTGGCGGCACTGGCAGGCGCGCCATTCATAGAAGGCATGGCGGGCGTGGAGACCAACAGGGGGAGCAGGGCGAGGAGTGCTGTGGGATAGATGATTCGCATGACTTGACGGGGCGCGGTGGCCGCGGAGAGCTGGGGACGGGGGCTCTGAGGGTACCTAATCTCGGCCCCCAAGACCGGGGGTCAACTCTTCCCAGCAATCGGTCGATAGCTGCTTCCCGCCCAATCCCCGCCCCCAACCCTTCCACACGCTCCCCCGCCCGCCCACAGGACCATGAAACCTGACATGCCCTCGGCCCCGCTCTCCGATTTCCAAGCCCGACAACTGCTGCGCCGCCTGCGCGATGCCAACCTGCGCGGTGGCTCTGTGGATATCGCCGACGGCGGCACCGTCGCCCTCGGCGGCTGCCTGTCCCTCGATGGGCCCGTGGAACAGGGCGTTCGCTATCGCCTGCGCCTAGCAGATGGTGCAGAACGCGTGTTGGATCTGTCTTGGAGCCGTGCCCGCCTCTCTATTGGCCTGCGCTTGCCGCGCTCGACCTGCGCCGAGCACACCCTGGAACTGCCCCTGGATCTGGATGGGGAAGGCCGCGCCAACTCCAGCTTGCTGGCCGCCCAGATGAATCCGGAGGCCAATGATCCAGGCGAGATAGATCGCTTCCTGCGCCATCTAGTGCGTGGAGTCTTCGCCCGCGCCAGCTAGCACGACCCTAAAGGCGCGACTTCTTCTCGATCAAGTCGGCCAGCAGACCAACCGTCAGGACCTGTACCAGGGCCACGAATACCAGCACCGTCTTGTCACCGAGGTTGGCGGGTTCGACAACGAACATGTCGTAGTAGACAAACCCGCACAGGGTCAGAAATATTGCGAAGGTGGCCGGATAGAACACCTTCAGGGGATTGAAGTAGAGCACGGTCCTGATGATCAGGCTCAGGAAACCGAGTGTGTCGCGGATTGGCTTGATCTTGGAACGCCCGGCGCGGTGGGCGTAGTCGATGGCCACGTAATCAACCCGGTGGTGGTTGGTCAGGGAAGCCAGCGTGATCGTCGTGGTGAAGCTGAAGCCCTGGGGCAGAATCGGCCGGTAGGTGAGCACCAGCTCGCGGCGGAAGGCGCGCAGGCCAGAGTTGAGGTCTGGGATCGGCGTCCCCGCCAGGAAGGAAGCCAGTTTGCGCAGAAACCACTTGGCCGGGCGCCGGATGAGGGGAATGTGCACCGATGCGCCCGTGCGACTGCCCACGGCCATCTCCGCCCCGTCGTCGATGCGCTCAAGCAGCTCCGCAATGGATTCCTCGGGGTAGGTGCCGTCGCCATCGGTGATGACCACCACATCGTGGGCCGCAGCGGCAAAGCCAGTCTTGAGGGCAGCCCCGTAGCCCTGGTTGCGGGCGTGCTCGATGATACTGAGACGCGGCTCGGCAGCGCCCAGGCGCTCCAGGATCGCTCCGGTCCCGTCCGTGGATCCATCGTTGACCACCAGGATCTCCAGGGGCACGCCCAGATCCAGGGAACACAGGCGCTCCAATACACCTTCCACACCCCCCTCTTCGTTGTAGGCGGGAACCACCAAGGTCACGCCATTTGCGGTGCGCCGGGCCTTGTTGGCCGCCAGCCCTGAGAGCGGTTCACCGACGCGCGTCGCCGTACTTTCTGTGGGTATGGTCACTGGAGAAAACCTCGGCCCGCAAACCTACTCCTCCCCCGCCAGGTGTTCCAGGCCAGAGACCGGCTGTCTAGATAATCCCGCCGCTGAGGGAGCTTATTAACGGGCTGCTAGAGATCTCCGTCTCCGCCCAAGTAGCCCAGGGCCCGCATCAGTTCCTGTTCCTGGGCAGGGATTTCCCCACGCTCCTTGGCCTGACTCCCCCGCAATGAGGCCAACTCGCGCAGCAGGCGCCGCCGAAGCCGCTTGCTCACATCCGGCCTCAGCTCCGCGAGGTCGTTCTGTTCCGCGGGGTCCGCACCCAAATCAAAGAGCTCCTCAGCGCTGACCTGCCGGGCGCCTGGAAACTCCGGGTCCTCCGGTTCTAGCTGCACGATGAGTTTCATCTCAGGAAACCGCAGGGCATAGCGCCGCCTGTCGGCGACCGAGCGCAGCAGCAAACTCTCCCGGGGTGAGCCCAGGGTCGGATCGGCCACGTACTCCGCTAGGGATAGCCCATCGAGTTCCCGCTCTGGCACCGGGAACCCCATCCAGGAGCAAATACTGGGGAGCAGATCCATGTTCGAGACGAGCCCAGGAAGGCTCAGATCGCGGGGTCCATCGCCGGCGGGAAACTTGACGATCAGGGGCACCTGGGCCACCTCCTCGTAGAGAATGTCTCCGTGCCCCCGTTCCCCGTGCTCCCAAAATGCCTCGCCGTGATCAGCAGTGACAACGATCAGAGCTTCGTCGTAAAGCCCCCGGCGCTTGAGGTCTGCGAAGAACTCACCCAGCACATGATCGGCATAGAGCACATTGGTGTCATACAAATGCTCTATGCCGGTGATTACCACGGGCCCCATTTGCCCGCGCAGGGCGCGGCTGCGCAGATGCTGGCGATCACCTTCCTCATAGGGACCGGGGTAGCGCTCATCTGTCAGTTGGCGCTTAAACGGCAGGGGTGGATCATAGGGCCCGTGGGGCTCGAGCATGTGCATGTAGAGCAGCAACCGTTCCCCGTCCGCGCGGCGATCGAGGCGCTCCCCGATGACCGGTGCAAACTCAGTTGCCCGCGCCATATGCAAGGATCGTTTTCTGTCTCCGGGAACCGAGGTCTCGCCTTCCTCATGGGAGACATAGAGTTCGATGAACTCGTCGAATCCCTGATCATCACCGAATAGGGGGCCGCCGTTGACCACGGCCACCGCCCCAAAGGTAGAGAAGCCCTCTGCCTTGAAAACCTCTGCCATGGTCACCTCTTCCTCGGCAAGTTCGTCCCAAGAAGTAACCACGCCATGCCGATCGGGCAGGCGCGAGGTGAGAATACTGGGAATGGCCGCTGCCGTGTAGGAAGCCGGACTGACCGCATCAGAGAATGTGACCCCATCGCGCGCAAGAGCATCTAGCTCCGGGGTTGTGGGGCGATCATAGCCCAGGTGGGAGACATGACCGGCGGCCAACGTGTCCACCACAACCACAACAACCAACTCCGGCGTCCACGCCGCCGCAGTCTCCGACGTCTCCGAGCCGCAGCCGAGGATTGGCAGCATCCCGGCCATGAGGGCCAACACGTACTTCCAACGAAGGCTGTGGCCTTGCGCGCTTCCTATCGACATTTTACGCATACCGCAGAGTGTAATGGGTACGCACTTGGCGTGCTAGACCCAACGCGGGCCCTGGCACAGACGGGAAGCGTTGCAATCATCCCTCGCTGGCGCCGGCCGCTGCCGGACGGAACCTGAAAGGGCTAACTCACCCAGCTCCTTCCAAACTCAGTCCCGTCTGCGGCGGCGGCCAGCCAGATAGAGCACCGCCCCGCCCCCGGCGACAAGCGCCATGGTAAACGGTTCCGGTGTCGCCGACCCCTTCGGATGCCGATCAGCGCCCCTGCGCGTGGGATTGGAGGGGCTGACCTCTCGCGAGCCTTGGCTGGCGTCGGCGGAAAAGGTCAGTCCCAGGATCGCAGCCAAGGTCAGGAAACAGGGCACTTTTTTAGACTTCATTGTGTTGTCTTAGAGAGGGTTGGTGGTTTTTGTGGATTCCGGGGACAGCTCGTGTGAACCGAGTTTGCCCTTCGCAAAGCGATAACGGAGAAGCATGAGCGCGACGCCGGTGGTAATGGTGAGCAGCACGGTCATTGGCTCCGGGGTCGAACCCTTGGGGTGGCGTTCCACACCGGCGCTACGCACCTCACCTTGCAGGGCGGCGGCGGGGACAGACAAGAGGCATAGACCGCTAAGGGCCAGAGCGCCGATCGTTTTGGTGGTAGTGTTTTTCATCATGGTGTTCATCTGGGTTTTGAGGCTTGACAATCGACCCGGTGCTTAGCGCCTCTCCAGCATCCGGGCAGGCCGCACGCCCATGTCATCGATGTGCGCGCGATAGCCCTCGCAGCGCCGGTTTGAAGCACGGGCATAAGACAGCGGCCACTTGTACGAGCCACCCCGCGCCCAACGTACATGGGGGTCGGTGGCCGAGACCTCGCCGGTCTTTCCGTCGCGCCTCTTCCCATCAGCCGCCACATCGCCGTAGGAATACCAGCCGTCCAGGGTCCACTCCCACAGGTTGCCGAGCATGTTGTGCAAGCCGAAGCTGTTGGCGCGGAAGCTTTCGATAGGTGCTACATCCAGGTAACCGTCGTCCACCTCGAGGTCCTGGTCCCAACTCCTATCGAGCGGCACGCTCTTGTCTGCGGTGTTCGCCCAGGCCCCCACCTCGGCCTTGTCCATGGCCTGCAAACCCAGGGGCTGCACCGCAGATGCACCGGCGGCGTATTCCCATTGGGCCTCGGTCGGCAGGCGCAGCCCCACGGATCCAAGGGCCAGGCGCGCATCTTCCCAACTGACCCCGTCCACTGGCCAGGCCCGCTGCTCGGCGCCTGCACCCAGGCGTTTCACGGGAATCGTGCTGCGGTGCCCCCCGTGCAGCAACTCGAATTGGGCACGGCTCAGCTCGTACTTCGACAGGAAGAATGGCGCCAGTGAAACCGGATGTGCTGGGTACTCGTCTCGCGTCTTTACTGTCTTCTCCCCGGCAGCTCCACCCATTGTGAAACCCCCGCCGGGAACAAGTACCAGCACCACGGCGGAACTGGGACCAATCGCAAGACGCCCTTGCGCCGAACGCGGGGGCAGCGCGCCAGTGGCGGGCACGGCGAACTCGAACAGGGCCGAGTCCGGGTCCGGACCGAGGGGTACCAACCCGGCCTGGGGCACGAGCTTCAGGCCGCCATAGGCGGGAGCCGTCGCCACGCCGGCGATTGTCTCCGACCAGTCCGAGTCGTATTCCCCCTCCAATGCAGCGCGATCCGTCTGCGCCAGGGCCTGGCGCAGACGCAGCTCACCGAGCAACTCCCTTACGCGAATGGCCCGTCCCCGGAGTTCTTCCGTCGCATTGTCCCCAGCCAGCACCAGCCCCTTCGAGGATTCCCGCTCCCGGGCGAAGCGCGCCTCCAAATCCTCCGCGCGCCGCACGGCCTCCCCCAGGGCGCGCACATTGCCCGCCATGGGAACCAACGCTTCCGCCTGTTCCCCGAACAGCAGCTCGCTGGAGATCACAAGCTCCTGTCGCCGCAACTCCCCGTTGGCTCTCTCCGCCGCCCGCCAACCGCTGTAGGCGAACTGAGCCATGAACGCGAACACCAAACCGCCACAGGCCATCAGGCCCCCCGCCGTGGCCAGCACCGGGTGCCGCCGCCCCCACAGTTCCAAGCGCCGCCAGGCACTCGACGGCCGCGCCACAATCGGTTCGTGATTGAGGAAGCGCCACAGATCGCTGGCTAGTTCCCCCATGGACTGATAACGGCGCTCCGGCTGCTTCTCCATGGCCTTGGCGCAAATGACAGCCAAGTCCCGCGGCACCTGGGATCGAATTGCCCGGGGGTCCCGCGGCGTTTCGAACAGGATCTTGGTCATCACCTGTTGCGTCGTGTCGCCGAGGAACGGTTTTTGGTGCGAGAGCATCTCATAGAGGATGACCCCCAGGCTGAAGACATCCGTGCGTGCATCGAGCCCGGCGCGCTTGGCCGCCACCTGCTCGGGACTCATGTAGAAGTAAGTCCCCATCAGTTCCCCGGCATGGGAAATAGAAACCTCGTCGGTGATCTTCGCCAGGCCGAAGTCCGTGACCTTCGCCTCGCCCTGGGGCGTGAGCAGTATGTTCGACGGCTTCAGATCACGGTGAATAACATGGGCGTCGTGGGCCACAACCAGGGCCTCCGCAACTCCAGCCATGATGCGTGCAGCTTCAATGTATTGGTCCGGCTCGCTCTCCAGGTCCAGGTCCAGCTCATCGATGAAGTGCGCCAGATTGCGCCCGCCCTCCACGAGTTCCATGGCGATCCAATGGCGCCCCTCATTCTCACCCGTGGCGTGCACCGCAACAATGCCCGTGTGGGCCAGGCGGCCACCCGCCCGCGCTTCCCGGGCAAAGAGGTTCAGGGCCCGCTCATTCACGCGATGGGGCAGGACCAGCTTCAGAGCCAGGCGGCGCGCCAGACTCAGTTGCTCCACTTCCCAGACCTCGCCCATGCCGCCGTGGCCCAGGGGCCTGATCAGCTTGTAATCACCGATCACATCCCCGGCGTGCAGCTCCGCCCAGGCGCGATCAAAGCTCGGGTCTTCGCCATCGTCACTGGAGAAAAGCTGTATCTGACGCTGCAGTTCATCAGCCAAGGGACGGAAGGTCTCGAAGCCCTCCCGCAACCGCTCGAGCTCCTCTTCCAGCCCTGGATGGGCGGCGACAAAATGCGCAAACGAAGGGACCGCTCCGGCCTCCTGAAGCCGGAGGTACTCACAGAACGCCGCCTCTCCTTCTGAGAGAGCGGGGCGTTCCACAGGGGACTCCTCCGTGTGGGACATGGTTTTCTCTCGCCCGGCGACCTCGGCGTCGGGCAGGCCACATTATATAAGGAAGAACCATTATTGCTGGATTGAAAACCGCGCGCCGCCGCCCACCCGCGCCCCTGGCGCCAAAAAACGCGCTTCCACCCCACCCACCGCCGCCCCCCCAACCCAATAGGGCCGGGACAAGCGGCGCCCCGGCGGTTCCCGCCACAACCCCAGTCCGCTACCTTGCCCACCATGCACCGCCTGCTCTACGGCTTCCTGGTGGGAGTTCTGCTCTGCGCCATGCACGCGCCACGGGGGCTGGACCTCTTCCAGGTGCCCGGAGTGGATCCGGGCACCGCCTACGGCCTACGCTCGGCAGCCCTTCTCATCCTGGGCCTCTTGGCCGTGGCCAGCCCGCGCACCCTGCGTTCCGATCGCCTGCCCGGCGCCTTCCTGGCGAGTTGCGCCCTGGGCTTCTGCGCCCACGGCCTGCTGCTGCCCCCGGGCTTGGCCCCCACGAGCCTGCTGGGATTCCTGGCCCTGCTCGTACTCCTGACCGCCCTCTTGCTCCTGGTGGAACGGCGCAATCGCACGCTGCCCCTGCCCCCCGGCGCCGACGAGGAACGTCTCGGCAAACGCGACCTGGCCGCCCTGCTCGTCGCAGGCCTGGGCTGCACCCTGACCCTCGAAGGCCTGGCCCGCCACCTCACCCTGCTCGGCGCCGGCCTGGACCTCGACCGCACCATCTTCGGCGGCGTTTTCCTCCTCCTGGTCGCCTGCGGCTCCGCCGCCTTCGGCGGTTTCCTCCTCGGCCTGCCCCTGGCCCGCTATCGCCAGGGCCTGGTGTGCGCGGCCCTGGCCCTCACCGCCGCCACCTCCCTGGTGGGCTTTCAAGCCCTGGATGGCCTGCGCTCCACGCGCGGCCTCGACCAGTTCCTGCGCCGCTTCGGCCTGGACACCTCACTCCACGGCACCCTGCCCTACGACGCGCTCCTGGCCGCCGCGGTCCTGATCCTGCCGGCCCTCTTGCTGGGCGCCAGCCTGCACGTCTCCCGCCACCGCTTCCGCCTGGGCGCACTCCTACTTGGCGGCGGCTTGGGCCTGGCTCTGGTACCCCTTTTGATGTGGGGCGAGGCCCCGACCTCGGGCCCCAACTCCGCCGCCTGGAGTGGCCAACTCGTAAACCTCGGCATGACCATCACCGGCGCCGGCGCGGCTCTTGGCATCCTGCTGCGTTTTGGCGGCCACGGCAACCTGGCCCGGGCCTCGGCCCTGGCCATCGCCCTGGGGGCCGGAGCCCTCGGCCTGTTTCTGAAACTGCCCCCCTTGCCGATCACCTCCCCTTGGCAGGTCATCCCGGTCAACCCCCTGACAACCTGGGAAACCCCAGCGGGCCTGATCGCGGTGGAGACCGATCTAACCGGTAAGCCCTTCGCCACCCTGGGGAGGCGCGCCATCACGCCGCCGGACGCCGCCCGTGCCGCCGACCTGGAGCGCCTCCTGCGGTCCTGGCAGAGCGCCGCCCCGGCCTCGGACTCTGGCCAGGGCCAGCGCGTGCTCTTCATCGGCCAACTCGACCGCTCCCGGGCCCGTCTGCTCACGGCCCTCGGCGCCCGCACCATCGACCGCAGCGCGCCCTGGCAGCGCTCCATGGCGGCCCTGGAGAAGCTCCTGTCCGTGTCCGCGGACCTGGCACCGGGAGAGATCATCCCAGCCCGGGAAGCCCGGCGGCGCCTGAGCTCCGGAGCCTATGACATGGTGCTCGTGCCCCCGGTGGCGGGGGAATCCCCGGTGGCGCCCGCCGGCCTGCGCGGCGGCCAAGCTGACACTCCCACCGTTGTCTGGTTCAGCGCCGATCACCCCCTGGACTCCCTGGACTGCCGCTCCGGCGGCAAGCCCGACGGGGACAAGGTTCTGCTAGCGGCCTCCGGTTTCGAATACCCGAGCCTCGGCCTGCTGTACGGCCAAGCCAGGGAAATGGACGAGCTAGCCTTCGACGGCGACCCCCGCGGCTCCGCCAGCCCCCCCACATTCCTGCCAGCTCCCCACCGGAGCCTGGGTTCGCCAGCCATCAACGCCCTCACCCGCCGCCTGGAAGAACGGCGGCTGAAGAGTCGGCGTGACCTCTCGGCGCGCCTGGCTCGCGCGGCACGGGGCAGCGGGATGGAGCTCCTGACCAGCGGCCTGGCGGAGCACTACGCCGCCCAACGACGCAGCTCGCCCTTCGAAACGCCGGGCCAGGCGTTGGAGCTATCGCCGGGCCTGGCGCAGATAGGCGCCCATGTGGCCCGCGGCCCGGTGGACTCCTTCAGCCACGGCGTCTGGCATGGCCTGGCCCAACTGTTGGTGGAGAAACGCGCCGTGGAGGCCATTTACGAACTGATGGAGCCGACGGCCGCTGCCTGGCCCGGTTGGGAGCCCGCGGAGGTGGCCCTGGCCCGGGCCGCCCTGGAGTTGCTGCAGCCTCGGGAAGCGGCGGAGCGTCTGGAACGCGTCCTGACCTGGCACCGGGAAGCGAGCCCCCCGGAACTCCTGGCCCTGACCGCCCTGGCCCGGGGCCAAGGCGGCGACCACGCCCGTTCAGCTGAACTCTACGGTCTGGCCTTGGCCGCTCTGACGGCGGATTCGCCCGCAGGCCTCGGCCCTCGCTACCTGCGCCGGGAGCGGGCCATGGCCCTGGTGCGCGCCGGAAACAGCTCCGGACCGGCCGCCATCAGGAAACTGCTCCTGGAGGACCCCGACGACCTGGCCTTGATGACCTTTCTGGAGCCCGGCCCGCACCCGCCTGTGCCCCTGGGGCCGCCCACTCCAGCGGCGAGAGACAATCACTAACCATCTGCCATATAACATCTTAGAACTGATCTCCGCCCCCCGAGCCGGGTCTGGGGTAGGCTTTGGTGACCATGGGCCACAGGCAAGAGGATCCAGGCTGGGGAGCCGCCCCCTACTCGGACGCGTCACCGGGAACCCGGGGACGCTTTCGACCGTCTAGGGTGGGCCCTGGAACAGATCCGCGGGACCGAGCCCCACGGATCGGCATTCATCGTCTACGCTGGTTGCATATTCTCCGGCCAAACCACTAGAGCACGGCCACAGTGCAGGCTGCGGGCAAGCCCCAAAACACTCCTCTCAGGACTCTCAGGACCCTATCCCAATCATGAAATTCACTCCCAAGACAGCCCTAGCGGCCCTGACGGCGGTTGCCGTTGGCGCCCTGGGCACGGCCCAGATCGAATCCCTCGACCTCGACCAGATGATCGCCAAGACGGACAACGCCGTCGTGGGCACCATCCTCGAGCGCGAGGTCATCCGCATCGACCACCCGGTCGATGGCCCGGAGCTCTACTACACAACCCTCATCGTCCAGGGCCGCTCCCTGGTGGACGGCACGCCCACGGTTGTTGGCGTGACCTTCCCCGGCGGCTTCATCGACGACGAACACGGCGTCTGGAACTCGGAAGCGCCTTCCGAGGATGACCAGAAGGTCGGCAACGAAGTCGTGGTCTTCTACAAGTGGCTCGACAACATGGGCGGCGACCTCTCCGGCAACGCCCTCTACGCCTCCCACGGTGGTATTTATCGCGTCGTCTCCGGACGGGGCGGCGATGTGGTCCTCGGACGCGGCCCCGGTTATTCGGTGCCGACGAACAGGACTCTCTCTTCCCTCGACGGCGAGATCACGCAGATCTCCCGGGCACACAAACGCGGCAAGTAAGCCCAGGAGCACATCACCATGCAGATCAAGAACACAATCCTCACCTCCGCCGGCCTCGGCTTGGCGGCCACCCTTTCGTTCCTGGCCGCCCCCTCGCAGGGCTGGTCAACTATCGGCGGCAGCCTGGGTATGGGCCAGCGCGACTTCCGCATCTACGACAACTTCACCGACACGCAAGCCAACAACAACACGACGGCCCACGCCAGCTTCCCCGGTTACACCGGCGTCGAGATGGCGATCTGGAAAGGTGCCATCGAATGGGGCTCAGAGCTCCACGGTGACGGCAGCGGCGACGACAGTCAGCCCAATGACCTCGGTTCCGGCGGCGCCAACTTCGATCCCTCCATGCAGGGCAACGCCACGGGCATCGGCGGCAGCAACGACAACATCCACTCGGAGATCTCCGGCGATGGCGGCGGTGTGCTGGCCTACTGCGAGACCCCCATCAGCGATGGCTGGCGTATTCGTTACTACAGCGATCCCTGGATCTGGACCGACGGTCCCGGCACCGGCGGCGGTGGCGGCAACCGCATCGATGTTCAGGGCGTGGCCTGCCATGAGTACGGGCACTCCCTGGGGCTCGGACATTCCACCGTGGGCGGAGCCACCATGTACCCCTCCATCAGCGGCAACGGCGTCTCGGGGCGTTCAATCAGCAGCGATGACTCCGCCGGCGTCCAGGCGGTCTACGGCTCGGCCAGTTCCGGCAAGCCCTCCATCTCCGGTATCTCACAGTCAGGATCTTCCCTGACCGTCACCGGCACGGGCTTCTCATCCAGCAACAACGTCGTCTGGTTCACCCAGGCCGGCACGGGCGGCAGCGGCACGCCGGTCAAGGTCACCGGGGTCTCCTCCAGCGGCGGCAGCCTGACCGTGACCGTGCCCAGCAACGCCGGCCCCGGCGATGTGTTGGTGAAGAACTCCAGCTCCGGCCACTCGGCCCTCTCCAACGCCTACCCCTTCGACAATGCTGGCGGCGGCGGTAGCGGCCCGGCCAATGACGACTGCGCCAACGCCGAGACTGTCATCGGCGCGGCCACGGTGGCCTTCGACAACACCGGCGCCAACACCGACGGCGGCGCCGACTGTAGCGATGGCAGCTCCAACGACATCGAAGCCGATGTGTGGTTCGCCTACATGGCCATGGCCACCGGCGGCGCAACCGTCAGCACCTGTGGCTTGACTGGCATGGACACCAAGATCGCTGTCTACGATGCCTGCGGCGGCAACCTGATTGCCTGCAACGACGACGCCTGCGGTTCCGAGTCCGAGGTTTCCTTCAGCGTCGCGGCCCTGACCGGCTATCTGATCCGCGTGGGCAACTACCCCGGCACGGCCCAGGGTTCCGGCAGCCTGTCGATTGTCGAGGGCAACATCTGCTCTTCCGGCATCAGCAACTACTGCACCTCCGGTACGAACAGCACCGGCGGCGCGGCGATCATCACGGCCACGGGCTCTCCGTCCGTCGCGGCCAACGACATCGTCCTGAATGCCTTCCCCTGCCCGCCGAACCAGTTCGGCCTGTTCTTCTACGGTCCCAACCAGTCGAACAACCCCTTCGGCAACGGACGCCTGTGCGTCTCCGGCGGTATCTACCGCCTGGGCGTGGTGCAGATGGATTCCTTCGGTATTGCCAGCAAGGCCCTGGATGTGACCAGCCCGCCCCAGGCATCAGGCCAGATCACCTCCGGTTCCTCCTGGAACTTCCAGTTCTGGTTCCGCGATCCGACCATCGGCTCAGGCTTTGACCTGTCCGACGGCGTCGAGATCTCATTCTGCGACTGACACTCCTGCGCAAGCAAACAAGGGCGCGGTCTCCGAGCGGAGTCCGCGCCCTTTTTCTTTGGCCTCAGTTGCCCCCAGCGGCGCTGGCGGCCTCCAGTTCCAAGGCCAGCTCGTCCAGCGCCAATCCCAGGGCCGGGGGATCGACCTCGCGGCCAGGCATGAGTTCGTCGAGCAGGGCACAGGTCACAAACGACAGGCCGATTCGCGTCGGATGCAGTTGGTCCTCTTGGATGTAGGAGACAGCGTCATCCACCGGCCAAGCGCGCGCGGCGAGTTGAATGGGGCGGCGACTCTTCAGGTGGTCCATGAGCGCCGGCAAGTCGAACAGATAAACATCCTGCCGGTCCGCGGCCCAAGAACGGATGACGGCGTTGAGGCGCGCGAGGGTCTCCCCATCCGGCACCATCGATGCGGACAGCATCTTGCCGATGGAGGCTTTCATGTCAGGTAAAGTGCTGACCAGCGTCGGCACTCCCAAGCCATCCAGGAATGCCAGCCCGCGCTCCAACATGGCCTGGCGTTCATCCGCGCCGCCCAGATTGCCGTAGGCAAACCAGAACAGGTAGTCCAGGGCGATCACGGCGCTGGGCTGGAAGGCCGCGGCGTCCTGCACCAGGGATTCACCTATGCCCTCGGGGCTGAGGAAAAAACCCAGACGCCCGCCGTCGAAGGCAGCCTCCGTTTCCAAGCCGAGTTCCAGGCACAGGGCTTTGGTCAAGTTGACCCCGTCGAGGCCGAAGCCCGCTGTGGCGCTGGCACCGATAACCGCCGGCCGGGAGAGATCGACGGAGGCCGGGATCACAGCGGAGGCCGCAGGCTGGACGGCGGCCGGAATCACCGCGGGGGCCACAGGCTGGGCGGCAGCCGGGGTCTGCGCGGAGGCCACCGGCTGGGCGGCAGTCGGGGTTTGCGCGGAGGCCACCGGCTGGGCGGCAGTCGGGGTTTGCGCGGAGGTTACGGGCTGAACGGTGGCCGGAGTCTGCGCGGAGGTCACGGGCTGGACGGTGGCCGGGGTCTGCGCGGAGGTCACGGGCTGAACGGCGGCCGGGGTCTGCGCGGAGGTCGCGGGCTGGACGGCGGCCGGGGTCTGCGCGGAGGTCGCGGGCTGGACGGCGGCCGGGGTCTGCGCGGAGGTCGCGGGCTGAACGGCGGCCGGGGTTTCCGCGGGAGCCACAGGCTGGACGGCGGGCGGGGGCGCACAGGCGGTCAGGACCAGGGGCAGAAGCACGAGCAGACGAGCTGATAGTTGGGTAGTTTTCATGGCCGTGAGTCTACCTCCGCGGAGAGACGGCCTCGGTCTTTTCCCCTGCATGGCATTGCTAGATGTCCAGCGGCCCGGTTTTTCACGCCCCCCCCCACAGCCTGATTTCATGAAGCATATGGCGGACCGAGGCCCAGTGGAGTTAGATCGGGGCATGTCCGGCGCCGCCCCTACTGCACAATCACAGGCAACACGCGATAAATGCGCGGCACCCCATGCTTCCCCGGGCAGGGTTGGCGCAAGCCCCATCCCCGGGGCGCTCCTGATCCTGGCCGCCATTTGGCTCGTGTTCGGACGAGCGCTCGGAGGCGAGTTGGTCTACGACGACCTGCTCTTGATCGGTGCCAACCCCGCCCTCACGAGTCTCGGCCGTATCCCCGAGGCCTTCTCCAGCGCCTACTGGGACTTTTTGGAGCCCGCCGCCGCGAACGGCATCGGCTACTGGCGGCCCCTGACAGCGGTGGCCCTGACACTGACCCACGCCCTCGGCGAAGGCGGCGTCACCGCTTTCCACGGCCTCTCCCTCATTCTGCACGCCATCTCCGCGCTGCTTCTCTGGCGCCTGGCCGTTGCGTTTTTCGCCCTCCGCCCACTCCCGGCGTCCTTCACAAGCGGAGCCAACGCGCCGCAGGTCTTCCCCGGCGGAGGCCTGCTGCCCCTCTTGGCCGCCCTCATCTTCGCCCTCCATCCGGTCCAAGTGGAAAGCGTGGCCTGGATCTCCGCCGTCAATGGCCCCCTCTCCGGAGCCCTGGGCCTCGCCATGCTCCTGGCCCACCTGGCCTGGCGCCGGTCCGGCACCCAAGGCATCCCCTATCTCCCGGCGCTCTGCTTCGCCGCCGCCCTGCTCGCCAAGGAACAGGCCCTGGCCCTGCCCCTGGTCCTGGTGGCCCTCGACTACGCCACCACCACCGAGGGCGAGAGCGCGCGCTCCCGCCTGGCCCGCACCTACCTGCCCCTGTTGGCCATCCTCGCCCTCTACTACTGCGCCCGCTGCCTGGTTTTCGCCAGCCCCTTGGCGGGCTTCGACCGCCTGACCTCCCACTTCGGCCTCGGCACGCAGCGCTTGCTGGAGTTGCGCTTCGAGCTCTTCGGAGGCTTCCTCGGCCTCTTGGCCTGGCCCTTTGACCTCAACCTCTTCCGCCCCTTCCGCCCGGTCATCCCCGCCGGCGACGGCACCTGGCTCGCGGCCCTTCTCGCCTGCGCCGCCTGGCTGCTGGCATTCCTGACGGCCCGCCGCCGCCAAGCCCGGACCAGCGCCGGCCTGCTCCTCTTGCTGCCCGCCGCCCTGGCGCCGGTCATCATCGCCGTCAACTCCGTCGGCCAGTTCCCCCTCTCCGAGCGTTTCCTCTACCTGGCCGTGGCGGGCCTGGCCCTGCTCGTCACCGACTTCGCCGCCCGCCACCTGCCCCGGCGCCTAGCCCTCGCGCTCCTCTCCTTCGTGGCCCTGGCCTGTGGCCTGCGCAGCCACCTGCGCCTGCCCGCTTGGGAGAACGAGGAGGCCCTCTTCCGCGCCGCCGTCGCCGCCAACATGGAGAGCCCCTACGCCCACTGGGGCCTGGGCCGCGTGATGCTCGACCGCTATCGGGAAACGGGCCACCGCCCCTTCCTCGACGAAGCCCAGCTCGAGTTCCTGATCTCCCTGTCCGGCGGTTGGGACTACGGCCCGCACACCGTCGACCTCGATGGCCGCCGCCCCCTGGAGGAACGCTTGGACGAAATGTCCCAGCTCGTGGGCGCGCCACCCGCCGACCGACACCGGGATGACTCGGTGCTGGTCACGGTGAACGATCGCCTACAGGCCAACCTGGGCCAGGCCTGGTGTCACCTGTATCTGGACGCCCTGCCGGAAAACGGCGGGGACATGAACCGCTCCCGGGCCGTCTTCAAGGCCGTCCTGGCGGCTTTCCCCGAGAGCTTTGAGGCCCACACCGGCCTGGGTTGTGTGGAACTCGCCAGCGCTGAACTGAGCGAGGCCATCGCTTGTTTCGACCGCGCCCTGGCCTTCCATCCGGACTACGCCGAAGCCCACCACAACCGTGGCCAGGCCCTGGCCCGCGCCGGCCAGCACCGGGAAGCTGCCCAGGCCTTCCTGGCCGCCGCCGCCCGCCGTCCGGGCCAGGCCCAGGACCTGATCGCCGCCGCCCGGGCGCTCCTGGAAGCGGGGGCGGCGACGCACCTGGAACAGGCCGGCCAAATAATCGCCCAGGCCCAGACCCTGGCCCCCGGCGATCACCAGGTGCTAGGTCTGAAATCACTGCAACTGGCCAGCAGCGGAGACCTGGTGAGCGCCCTGGTATGGAGCACCCGCTCCCTGGAGGCATTGGGCGCGAGTGGCATTGATGGCAACCGCGGCGCGGGCCGTCCCAGCCGTCCCAGCCGTCAAAGGGGCGAGGCGCAACTACACCACGGCAAACTCCTGCTGGCCCTAGACCGCAAGGCCGATGCTGTCCGGGCTCTGAAGGAGGCCTGCCGCCAACTGCCGGATAGCTTCGAAGCCCACTACAACCTGGGAGTCCTCGTGATGGGCGGCGGCGATCGCCAGGCCGCCATGCCGTTCTTGGTCCGCGCCTATGGCCTGCGCCAGCATGCGCCGCAAAACGACGCAGGCGCCGCCAGCCTCTCCGGCCTGAACGCCGCCCTGTCGGAGTTCGCGGGCCAGGACGCCAACCTGGCAGCGGCCCTGGCCCGCCAGGACGAGGACGCCGGCCAGCTACAGGCGGCCCTGGCTTGGATCGAGCTGGGCCTGGCGCGCCGCCGCGCAGAACTGGCCGCCGCCGAAGAGGAAGCCCCGGCAGGAGTCGAAGCGCCCGGTGCCACACGACTGCGCCTGCGTTCCCTGGCCAGCGACGACAGCGCGCTGCGGGCGCGCCTGGCCCTGCGCAGCGGTCGCACCCAGGAAGGCCGGGCCGCCCTGGAAGAAGCCCTGGCCTGGACGCCGGACCATTTCCAGTCACACCACGACCTGGGCATTCTGCTGGCGCAGAGCGCTGACCCGGCGGCGCGACCGCACCTTGAGCGCGCCTTGGAACTGCTGCCCGCGCAACAGCTTCCAGAGAAACTGCGGGCCAGCGTGCGCGCCGGCCTCGAAGCCGCCCTCGCAAGCGGCGGCGACTAGGGCGCCGATCCTCAGCGCCTCGCTCGCGGCACGGGCAGGCCCCTGGCCAACGACCCTGTAGCCAACAACCCCGGACAAACAACCCTGGGGCAAACAGCACGGGGGTCAACAACACCCGGGCAAACAGCACGCCGGGCAAACAACAAAAGCACGGCCTCTTGCGGGGCGGCCAGCTTCGGCGCGGCCTGGTGCAAGGGCGAGTAGCGGCGCGTCAGACGACGATGGCCGTGGAGTCGAAGACCGGGCCGTCCACGCAACACTTGGCCCAGGGCCAATCCCCGAGGGCTCCCCCAGGGCGCGTGGGCACGGCGCAGCCATTGCAGATCCCCACGCCACAACCCATGTAGGTCTCAAGGCTGAGCCAGCAGGGAAGCTGTTCCTTTTCCGCCAGGGCGGCCACGGCGCGCAACATGGGCTGCGGGCCACAAGCCGCCAAACGCACTCGGGCGGGAATGCGCCCGGCCTCCTGTTCCAGGGCCAAGAGCTCCAGCACATTGCCATGGAATCCGTGGGAGCCGTCATCCGTGGCGCAGAGCACCGGCGCGCCCGTGTCAGCGAAGGCGCGGCGTTCATAGAGGCGCGCGGCGCTGGCGGCTCCATAGATCAGCCAAGGCCCCGGCGCGCGCGGAGAAGCGGCGGCGTGGGGCGGCAGAGCGCGCTCCAGAGCCATCAAGAAGGGAGCCGACCCGATGCCTCCCGCCAGAAAGACCCAGGGCTCGGACCCCACGCTGAACTCCGGCCAACCGCTTCCTGCGGGCCCGGTCAGGAGCAAGGGCGTGTCCTCGCGGCAGGCAGCCAGGGCTTGGGTGCCCGCGCCCAGGGATTGGACCATGAACTCCAGACAATCGCCGGCCACGCGGTAGAGGGAGAAGGGACGCGGGATGGCCGGCGAGGCGCCGTCTTGTCGGCGCACCATGAAAAAGCGGCCCGGCTCCAGGGAAGCGATCCAGGCCGGGTCACCCTCGGGTCGCAGGCGCAGGATGAATCCGCCCTCATCACTCGCGGCGCCAGAGGCATCCTCGCAAGGCCGTATGGCAACCACCCGGGCGGCCCGGGGGCGTGTGTCGGTGGCGGGCATGGTCGAAGATCCTACTCGGTGGACCCGGCCAGGGCACGGAGGCGGGTCACCTCGCGCAGCAAACGCGGATCAGTGGGACGGAGCGCCGCGGCCCGCTCCACTTGCTCGCGCGCCGCTGCGAGTTCGCCACAGTCTTCCAAGCACAGGCCCAGGCGCAGGTAAAGCGACGACCGGCCGTGGCCCTCCTCCAGGGCCCGCCGCAACACGGGAACAGCCTCGGCGGCCCGGCCCTCGGCTTGCAGGAACTGGGCCAGGATTTCAGCCCCGTGGGTTTGGCCAGGGTGCTCTGCCACCAGGGCGGCCAGGCGTTCGATGGCTTCGTCCCGGCGTCCCTCTCCCGCCATCAGGGCAGCTTCGTAGAAAGTGGCCAGTTGATCGAGGCTGTGGCGCGGATCCCCCAGGCCGGTGCGCGCCAGGGGGTGGGGCAGGCCGGTGGCGGCCCCATCTCCGGCGCCCAAGTAGCCGAGACCGCGCACGGCGGCGAGCAACTCCGGATCCGCCCGCGCCACTTCCCCGGCCGATTCAGATCCGAGCCCGCTCGCGAGGGCCGGGAGAGCTGCCAGATCCTCGATGGCAGAACGGGCTTGGGCGACCGCTTGGCTGCGGGCCTCCAATCGATTGCGGCGCTGGCGGGGGACCGTCGCACCTCCCGAAACGCGGTCGAAGAACTCGGGCTGGGGACCGTGGAGGTACTGGCCCGCGGTGCTGGCCCAGCCCGAAAGGGGAGCCCAGCCAAAGCCCAGATAGCCCGCGTAGGATTCGAAGTACACGCCGCGCTCCTCTGGTGGCGGCCGACGAAAGAGGCTCAGCCCATCCAGCGGCGGTGCATCGGCGGGCAGGCGAAGATCCAAGGCATCCATGACCGTGGGGTAGATATCAACGATGCTCACAAGCCCCTCTTCAACCGCCGGGGAGCTGCCTTCACTGCTCGAAAGACCAGGATCGAGGATCATCAAAGGAATGCGCATGACCGTGTCGTAGGTCAGGATCGAATGGGTCGGCTCGCCGTGCTGGCCCAGGTCCTCGCCGTGGTCCGCCGCCACAACGATCATGGTCTCCCCTGCCAGTCCCGTGCGTTCAAGGGCCGCCAGCAGGATGCCAACGGCGTGGTCAGTGGCCGCCACCTCGCCCAGATAGGGGCTAGCGCGGTCGGCGAAGCGCGGCGGCGGCTCGTAGGGAGCATGGGGGTCGAACAGATGTACCCAGAGCAGAAAGGGGTCGCTTCTGCCTTCGAGCCAGGCCGCCGCTTCCCCGACGACTTCCTGGGCCGGGCGCTCGGCCATGTGTACGCCGTCCCCCGTGGCCGGTTTTGCCACGGGCACGGAACTGTAATGGGCGAAGCCCTGGTCCAGGCCCCAGGCCGGATCGAGGACGGCGGCGGCCACGAAGGCAGCAGTGTCAAAGCCGGCGGCGGAGGCGGCCTCGGCCAGCGTGTGGGCTGAAGCTGGCAGGGGCGCGAGGGCGTTGTCCCGCAGTCCGTGGCGCGGCGGGTACAGACCCGTGAACAGGGAGGCGTGGGCCGGCAGGGTGAGGGGGGCGACGGTGCGGGCTTCGGTGTAGCGCGTGGCGCGCGCCGCCAGGGCGTCGAGGTGCGGCGTCAGACCCTGGGGCGCTCCTTGGCAAGAAAGGGCGTCGGCCCGGGTGGTGTCGAGGGTAATGACCAGGACCGAGGTGGGCCGGGGAGCGGGGCGGGTGCAGGCCGCTGAGCCGGCGATGACGGCCAGGGCCGTCGCGGTAGCCCTGAAACGGGAGCGTGGAACGGAAGGGCGGGCGGCGGAAAACACGGGACCACCGTACAGAGAGGCGCCAGGTGAGTGGAGTCCCTGTATGCTCTCCGGCTTCGAGCCATGAGCATTCTGATCCTAGACGGCCTCGTGAAGCACTTCGGGGCCGCCCAGGTGTTGAACGGGGCGAGCTTCGCCATCGACCCCGGTGAGCGTATTGGCCTGGTGGGCGCCAATGGCACCGGCAAGACGACGCTGCTGCGCATCGCCGAGGGCGAGGAGACGCCCGATTTCGGTACCGTGACCCTGCGCAAGGGCACGCGCTTGGGCCATGTGCCCCAACGGCCGACCTTCGCGCCGGGTCAAACCGTGCGGACCTATGTGGAAAGCGGTCTGGCGGAGGCCCGCAAGACCATGGAGCGGCTGGGAGTGGTGGGCGAGGGCATGGGCAGCGCCGAGGGTGAGGCCCTCGACCGGCTGATGCGCGAACACGATCGCCTGACGGAGAGACTGGAGGCCCTCGGGGGCTGGGAGACCGAACGGCGCGTGGAGACCGTGCTCTCTGGTATTGGCTTGGCGGAACAGTTCTGGGATCGGGAGGCCGCCAGCCTCTCCGGCGGGGAGCGCAGCCGCGCGGCCCTCTCCCGGGAGTTGGTGGCCGGTCACGAATTGCTGCTGTTGGACGAGCCCACCAATCACTTGGACCTGGATGGCATCGAGTGGATTGAAAGTTGGGTCAAGGATCTGAAGGGAGCGCTCTTGATCGTCAGCCACGACCGGCGCTTGCTGGAAAACGCCATGACCGGCATCGTTGAGCTCGAGCGCGGCAAGTTGGTGCGCTATCCCGGCAACTACAGTCGCTACTTGACGCTCAAGGCCGAGCGCTACGAATCCATGCGGCGCGCCTTTGAAATCCAACGCGACAAGGTGCGCAAGGAAGAGGTCTTCATCAAGAAGCACATGGGCAGCCAGCGCACGGCGGAGGCCAAGGGACGGTTGAAGCGTCTGCGCAATTTGGAACGCTTGCCCCAGCCCTTCCTCGATGTAAGGCGACCGGTGATCAAGGCGCCGGCGGCCGAGGGTGGTGGTGAACTTGTTCTTGAAACTGAAGGTCTCGCGGCGGGCTTCGGTGAACGAATGCTCTTCGAGGCCCTCGACCTGCGCGTGGGACGCGGTGATCGCATTGGCATTGTGGGCCCCAACGGCACGGGCAAGTCGACGCTCCTGCGCATTCTCGCCGGGATTGACGCTCCCCGCGGCGGCAGCGTGCGCCTGGGACACGGGGCCGTCTGTGGTTTCTACGATCAAGACACCGGCTCGCTGCGCGAAGATGCCAACCTGCTGGAGGAGGTGCGGCGGGGCTATCCCCAGATGACCGACCTGCAGGCGCGCTCCCACGCCGCGCGTTTCCTGTTCCGCGGCGAGGACGTGGAAAAGGATGTCTCCGCTCTTTCAGGTGGCGAGCGCGCGCGCCTGTGTCTGGCGCGCTTGATGCTCGAATCCCCCACCTGGCTGGCCCTCGATGAGCCCACCAACCACCTGGATCTGCCGGGCCGCACAGCCCTGGAAGAGATGCTGAGCGAGTACCAGGGTGCGCTGCTGTGCGTCAGCCACGATCGCTCGTTCCTCGACGCCCTGTGCTCTCGCATCCTTGAGGTGAGCGCCGAGGGCGTGCGCCAGTTCAGTGGCAACTACAGCGAATACCGACGCCAGCGGGATGTGGAGGCTGCTCAACTCCAGGAAGAACGCCGGGAAAAACAGGAACTGGAACGCCGTGCCCAGCAGCGCCGGGCCGCCGCCCAGCAGGCGCGCCAACCGCGCAAGAAGCGCCCGAATCCCCACAAGCTGGAGAAACTGGAGAAACGCATCATGAAGCTGGAGGAACGCTTGGCGGAACTACGCGGTTCCTGCGCCGAGGAGCGAGTTTACCGCAACCCACAGGTTCTCAAGGAGACCCAGATCACGATTGCCGAATGCGAGCGGGAACTGGAGGAGGCCGAGACCGAGTGGGCCTCCTGGGGGTAGTCGCAACGGCGCCGCGGCCTGGCTATGCTGCTCCCTCGACTCTCCCTTAGCCGCTCCCCTGACGCCTAGCCCCTCCGCGCACCTTGGACCCCTTCGCCAGCAGCATCCGCGCCGCCCTCGCCAGCCACACCGGCCTGGATGAGGGCGAGCTGCGCCTGGAATCCCCGCGGGATGCCGCCTTGGGAGACTACGCCTTCCCTTGCTTCCCCCTGGCAAAGGCCCTGCGCAAGGCGCCCCCGGCCATCGCCACCGATTTGGCCACGGGCCTGGCCGAGTCCCTGTCGGGAATCGAAGTGCTGGCCACCGGGCCCTACCTCAACTTCCGCGTGGAACGCGGCCTGTTGGCGAGCACCGTTATTGGCATGATCAGCGAGGCGCAGCAGGCCGGTCGGCCGTGGGGCGCTTCCGACGAAGGCGCCGGGCGCACGGTGGTCCTCGATTTCTCCAGCCCAAACATCGCCAAGCCCATGTCCGTGGGCCACCTGCGTTCGACGGTCATCGGCGCCGCCATCCAACGACTCCACGACGCCCTGGGCTATGAGACCGTGGGCATCAACCACATCGGTGACTGGGGCAGTCAATTCGGCAAGCTGGTTGCGGCGGTCAATCGTTGGGGCGAAACCGTCGAGCTGGAAGAGGACCCCATCATCTCCCTGCTGGCTCTTTATGTGCGCTATCACGAAGAGGAGCAGGACGACCCCACCCTCAAGGAGGAGGGACGCGCAGCCTTCCGCGAACTTGAAAGCGGAGAAGACGGCGCGGTGCGCGCCATCTGGCGCCACCTGACGGAGCTTTCACTGGGCGAGTTCGACAAGCTCTATTCACGTTTGGGCGTGACGTTCGATGAGGTGCGCGGGGAGTCGTTCTATGAAACCCACCTGGAGGGAACGGTCAAACGGGTGGAAACGACGGGCATTACTGAAATGAGCGAAGGGGCGCTGATTGTCGATCTGTCGGAAACGGAAAAGAACATGCCGCCCTGCCTGCTGCGCAAGACAGACGGCACAACTCTCTATGCCACGCGCGACCTGGCGGCGGTTTTTCATCGCCATCAGCTCTACAACTTCGAACGCTGTCTCTACATGGTGGGCAGCGATCAGAAGCTGCACTTTCGCCAGCTAAAGGGCGTGCTTGCCCGCATGGGGTTGGATTGGGAACAGCGGGTTGAACACATCGCCTTTGGCATGCTGCGTTTACCCGAAGGCAAGATGAGCACGCGGGCCGGCCGCGTGGTCTTCCTGGACGATGTGCTCGATCGCGCGGTGGAGGAAGCGCGGCGCATCATCGCCGAGAAAAACCCATCACTGGAAGGCGCCGACGAAGTGGCCGAGGCAGTGGGAGTGGGAGCAGTGGTCTTCAATGACCTCAAACGCGAACGGGTCAAGGATGTGGAGTTTGTCTGGGAAGAGGTGCTCTCCTTCGAGGGGGAAACGGGTCCCTATGTGCAGTACACCCATGCGCGACTGTCCTCGATTCTGCGCAAGGGCGCGGAGGCTGGCGAGGTGCCGAGCGAGCCACAGGCCTTGGACGGTGCCCTGCTGGCGGATGCCGCGCCCTTGCTCATGGCCCTGCTGCGCTTCCCCGATGTCCTGCGCTCCGCGGCCGCCCATGCGGAACCATCCGAGGTGGTCAGTTGGCTCTTGGCCTTCTGCCGCGAGACCAACGCCTGGTATGGGAGGAACCGAGTCCTGGGCCAGGAAAGCGCCCTCACCGGGGCCCGATTGGCCCTGATCCAATGTTCTAAGTTGGTTATTGCCAGCAGCTTACAGCTTATTGGTGTCGCCGCTCCGGAGGAGATGTAAAAAGCCCTCTCAAGGAAGTCCGCCGGACCTCCGATCACCTACGACAGCGCCCATTCCACCCCCAAGAGCAGGCCCAAACCAAGAACATGGCGGAGATCACCATAGAACACTGGATTCGAGATGTGCCCGACTTCCCCAAGCCGGGCATTGTCTTCAAGGATATCACCCCCCTTTTGCAGGATGCCGAGGGATTGCGAGCCTCGATCGAAGGCCTCGTGCAGGCCTTCGATCCGGACAGCTACGACATCGTGTGCGGCATTGAATCCCGGGGCTTCATTTTCGGCACCGCCCTCGCCGACCGGGTCAATAAGGGGTTCATCCCCATTCGCAAGCCGGGCAAGTTGCCTTGGAAGACCGCCTCTCAGTCCTATGAACTGGAGTACGGATCCGACACCATCGAAATCCACACCGACGCCACCGAGCGGGGCAACCGCGTCTTGATGGTCGATGACCTGCTGGCCACCGGCGGCACCATGGAAGCCGGTCTCAAGCTCGTGCGCCGCATTGGCGGCTCACCCGTGGGCTGTGCCTTTGTCATCGAACTCGACTTCCTCTCCGGTCGCGATCGCCTCGGCGATATTCCCGTCCAGGCCCTTCTGAATGTCTAAGCCGTATCCCATGAGCACCAAGAGAACAGAGCCTGCCGCTGTTTCCACCACAACAAGAACCGCGAGGAAGGGGAACATGACAACTAATAAGCAGCAGGACACGGGAGCGCCCAAGCGCACCGTAACCAGGCCCAAGCTCAAACGCGTGGCCGACTTTGATGAGGTAGTAACCGAGGATCTTTGGAACTACTACCGCCAAGCCGTGGAAGCCGGTCCAAAGAAGGCGCATGAAGTGGAGAAGATCCGCAACACCTTGATGGAGCGCCATTACCCGCTCGTCAAGTACATTGCCGAAAGGCTCCAACAAACACTGCCGCGCTCTATTGAACTAGACGATTTGATCAGCGCCGGTCTCTTCGGCCTGATGGACGCTATTCGCGGCTTTGACCCGGACCGCGGCTTCAAGTTCAAGACCTACTGCAGCACCCGCATACGCGGCTCGATCCTCGATCAACTGCGGTCACAGGATTGGGTCCCGCGCTTGGTGCGCCTCAAGGCCACGCGCATCGACAAGGCCCTGCAGTCCTTGACTAGTCAGTACGGGCGCGAACCAACGCACTCGGAACTGGCCGAGTCCCTCGAACTGTCCCATGGTGACCTCTCAAAGGAAATCTCCGGCGGCACCGCCAAGGCGGTCTTCTCCATCTCCGAGCGCTGGGACGATTCCAGCGAGGACGGCGGCGAGAAGAGCGAGATCATCGAGGACAAGAAGGCCACCGATCCCATCTCGGAGTTGCACCAGAAGGATTTGATGGTCTACCTGACGCGCTCGTTGACCTCGAAGGAACGCTTCATCATCGAGCAGTACTACCAGGTGGGTCACACCATGCGCGAAATCGGCGAGATGCTGGCCCTGACCGAGAGCCGCGTGTGCCAGATTCACTCCAATGTCATGGGCCGCCTCAAGGGGCTGCTGGGACAGAAAGAGGGCACGCTGCTCATGTGAGCCCTGTTGCCGCCGCAATATAAGCAAGCGGGGCAGGCGCCGTGGCGCCTGCCCGTGTCCGCATGCCGCGGGCATCGGGAACCGTGGCGCGCGGTCGCGTAACCGGCCTGTCGAGGTGGCTCGCGCTCCCCGGCTGTTGGAGCTGCCAACCCTGGCGCAGGGCCGTGGACTCGTTCGGAGTTCCATCAGCAGACAGGGTGCCGTTTTCGCGCAGTATCTGACGCAGGCCCTCGGGGTATTGGGTGCCGAACTGCTCACCGGCCACACGCGGCACAAAGGCGCGGTTGGCGCGGATCGGCTCGAAGTCGGCGAAACCACGGCGGACGCCGTTTACGAAGTAGTGGAAGCGCACATCGGCGTCGCCGCGCACTTCGATGGACTCCAGGGACTCGCCCTCGGTCCAGAGGACGGCGCGTCCCCCCACCGGAGTCAACTGGACCGTCAGGCCTGCGAGTTCACTCACCATGGAGAAGGCCGCGGGTACTTCGATGCGCGCCGCGCCGTTCACCAACTCGCCGCTACCGCGGAAGTAGGTGCCCGACTCATCGCCTTCGAGACACACAAAGCGAATCTCCTTGCCGGGATCGCTCGGATGCGGCTGGACGAATGACTTTACGCCCGTAGCGCCGAGATCGCCGCCGGAGAAGACGCCGTAGCCGGCGGTCGACGCGGTCTCGCCGTAGACGCCGTAGTTAGCGCCCGTGGCCTCTAGCGCGTAGCCCTCGACACCCGCACCGAGATCAGCGCTACTGACGCCGCGTACACCTGTGGTCGTGCCCGTGGGCGACGTGGACCAACCCAGGACTCCGGTGCCCAACGCGGAGTCCGCCTGGCCCGAGACGCCGACTGTCGCGCCGGCTGCGTCGCTGGCCCAACCGAAGGCACCCACGCCATTGGCAGAGTCGCTGACGCCGTAGACGCCCGAGGTATAGCCGCCGGTGGCATCGCTGGCCCAACCGTAGACTCCAGCGCCGGCGGGGCTGTCGCTCTCACCGAGGACACCGGAGGTGTAGCCGCCAGTTGTGTCGCTGGCCCAACCAAAAACGCCCGCACCGGCTGCCGAGTCAGCTTCACCGGAGACGCCGGCGGTGGCGCCCACCAGGTCCGTGGCCCAACCGAAAACACCCGTGCCAGCCCCTGAATCAGCCTGGCCGTAGAGGCCGTAGGTGAAGCCACCGGTCAGGTCCGTAGCCCAACCGAGGACTCCCGTGCCCCCGTCGCCGTCGCTCTCGCCGTAGACGCCGAAGGCGTATGATCCGGTGCCCGCGGGGGCCCAGCCCGTGATGGCGCTGGCGTCAAAGGCGTCGGTGGAGGCGAAGATGCCCGGCAGGAGGCCACCGTCCACGCCGAGCTTGGTGATTGGCGAGGTGGTGCCGACGCCAACTTCGCCGGTGGGGGAAACAAAGAACTCCGGCCCCAGGGGCAACAGCATGCCCGCGGTGGGCGTGGTGGAGGCCTGGATGCAGGCGGCGGGGTTGGCCTGGTCAGAGACATAGTCGGTGCAATAGCCAGATCCGGCAGTGGCCGAGGCCGGAGCCAGACGCGTGGCGGAGCTCTGGCCAAGGGTCGTCGGGGCCGCCCAGAGGGCGGCGGCGGATACGAAGAGTAGGTATGGGAGTCGCATGGAAAGAGAGATGGTGGGGAGAAGGGTCCGGACAGGCCCAGGGGCCAATGGAAGGCGGCAGAAGCGGCCTAGTGCCCTCTGGAAGCCTACACCATCGTGGTGAATTGGGGCGTTTTGGACGAATCCCTATCGAGGTTTGTTCACCTACACAGACCAGTTCGCAAATGCCTATACCAATCCCCTTCGCCCTAGGCCTTGCCTGCCCCCTAGCCCGTCAGAACCCGCCCAAACCGTCCCCGTCCGCCCACCATATTTATCCCTGGTCAGTTATTCTGGCTTGCCATGTCACCCACGGTCCCCGAGGGAATTCCCCACCGCCTGATCCGCCATGTGTCCGTGGATTCCACCAACGAGCAGGCTCTGTTGGCCGTCGCCGCCGGCAGCGCCCGCCATGGAGATGTGCACTTGGCGGAGGAACAGACCGCCGGCCGCGGCCGCTTGGGCCGCAGCTGGGCCAGCCCCCCAGGGGCCGGCCTCTACGCCAGCCTGATCCTGCTGCCAGAGCCCACCCCACCTCCGCCGGAGACCCTGACCGTCGCCGCGGGTCTGGCCGTGGTGGCCACCGTGGATGACCTCGGTGCCCGTGGTGCGCGCCTGCGCTGGCCCAACGATGTGCTCGTGGCCGGAGCCAAGCTGGCGGGCATCCTGGTGGAAACCAGGGGCCTCGATCCCAGGGCCCCGCACTTTGTCATCGGCATCGGGCTCAATGTGCGCCACCATGACTTGCCCGCACAGGTCCTGGGCGGGCGTATCGTCACCAGCCTCGAAGCCTTGGGCGTATCAGCCGAACCAGAAGCTGTGCTCGGCCTCTTATTGGAACACCTAGATCGCCGCTTGGCCCAATCCCTGACAAGTGCTGCGGCTCTGGCCCAGGAGTTTTTGGAACGCACTTGCTTGGCAGATGCTCCCGTCAGCGTGCGCCATGGCAACGAAACGACGAGTGGCGTCCTGCGCGAGTTGGACTGGAAAAAGGGCCTGCTCTTGGATTGCCCCGACGGCGAAGCGCGGCGCGTGGCCCTCCCCCTGGTACGCGCCGTAGAGCCCCTCGACTAGGCTCCTTGCTCGCAGACCCCTTCCCAGGGCCTACTTGTCCGCCACATCCTCGTACTTCAGCGGATCGCGACCATCTAGCCGTTTGAACGAGAGCAAGGGGCGTTTCTTCTTGCTCGCCGCCTCCGGCGCCGCCGGCCGGGCCGCTCCCTCGGCGTTGTTCCCTTTGCTCTCCGTGGCCCGCGTCTCCGCGTGCTCTCGGGGTTTTTGTTCCTGGGTCATGGTGTAGCTCCTTGCACTTGGGTTGACGGGATCCCCGCCGGACTTTGCAGCAGACCTGCTCGAATCAACTCATCCAGGAAAGCCCGCATTTCATGCTCCGCGCCGGCATCGTAACCGCCGAGGATATCAGCCAGGGTAGCAGCACCGGTGCAGGATTCCAAAAGCGCCGCAGCATCTGGCGAGAGGCAGCTTATCTCACCAGTGTCACCGTTGTGCAGCAGCACCGAGGCCTTGGCGGCCAGGGGCGACACACTTGAGTTCAGTTGCTCCAAAACCGCACCGCCAATCAGATCGAACTGATAGCGGGGCAGGGTCAAGCCATCCGTGGCCCGTTCCAGGGCCCGATCCACCTCGTCGCGATCAAAGGCCAGGGGCAGGCTGCTCAGGCGTGGATTTCGGCGCGGGCGCCAAGCGTGGTCCAGCTCGCCCGCTGCCAATCCGCCGTCGAGCTCAACGAGGACGGGTGCGAAGGCTCCCTTCATCAACTGTTCCACGCCTCCGGCACGCACCAGGTAGAGGAAGTAGTGTGACTTCAGCTCGTGGTAGAGCAGGTTGTCGTTTTGGAACACCGGCAGGTTGGACTTCAATCGCTCGAGCATCTCGAGGTACACGCGCCGCGCCCGGGCCCGGGTCATGCCCGTCGCCGTGCTGAAGTCGCGGTAGACCTGCAGGTCCATGCCAGGCTCATCAACAATGCCAGCGATGGCGAACTCCTCCGGGCGCTTGTAGACCTCGGACATGTCGTCCAGGTAGAAGACGCGCAAACTGACCTCTTCAAAGGAGTCGCGGTTGGCCAGCAACATGGAGAGGGTTTCCCGCGCCTCGTCTTCTGTCTCCGTGGGGAAACCCACCATGACATACAGGGTGACCGAGATGCCCGCGGCGTGCACTCTCCGGATCACTTCCATGCCCGGCTCGGGAGCTGATCCTTTGCACATCAACTCCAACACGCGCTCGCTGGCGGACTCAAAGCCAAAGGCTAATCGCTTGCAGCCGGCTTGGGCCAGGTTGGCACAAACTTCATCCGTGAAGACCTCCGGTTCAATCTTGGCATCGCACCACCAGTCGATGTCCAAGCCTGCTTCGAGGATGGCCTCTGGCAAGCGCTTGACCATATTCGGCGGCAGGTCCTCGATCGGAAAGTAGAAGCGGCGCGAGCCCCACTTGTCCTTGAGGTAACGAATATCCTCCACCACCTTTTCGATTGAGCGCCCCCGGTAGCCCGGCCCAATGACCTTGTGCAAGGTGCAAAAGACGCACTTGCCCCAATAACAACCGCGGGTAATGGCCAGGGGGATGATGAACTCCGGCGAGAAGTACAAGTCCAGGGGCAGACCAGAGAAGTCGGGCGGCGGCAGGCTGTCGATGGCGAGGGGTTCAGCCTCTGGCGCAATCACGACCTCGCCCGCGGGCTGGCGGTAGATGATGTTGGGAATGTCAGCGAGTCCCCGGCGTTCATCCAGGGCCCGGGCGATGCGCGTCAGGGGCAGTTCACCTTCGAGCAGGACAATCGAATCGATGACATCAAAGAGCTCGGGACGCAGGGCCAGCTTCTTGCCCACATAGGCCATCAGGCCGCCGCCGAAGGTGATGTGCAGGGACGGCTTCCAAGCCTTGAGCAAGATGGCCAGGGCCACCGCCGGAATGGCTTGGCTGGTGAAGGTGACGGAGATGCCGACCAGGTCGGGGTCGAGTTCCTGCAGCTGGGGCAGGGTCACCTGACGGAAGAACTCCAGGAAGGGATTGCCTTCCTCATCCACGGCTCCGGCCAGTATCTGGTCCGTGCTCTGCACGGAATGGCGCATGGAGAAGCCGTGGGGCGCGAAGTAGGAGGGGGCGAACTCCGCCGAGATGAGCGCCAGGGCCTGCTCGATACAACGGGCGGAGCGGGTATAGGCGTCCCGGTCGTAGAACCGTTCCGGGTCGCGCAGAACGGCCTTGGCTTCCTCGATGCCCTCCACCACCCACTCCCCGCTGAGCTCCGCCTGACTGAAGCCGCGGTAGGCTGACATGTCCGCATAACCCAAGGTCGCACGCTGCTCCAAGTCCGCCAGGCATCCTTTCGCGCGCACCTTCTCCAGAGCCACCCCCAGACGCTCGCGGGAGAGGAAATACTCATAGGCTTCGATGTTCGCATCGATCACATGGGTATCCGCAAAGCCCTCCTGTTTGAGATAGGCCTGCAATGCGGGCAAGGCCAAATAGGGCTGGGTGAAATGCCCCTGGGGCGGAAAGACGAGGGCGATCCTCATCGCTGGCCTCCTTTTGCGGCGACCGCCGACTGCTCAATTGTGTGATAGGAGTTGAGCGCGAGATCCGCCATGACTTGCTGCGTGCCATTCGGCCAGGTCACGGTCACGCGCTCCACATCACGAACGTCGCCGAGGCCGAACAACAGGCGTGGATCATGGGACGAGTACAGCCCCTGGGTGCGCCGCGCCTCCCGCGTCCAACTGCTTCCGCCAGCTTCCACGCGCACGCGCGCGCCGAGCCCATCCCGGTTTCCATCATGCCCCACAAGCGCCAGCCCGAGCCAGTTCCCGCGCCGGGTCGTGCGGTTCTCCAACAGGCGCGGAGCATGATCCAAATCCACAATCAGGGCGTCCAAGTCGCCATCGTCATCCGGATCGCCAAAGGCCACTCCCCGCGCCGAGCGCGCCAGGGCCAGTCCCGGTCCGGACTCTGAACTCACATCGCGCCAACTCGGCCCATCCGCGCCGCTGCTGGTGCACTCGAACAACTGACTTACCTGGGCGAAGGCGTGCATGCCGATTTCCTCGGCTTGGGGAAACACATGGCCATTGGCCACCAAAAGATCCAGATCCCCGTCGCTGTCGGCATCGAAGAAGCCGCCCCCCCAGCCCAGGCGATCCATGCTCGCACCCGCCAACCCACGCGCCGCCGCAGATTCAAGGAACTGCCCGCTGCCGTTGTTCAGGTGCAGGCTGTTGGGCTCGAAGTCGAAGTTGGTGCGCAGGCAGTCGATGTCCCCGTCGGAATCCACATCAGCCAAGGCCAAGCCCATGGCGCTCGTGGGTGAACCATCGCCATTGAGGGCGAAGCCGCGCTGCACGCCGGCCTCCGTGAAACACCCCGCGCCATCGTTCATGAAGAGGTTTGACGGTTGCATGTCATTGGCCACGAGAATGTCCTGGGCGCCGTCACCATCCACATCACTGAAGACCACGGCGTAGGAACACAGGGCCTTCTCCAGAGAGAGCCCAGCCTCTTCTGTCGCCTCCTTGAAGTGGCCCGCACCATCGCCCAGGTAGAACAGGTTGGCAGCCCCGGGATTAAAGCCCTGGCCATTCTCCCCCTCCGGTCCCCAGCCAACCTCCACGCCAGAGATGACCACGCGCCGCCCGCCGTCCGGCGGCTGGTTCAGATCAAACTCCACATAGTTGCCCACAAATAGATCGAGGGCACCGTCACGGTTCACATCACCGAAGCACGCCCCGGCGCTCCAGGCTGGATTGCCCAGGCCCGCTTCCTCGGTACCCATGCGAAATACTCCCGCCTCGTTTACCAACAGAACATCGGGACCAAAGCAGGACAGGTAGATGTCCGGATCACCATCACCTTCGATGTCCGCCACGGTGACGGCGTTGATCCAATCCGAGCGCGCGGCCCCCATGTCCGCGCTCACATCCACGAAACTGAGATCCCCATCGTTGCGGAAGAGTGCGCTTTGGCCCCCTGGCACGACCTCCAGCTGCCGGCCATCGTCGATGTAGGCCAGACGAGCCCCATTGCCGATGAACAGGTCCATGTCACCATCGCCGTCGTAATCGAGCCAGGCGGCCCCGCAGCCGTTGCTTTCGGGGATGTACCAGCGCCGCGGATCTCCACAGACATTGACCAGGTCCAAGCCCGCCTGCTGCGCCACATCCACAAACCGAAAGTGCGTCCCATCGCTGCCGCCAGCCACCACCGCTTCCCCGGAACAGGACCACATACTCGCCAGGGCGGGGAGACCACACACGACCATCCAGAGGGCTTTTGACTTCATCTGGGACAGGATAGGCATTCGGCGGGATTCTGCCAGATCGAGCAGGGCGCGGATTCATCCCCATCCCCCGGCGCCCCGGACGCTTGCCATCGCTATACTGTCCGCCCGTTTTGCGCCCGCCTGCTCACAGAGCGATTCCCCCCGGGCCTCCGACTTCCACCATTCCCACGATCTTGCCTAGCACCCGATCATGACCAGACCCGACGGCAGAGCCCCCAACGAAACGCGGCCCATCACCTTTCAACGCGGCTTCACCAACCGGGCGCCGGGCTCCGTCCTCTCCTGCTTTGGCGAGACGAAGGTCCTTTGCACCGCCATGTACACGGACGGCGTGCCCCATTTCCTGAAGGGCAAGGGCCAGGGCTGGATGACCGCCGAGTATTCCATGCTGCCCTCGTCCACTGATGGCCGTAAGAGCCGCGATCGTTCCGGGCGCATCGATGGTCGCTCGGTGGAGATCCAACGCCTGGTAGGCCGCTCCCTGCGGGCCGTGGTCGACCTCAAGAAGATGACGGAACGCACCATTTGGGTCGACTGTGATGTGCTGCAGGCCGACGGCGGCACGCGCACGGCGGCCATCAGCGGTGCTTTTGTGGCTCTCAGCGACCTGCTGCGCCACATGGATGACAAGCGCCTATTGCGCGCTTGGCCCCTGGTGGACCAGTTGGGCGCTGTCTCCCTGGGCGTCATCGACGGCGAGGTGCGCTGCGACCTGTGTTATGAGGAGGACAGCCGCGCCGAAGTGGATCTCAACCTGGTGATGACCGGCAATGGCAACTTCATCGAAGTCCAGGGCGCCGCCGAGGGCGCGCCCTTCTCCCGATCCCATTTGGACGGGATGCTGGAAGTGGGCGAGGCGGCCATCCGCTCGATCTTCGAACTCCAAAACCGCGCCCTGGAAACCACCGCCTGAGGCGGTCACGCCATGGAGCTCCTGATCGCCAGCCACAACGCCAAGAAACAGGTGGAACTACGCGCCATGCTGGCCTCCAGCGACGTGACGCTGCTGACGCCGGAGGTGTTTGTGGATCTGCCGGAGGTCGTCGAGGACCGCGACACCTTCCGTGGCAACGCCGAGAAAAAAGCCATGGAAACCGCTCTGGCCACCAGCAAATGGTGCCTGGCCGATGACTCGGGGTTGGAGGTTGACGCCCTGGGCGGAACCCCCGGCGTGCACTCGGCGCGCTTCGCCGGCGAACACGGCGATGACGCCGCCAACAACGCCCTACTGCTGGAAAAGCTCTCCAACTTGCCTGAAGCGGAACGCGGCGCGCGCTTTGTCTGCGCCCTGGCCCTGGCCGCCCCGGACGGCAGCCTGGCTGCCACTTTCGAGGGCAGTGCCCGCGGCCGTATCCTCCACGCCCCGCGCGGCTCCGGAGATTTCGGTTACGACCCGCTCTTTCTCTTCACCGAGGAAGGTTTCGCCGCCAGCGGCCGCGGTTTCGCGGAGTTATCCGCCGATGAGAAGTCCACGGTCAGCCACCGTGGCCGGGCCCTACGCCAGTTCGTGGCGGCCCTGCCAACCCTCCTCCCCTGACCCATCCCTTGCCGACCAGCCCGTGGACCACGCCCACATCAGAAACTTCTCCATCATCGCGCACATCGACCACGGCAAGTCCACCCTGGCCGATCGCATGCTGGAGCAAACCGGCACCGTCCAAAAACGCGAGATGCAGGCCCAGCTCCTGGACGACATGGACCTGGAACGGGAGCGCGGCATCACCATCAAGGCGCGCGCGGTGACCATCTACCACGAGAAAGACGGCGAGCGCTATCAGTTCAACCTGATCGACACCCCGGGCCATGTGGATTTCCACTACGAGGTGAAAAAGAGTCTGCAGGCCTGCGAGGGGGCGCTGCTGCTGGTGGACGCTTCCCAGGGCGTGGAAGCCCAGACCGTGGCCAACGCCTACCTGGCGGTCGAGAGCAACCTGGAAATCCTGCCCGTCCTGAACAAGGTCGACCTGGCCCACG
>NYXZ01000089.1 GCA_002686595.1 Planctomycetota bacterium | reverse complement strand
GGTAGCTCTGCGGGCGGTAGCTCTGCGGGCGGTAGCTCTGCGGGCGGTAGCTCTGCGGGCGGCAGCTCTGCGGGGGGCACCTCTTCCAGGAGGCCTTGGTCCAGCAGGGCGCGGGCCTTGGGTAGGCAGGTGTCTTCGGCTTCCGAGAGTCCGACGGACTCGCGCAGGGCTGCGGGGCAGACGCCGCTGGCGAGGCGTAGGCCAAGCCACCAGCTCTCGCCCAGGCGGGCCCGGGGAGCGAGTTCCTCTTCCCAGGCCGGGGGAGTGGGGCGCTCCGCGGCTAGGGCGGAAGACCAAGCCTGGAGGTCGCGCTGGTTGCCCCAGCGGCGCGTCTTCCAGCGGCTGACCGCCGAGGGCCCCAGGCCGATGTAGGCACCATTGCGCCAGTAGTTGACGTTGTGGGCACATTCGTGGCCAGATCGTGCGAAGTTGGACACCTCGTAGGCGTCAAGCCCGGCTTCCCAGGCGAGCTCTCGCGTCAGCCAGAACTGCTCCAGCTCGACGGTTTCGCTGGCCGGGTGATGGCCCGGTTGTCCCTGGCGGGAGCGCAGGGCGGTGCCCTCCTCCCAGGTCAGGGCGTAGGCGGAAAGGTGATCCGGGCCAAGGCCGAGGGCGGTTGCCAGGTCCGCGCGCCAGGCCTCGGTGGAAAGGCCGGGGACGGCGTAAATCAGATCAAGGCCCAGGGAGCGGGGCTGTGCGGCCCGGGCAATGTCGTAGGCGGCCAGGGCCTGATCGCGATTGTGGGGGCGGCCGAGGAAGGTCAGGGTCTCGTCCCGCAGGCTTTGGATGCCCAGGCTGAGGCGGGTGACGCCGCCGGCGACCAGGGCCGCGGCGGTCTCTTGGGAAAGGCTCTCCGGGTTGCACTCTGCGCTCACCTCAGAGGCGGAGGAGCGGAATCCGGTCTGTTTGTCCAGACCGTCCAGCAGACGCGAGAGCTCACCTGGGGGAAGGAAGGTCGGTGTGCCGCCTCCAAGGTAGACAGTGGAGGGGGCCGGCGGTGCGTGGAGGCGCGCTTCAGCTAGCAGGGCGTCGACCAAGGCCGCTGGATCGCGGCCGGCGCCGAGCACCGAGTAAAAATCGCAGTAGGGGCAGAGGGTCTGGCAGAAGGGAATGTGCAGGTAGAGCGGTGTACCCGGGGGTCGCGGGCTAGTCCGCTCCCATGACTCCGTAGAGCTTGCGCAGGGCTTCTTGTTCGATCTGGCGGACTCTTTCACGGGTGACGCCCACATGGCCGGCGATTTCCTTGAGGGTCATGGACTGGCCGTCTTCATCCTCCAAGCCATAGCGTAGGCGCAGGATCTTCGACTCGCGTTCGTCGATGACATTCAGGAGCTCCCCTAGCCTAGCGAGCATGTCGGCGTGCTGCAGGGTTTCCTCGGGGTCGAGTTCCTTGGAGTTGCCGGCGCTGTCGTAATCCCCCACCAGCACATCCAGGCTGACCTGGGGGTGCAGGCTAGAGGAGTGGATGGTGCGCTTCAGTATGGGCCAGTTGTCCGTGGGAACGCCGATCTCCTGGGCGACTTCCTCTATCGTCGGCGGGCGGCCGAGCTGGTAGGTCAGTTCTGAACTGACCATGCGCCACTTGGAGATGATCTCCGACATGTAACTGGGCACGCGCACGGAGCGCACGGTGCTGGTCAGGGCGCGGCGGATGGACTGTTTGATCCACCAGGTGCCGTAGGTTGAGAAGCGGCAACCCATCTCCGGGTCGAATTTCTCAACGGCCTTCAAGAGACCCACATTGCCTTCCGCGATCAGGTCTTGGAGCGCGAGGCCGCGCTCGTTGTATTGCTTGGCAATGGAGACGACCAGGCGCAGATTCGCTCGGATCAGGTGTTCACGGGCGGCGGAGTCGCCCTGGTGAATGCGCTTGCCGAGGCCACGCTCTTCCTCGGGGCTGAGGAGCGGGACTTCATTGATCTCAACGAGGTATGTTTCGAGACAGCGTTCGGCGCTGATGGCGGGCCTCCGGGGTTGGGCTGGAGCTTGGGGGAATACTGCCGACGGAGAGGGGCCGGCGGGAATCGGAAAACAGGCGTATTCAGGCCCCCATACTTCGACTCTCGCCCACACGGTTCTTGAGCCAGATCCCCTGCGAAGTCGATGGGTGTCTGGTAGAATGACCTCCACGGCCCCCTCGCGGGCAATCGGCCCCTGTTCTCCAGGGGTCCCCGCGCTTACCCACAGACAGGGACGCCCGTCCCCCACCACGAACATGCTCGACGGATCACTGGAAGAGATCGTCCCGGAAACCGAGTTTGCGCGGGTCCTTGGGCCGCGCAGCGAGGCACTGTTTCGCTTCGCGAACAGTCATGTGGCCGAGGCCGCTGCAGGCTTCGGCAAAGGCGAGTTAATCCGCCTGGTCAACTTGGCCGACGCCCTGGAGTCATTCCTCGACGACCACGGGGCGCGTTACAACCAGACCTTCCACGACTTCACGGAGTTAGTTGCTTCGACCAGGGGCATCGCCCTGGCGCGCTTCAGCGTGGCGCACCTCAGAAGTCGCTTGGCGGACTACGGGGCGAAGGAATCCATGGAAATAAAAGAGGCGCAGGAGCTCGAAGCCGCCATTTCGGAGACGGACCTGTTCCTCGCCGGGGCCACAGGCAACCTGCTCGCTGCGGCGCGGCAGGAGGCGTCGGAACGCGGTGTATCGGTGACGGCAGAGTGCGAGCCGCAGGGACCGGAGTGGTCCGGGGGAAACGGAGGGGCCGATTTATTCCGCAGACGGTTGCCGCGCAATGTGGGACAGACGGAGCCGGAAAACGAAGAGCAGAAGGTTGCCGAAGTGGTTTCCAAGTATCTGCAGGCCAGCGCGATGCTGGAGGATGTTTCCATCCGCAAGATCAACGCCGAGGACGATCGGGAGAAGTTCCTGCGGCGGGCCTGCACCGAGGAACAGGCGCGGGTTTATGAGGCCACGGTGCACAACCTGCAGAGCGCCTACGACACCCACATCAAGAACACGGTCCTAGAGCGTGAGGACGAGCGCCTCGGTCGCTTGCGCGGTCATATCTCCACGGCGCTGCACCTGTTAGAGGCCGTCACCCAGCTAGTGCACTTTGTCGAGCGCCACGAGAGTGGTGTGCGCAGTGACCGCGCGGAAGAGCGAATTACACATCTGGTGCCACGGTCCGAAGTGCGTGAACTGACCCTCAACGCCCTGCTTTTTTGGGCCAATCGCACCATGCAGAGCGGGCGCGGCCTGGCCGAGGACTTGCTGCCCAGCTACACCAATGTACAGATCTTGGAAGTGGAGCTGCCAGCGGAGGTCGAGCTACACGCACGTCCGGCGGCGCTCATCGTGGGTATTGTTAACCGTTATGGGACGCCGGTGGAGTTGGAAGTGGCCGGCACCCGGTGTAACGCGGGCTCGATTCTCGAACTGATGATCACCATCGGTTCGAATGCGGACGCGCGGCGCTTCCGCTTCCGTGGCGACGAGACGCCCTTGGCGGATATCGCGCGGCTCTTCGGGTGTGGCCTTGGGGAGAGTGGCTTGGAGGACCTCCCGCCGGAGTTGTCCTACCTGCGCGGGTAGCTGGCGGTCTAGGAGTCCGTTGATGGACTCCCTACTACGGCTTCGCCAGCGGCGCCGGCGTCAGGCTCGTCGCCGAAGGCTATGCCTCGCGACGGGACTCTTCAGCGGACTTCTGGGAAGTCAACGACCTACGAAGAGCCGCTCGGCGAGGGAAGCGGGCAGGCAGGCGCCTGTGATGCGGGCTGCTTCGCGCTCCACATCATAGACGGCGCGCTCGATACGCAGCGTGCGTCGATCGGAATCGTAAACGGCGTAGGCGGCGCGCGGGTCGCCGTCGCGCGGTTGGCCGACGCTGCCGACATTCACCAAGGCCAGTTCGGTGTCGGAGAGGTCGATAAACGAGTCGTGCGAGATGGCGGTGCGCACGGGGTCCTGCACGGTGCGCATGAAGGTGGCGGGGACATGGGTGTGGCCGACGAAGCAGACGGGCCGTGAGAGTCCGTCGAGGGCACCGTCAGCATCGGCCGCATTTAACACATAGGGAAAGCCGTCCTCTGCGGCAGGGGAGGCGTGGGCCAGCAGGGCGTGGTCGAAGATGCGCAGCAGGGGCAACTGCGCGAGCCAGGCGCGGTCGGTGCGGGAGAGCTGGTCGCGGGTCCAGGACACGGCGGCCAGGGCGGCGTGGTTGAAACCCCAGGCGGCAGCGCCTTCGATCACGGCCTGTTCGTGGTTGCCGAGGACGACGGCGACCTCGTATTGGCGCAAGAGGTCAAGGCAGGCGGCGGGGGCGGCTCCGTAGCCCACCACATCCCCCACCGCGAGCAGCACCTCAACCTCGGCGTCAGCCAACCCAGCGAGGACAGCCTCCAGGGCGCAGAGATTGGCGTGTATGTCCCCTAGGATGCCGTATTTCATGGGGAGCGAGCGGGGGACGTCAGTGAGGCCGGGGCCGGGGCGGGGCGAGCAGCAAGAGAGTCCCGACCCAGAGGGCGAAGATGGGAAGGTGGATTGCGGTCGACCAAACAGCAGCGGGCGGGCCGTGGGCGGCCTGGAGCAAGAAGGATCCGACGGCCAGTGATGAGAGGAAGGGCGCACCCGGAAGGAGTGCTGGCAGGGCCCAAGCCAACGACAGGAGGCCGATGATGCTCAGGGGCGCCGGGAGAGGCAGGCGCAAAATGACTAGGGAAGGACCCATAAGGTGGATATGGGCCAGAAAAACCACCGAGAGAACAGTAAAACTGGCGGAAGTGCCGTGATTGTCAACGGCCCCCCCACCGAGCAGGTGTGCCATGAACAGGGCCGGGACACAGAAGAGCAGGGCCGTGATCGAAAAGGCGAGGGCCTCGGCGCCCAGGCGGCGGGGACCCTCGCGGGCGAGGATGGGTGCGAGGGGATGCAACGCCGCCAGGCAACAAGAATGGGACCCGAGGAGGGTCAGCATGGCACAACCGGCCGTGGAGGCCAGCAGGCCGTGGCCAGGGGAGTGCTCGGCGAGGTGGGCGAGGCCCAAGGGCGAGAGTACGGCGAGGGTCGGCAGAAGGCAGGCGGTCGCCACCAGGAGAACCCAACAGAAGGGGCTTCGCAGCAAGTGGACGAGGGCGCAGCGGGTGACGGCGAGGGCCAGCACGCCCTCTTTTAACTAGCGCCGGGCAACGAAGCGTAGGAAAAAGCCTGTGGGGTATCGTTTTGACTTGCTGGGGCAGGGGAGAACTATGGGCGGCGAAAGGAATCACACCGCCACCCCGACCCCACCATACCGGGAAGATGGCGTGCGGATAGGGCGCTGATGGCCGCCTCAATGGCGGAGTCTCCGGCATTCTTGGCAGGAAATCATGAGGCTGAGGGGCGGTTGTGCAAGGGCATGCCTTGACCCCCCAGATGTTGTGTGTAGCCTGTTCCACATGGAACAAACGATCACAATCAAAGGAGCATGACAGCATGAAGCGACGACTTGGGCGGGGCTTGGGATCTCTACTTGGAGCGGGCGGCTTGGCGGCAGTTGGCGGCGCTCAAGAGCGAGCTGACGATGGAGGGGCTGCGGCCAGCCAGGTAGCGGACGGGGCCACACCCAGTGAGGGAAAGACAGAGCTGGGGCCGGGCGCCGGTTTGAGTAAGAAGGATGAGCGTGGCGTTGAGCCGCGCGAGCCCGAGGTCATGGCGGAGCGTAGCAGCCCTTCGGAGCCTGTGCCTATTACAGAGCCGGTTCCCGTTGTGGTGGACGGCGTGGTCGTGCGCGATGGAGGTCACGGGCCGGAGCGGGCACAAGACCTGGCTGGGCATGGGGCAAAGCTAGGCACCGACGGGCCTGGCAGCATTCCCCACGCCGCGATTCGGGCCAATCCCTATCAGCCGCGGATTGATTTCGACGAGGAGGCTCTGGAGCAACTGTGCCAGAGCCTCAAGGCGCATGGCTTTCTCCAGCCCCTGTGTGTGCGGCGGTGCCCGGATCAGCCGGAGGTCTTCGAACTGATTTCAGGTGAACGGCGGTGGCGCGCGGCTGGGCGCTTGGGCATGGAGCTGGTGCCGGTCACGATTCGGCCCGAGGTGGACGATGGGGCGATGTTGGAGCTGGCCCTGGTGGAGAACCTGCAGCGCGAGGACCTCAATGCCATGGAGCGGGCGCGGGCCCTGCGGGCCATGCAAGAGGACCTGGGGCTGACCCAGGAGAAGGTGGCCAAGCGAGTTGGCATGCGACGGGCCACGGTGGCAAACCATCTGCGGCTGTTGGAGCTGCCTAAGCCCGCCCAAGATGCCATCGAACGCGGCCTGATATCCATGGGGCACGGACGGGCCCTGCTTGGGTTGTCTGGGGAAGGGGCGCGGTTGAGGCTTTTGGGCAAGGCCGTGCGGGAAGAGCTTTCTGTGCGGGCCCTGGAGGAAATCGTGCGCCGGCGATCAGGGGAAAAGACAAGCCAGGCCAGCGAGGCCCAGACCCAGGTCAGGGCGGAACCGTGGATCGGTGAAGTGGAGGGCCGCCTGCGCGAGCGTCTCGGCACCAAGGCGGTGGTCAGGAATAGGGCTGGTTATCGTGGGTCAATCCAAATCGACTACCATGATCGGGAAGAGCTCGACCGCTTGTTGGAGCTCCTGGCTCCGGCGGCAACGCTCTAAGGTAGGGCTGATTCTGAAGAGCGGTGCGCTGAGGGCTGACAGGCGCAGGGGGGCTAATGCGCGACCAAGTGGTCTGGGGCGGCTGGAGCCTTGGGCCGCGAAGTTAGGAGGGATGTTCCGCGTGGAACATCCCGAAGGCCAGGCCTGAGGCGGAGGGAAGCATTAGCCGGGCAGCTAGGAGGAATGTTCCACGTGAAACATCCCGATGGCCGGGCCTGAGGCGGCGGGGGGCTTTGGCCGGGAAGCTAGGGGGAATGTTCCACGTGGAACATGCAGCGGCACGGAGGCGGTCGGCGGCGGCCTTGGGCTGGGAGGATAGGGGGAATGTTCCACGTGGAACATTCCGCTGGAGTTCACTCCAGGACAGTCGTGCTCAGAATGCGCACGGGCTCGGCGGGGCGGTCGGCGGTGGATTCCTCGATGGCACCGGATCCGATGGTGTCCACCACATCCATGCCTTCTACCACCGCTCCGAACACCACATGAACTCCGTCTAGGTGGTGGGGTGCGCCGGTGGTGATGAAGAACTGGCTGCCGGAACTCTGAGACTCGCCGGATTGCTTGGCGGCTGAAAGCACGCCCTTGAAGTGAAAGAGGTCGTTCTCCTCCGCGTCGATTTTGTAATCCGGCCCGCCCAGGCCCCAGGTATCGGGCTCACCTTCACGGCTGTTTGGATCGCCGCCCTGAATCATGAAGTCGGCGACCACCCGGTGGAACAGTGTGTTGTCGTAAAAGCCGTCGGCGCAATGCTTTAGGAAGTTTTCGACATGCTTCGGGGAGCGTCTTTGGTAGAGGCCCAGGACCACATCACCGGCATCGGTCGTGAGGCGAACGCGCGGGCTTTCAGCGGGGAGGACCGGGTTCTGGAAGAGCTGGGGCATAGCCTCCTGCCAGGTTTGGTCAGACTGGAGGGCCTTGATCAAGTTGTCGACGGGCGTGTGGGGAGGGCCGTCAGCGGTATAGGGGTAGAAAACCGTATTCAGCGTATGGTCCGGATACTGGTCGCGCAGCCCTTCGAGGGTGCTGATGGCGGCAGAGAAATTCTCTTCCCGGGCCTGGGCGCTGGCCAAGGTGTACATGGCCCAGGGCTCGGCCGGCGTGCCAACCAGGTCGGGCAAGGCCGCTTGGATGTCGGGGGCGTCGCCCTGGGGGAGTTGGGCCATGTTGTTGCCGGGGGCGGCGGCCAGCAGGATGTCCCAGCTGGCGCCGCTGGCCTCGGTGTCCGCTTGCCGGGAGTGTTGGGAGGCGAGAATGGCGATGGTGGCGATGACAGCCAAGCCAGCCGCGACCTTCCACCAGGAGTCGACAAACTGTGCGAAGCCGGACTTCTCCTCGACGGGGGCGATACTGATGTCTGTGGCGACCTTGTGAGTGGGCACTATATTACCTCTAAATGGTGAACAGCCGCCGGCGATGGGGCCTTGTTCGGCTGTGCGGTGATCGGTGTCTGGCGAAGGGCCGGGAGGCGCTGGTAGGGACGGCGCCGAGGGTATATCGGCTGTGCCGCCTAATGCCTACCTGGTATCCCTGTGGAGCTTCTCCGCGGGCGAAGCATTCTACACGCGAGGGGGAACGGTGGCGCCGGGAAAGTTTCAGTTGAGGGGCTGGCGCTGCGGGCTTGGCGCGGGAAGCGCGTGGGGTGGGCTCTGGGTGCTGCGCTGTCGGTTAGGAAGACGCAATGGCCGAGGTGGTGAGTTTCTGGAGCGGGGCTGGCGTGGGGGGCCAGCCGGGAAGGGGAGTGCCCAGAGCAGCGTGGCGCGCGTTGGCTGCCGGAGAGGTAGGATGCTGTCCGAGGCATGTTGCCCACGGAGGTTTGACGATGATTACTTTGATGATGATGTGTGCCCTGGGCGCTGAGCTTGGGTCGGGACTGGGGCCAGCGGCCGCGGTCGTGCCTGTCGTTGCTCAGGACTTGGGCGAGGAGTATGAGCGACGCAAGGAGGCCGCAGGCAAGGATGTGGACAAGCTGTGGGAACTTTACTTGTGGTGCGAAGCGCGTTCCCTCGCCAAGGAAGCCAAGTCGACTCTGTGGCGCATCGTGCGCGCGGACGACGAGCACAAGCAGGCGCACGAGTTGTTGGGGCACACGTTTTATGACGGCAAGTGGTTCACCAGCGAGAAGAAGCTGGCCAAGTACAAGCGAGTGGAAGGCGAGCGCCGAGCCAAGGAGGAAGGACTTGTTAAATGGAAAGACGAGTGGGTGCGGCCGGAAGATGTGGCCTTCCTGAAGCGCGGCCTGGTGCGGGATGCACTGGGTGAGTGGGTGAGCAAGCAGGACCTGGAGCGGGCCGAGGCCGGGTGGACAAAACAGGACTACAACTGGATCTCGCCGGAAGAGGAGGCGCAGGTGGCCGCCGGCCTTTGGAAATGCGGTCCAGCATGGAAAACGCTTGAGGAGGCAAACGCCTGGCACGGGCAGCTTAACCAGTGGTGGCGCATTCCCGGCGATCAGGTGAACATCACTTCGACCTGTGCGCGTGAGACAGCCCTCAATGCGATGGATCTATGCGCGAAGGCCATGCGGGACATGGCGAAGGTGTTCGGTGTGCGGCCCGGGCGCAAGCCAGAGGTGTTGGTGCTCAAGGACAATGAGCAATACCAGTTGTTTGCCGCTGGCGACCAGGCTGCCAAACTTCCGGCGGCTGACATTTTGGGACTCTCGTCGATTCACTACGCCTTCTTTGCTGAGAGTTGGTTCAACCTGGCCACGGGGGCCTACCAGGGAACGGGCGCGACGTATTGGGATACCAAGACGGATAGTGGGCAGAAATTCGGCGTGCACTCGGTGCGCCATGCGGCCGGCTTGGCCTACCTGCAGCGTCTCGATCCCAGTCCGAAGTGGGAAGGCCAGGCGGCGAGTGATCCACTTAGGGCCGCGGCCGACATCAAATCATTCTGGGGCGAAAAACGCCTACCGCGCTGGCTCTGGTACGGGGGCGCCGCCTATGCGGAGCGCTATTACAAGGCGGCGGCCGATGATCCGTGGTGGCCGCGTAAATGGTCTATCGCCAACATCCTTGGGCGCGGGGGCTTGCGGCCCCTGGCCAAACTGATCGAGTGTGACCTGAGCGCCGAGCAGGTCGAGGATTCCGGGCGGATGATAAATGAACTGGGGCTTTTGATTTCGTTTGTGGTCGACGGGGATTGTGGGCCAGTCAAGGCGCAGCACACCAAGTTCAAGGAGGCCATTGCCTCGGGCGAGCATTTCGCTGCCGCTGCGGATGAACTGGCTGCGGTTTTGCTGGCCCATGAAAAGGAACTGCGGGCCTTCGCGGGCTTCTAGGAGCCCATTGAATATCTCCCTACTGCCGCTTCGCCTACGTTGCCTCGCCGCAAATGACTTCGCCGCAAATGACTTCGCGGCCAGGGGCTTCGCCTCGCGACGGGACTTTTTCAACGGACTCCTAGGCGGGGCGTGATCCTTGGAAGAAGCGGCAGTGCCGGGAACTGAAGCAAGTCGGACGGCGCAGGCCGACGACTGCATCGGGGAAGACGGGGAGCCGGGGCCTGTGGGTAGTGAAGAACCGCCTGTGGGGGAGTGCGCGACGAAGCGTGCCGGCCGCGGTCGGCGGTCGCGATCCTGGCGACGGGGACGGCGGGCTTTGGGGGCGGCTTTGGCGGCCCTCTGCGGCCCGCTCCTCTTGCGCATCTTTGCCCGCACCTGGCGACCGCAGATAGTTGGCAAGGACAACATCGAGGCTGCTCGCGGACCCGGAGGCGGGTTTCTGTTGGCCCTTTGGCATGGCCGTATGTTGGTGGGCGTGCCTTATCACCGGGAACTCGAGATGGAGGTGCTCGTCTCGCCCAGTGGTGATGGCGATATCTCTGAACGCCTATTGAAGGCCTTTGGCTATTCCATAATCCGAGGCTCGTCCAGCCGTGGCGGGGCGCGGGCCCTGCGGGAAATGCTGCGTGCCATGGCCGCCGGACGAGTCTTGGTTTTGACGCCGGATGGGCCACGCGGGCCGCAGCATTCCATGAACGACGGAGTCGCATGGCTGGCTCGTGCGACGGGCTACGCAATTCTGCCAGCGGGCTTTGTCTGTGATCGGGCCTGGCGGGCGCGCAGCTGGGACCGCTTTACGGTGCCCAAGCTCGGGGCGCGGGTGGCGCTTGTTTATGGCGAGCCATTGGTTGTGCCGCGTCAGGCCAGCGGAGCCGAGCTGACCGCCGCCAGCGAGGAGTTGCGGGCGCGGATCATTCAGGCCGAACGGACGGGCTGCGAACTGCTGGGCGTTGAGGCAGACGCATGATTCGCGTCGGACCGGCGGGCTGGTCCTATCCTGATTGGAACGGATGCGTGTACCCGCGCCGAGCACCGGCAGGGTTTTCCCAACTCGGGCACATCGCGCGCTTCGTGCAGACGGTTGAGATCAACAGCAGCTTCTACGCCTTGCCCAGGGCGGAGCACACCGAGAAGTGGTGCGCGACGGTGGCCGGGCACCGGAACTTCCGCTTCACCGCCAAACTCCTGCGGAACTTCACCCACGAGGCCTTGCCAGTTGATGAGGGTCAGTGGCGTGACTTGGCCCAGGCCTTTCTCGCTGGCCTTGCACCGTTGCGGCGCACTGGGCGCCTCACGGCCCTCTTGGTCCAATTCCCAGTGACCTTTCAGTTCGGCGTTGTGGAAGTCGACCGCCTCCACCGCATCCACGCCCTGTTCGGCGAACTGCCCCTGGTGCTGGAAGTGCGACACATGAGTTGGTTCGAACCCCAGGGCATCAACGCCGTGCGCGGCCTGGGTTTTTCCCTCGCACACATCGACCTGCCACATGCATGGAATCATCCGCCGGACTGGCACGCGGCCACCGGGCCGCTGGGCTATCTGCGACTACATGGCCGCAACAGCACCGAGTGGTTTCGGCGGGGGGCGGGGCGGGATGCGCGCTATGACTACCTGTATTCGCAGGGTGAGATCGAGGAGCAAGCAGCTCGGGCCGAACGGGTGGCCCGTGATCACGACGACACCTATGTCATCACCAACAATCACTTTCAGGGCAAGGCCATGGTGGCGGCCTTGCAGTTCATGTACGCCCTAACGGGTGAGGCGGCGACGGCCCCGGCGGAATTGGTGGCGACCTATCCAGAGTTGGGCCCCATAACCCGCAGCCAGGGGCAAGGAACTTTCTTCTAAGACCATGAGCGAAACATCACTCGAATATTTCACCCTGACCTACAAGGACGAACCGGGGCGCGTCTTGCGTGGGCGAGTAGAGCGGCCGACGGATGCGGGGGAACGGCCCTTGCCATGGGTGTTGTTCCTGCACGGCTTCATGGGGTTCATGAACTGGGGGTTTAACCCCGAGATGTCTCGGCGCATTGCCCGTGCTGGCATGGCCGCGGTCTACTTCAATCACTCCGGCAGCGGGATCGGTGAAGACTTGATGAGCTTCACCGAGCTCGACGCGTTTGCTCGGCACACGTTCACGCGCCAGCTGGAAGACACGGAACGCGTGCGCCTGGCGGCCTGCGGCGGTGAATTGGGAGCATTGGATGCAGAGCGCGCCGGTCTGGTTGGGCATAGCCGCGGAGGTGGCCTGGCCCTGATCCACGGGGCGGAGGCGGGGAGCTACGGTGCGGTGGTTACCTGGGCCGCAGTGCCGGAGATGTTGAGCCTGACGGCCGACACCCGCGAGGAGTGGCGGCGGCGCGGCTACAGCACCGTGACCAACGGGCGCACTGGCCAGGAGCTACGCATGGATGTGGTCGGACTGGAAGACTGGGAAAACAACCGGGAGCGCTTTGATGTCGGGGCGGCCTGCGGGCGCCTCGGCGCGAGCTTGCTGTTGATCCACGGCAGCGAAGACGAGGCGGTGCCCTTCGGAGCGCTGGCCAGGCTGGAACGGGCCGCGCGGGGTGGAGCCGAAACCGGACAGCTAGTACGGGCCCTGGCCATCGAGGGCACCGGGCACACATTCGGCATCACGCACCCAATGGTGGAGAGCAGCGCTGCTTTCGAGACCGTGGCGGAACAGACCCTGGCGGCCCTTGAGGCGGGGCTCGGCCAGGGCGCGGGCTAAATGTGTACTTGGGCGGTGCCTGCCCCGGGAGGGCCGCTCTTGTACATGGGGCTGGCGGGGGGTGGGATCTAGCCATGGGGCTCCGGCATTTCATGAAGCGCGGCTGCAAGGCACTCGGCATAGCGCTGCTCCTGTGCCTGGGGGTTGAGTTGGCGGTCAGAGCTGCTGAGCCCGGACCCTTCTCCCTCTGGGACAGGAATCCATACATGGACGATGCCAGGCACCGCCACCGGCACCGGCCCGGGTTTCAAGGGCGCTTCGATGGAACCTGGTACGACATCAACTCCCTGGGTCTGCGGGGGCCAGAGCTGGAGCTGGGCGGCGGCGATGGAGAGCGTGTAATTGTGGCCTTGGGGGACTCCTGCACCTTTGGCAAGGGCGTTCGAGAGGCCCGATCCTGGCCGCGGCGGCTTGAGGCGAAGGTGTGGCAACTGGATAGCACCTTAGCGCCAAAGGTGGTCAATCTGGGGGTCAACGGCTTTTCGTGCCGTGACTACGGGCCGTGGTTCGAGGAGCTTGGAGCGCCCCTCTCGCCGGATATCGTGATCCTGGGCTTCAATATCAACGATTTCCCAAACGCCTTGGCCGCGGCGGACCGCGTTGTGCAAAAGCGGCAGTCGGTGCGGGGCCTCTTGCCCCAGGCCTGGTGGGACGCCCTGGGCCGCACGGCGACCTTTCGCCTGGCGCGGGGCCTCTTCTACGAGTTGACCGAGGAGCGGGATTGGGCACGGGCCGAGGCCTTTGCCCGGGGAACAGGAGAGGATGCCCTGCTGGGCGAAGCCTGGGGAAAAGTGGAAGGGCACCTGGCCCAACTCAGGGATGCGGTGGAGGGCGGCGGCGGGCGCCTGGCCATCTTCCTCTTTCCCTATGAAAGCCAGGTGATGCTGGAGGATTACCAGAGCGCGCCGCAGGAGCGTTTGTCACAGACCTGTCGAGAACTCGAAGTGCCGTTCATGGATCTCGCCGATGTCTTCAGGGAGCGCTTGGCGTCAGATGGGAACAGGGAGAGCCTTTTCCTGTGGGGGGACCATTACCATCCAAACGCCCGAGGCCAGGACATTGTGGCCCAGGCGGTGTTGGAGTTGCTCCTGGAACAGGGTTG
>NYXZ01000138.1 GCA_002686595.1 Planctomycetota bacterium | reverse complement strand
TACAAGGCCCTGAATGCCGCGCCGGGTGATGTAAACGTCATGGACACCGTGGCTTGCTGCCTCTACGTGGCCGGCCATGTGACGGATGCGGTGAAGATGGTCAAGGAGTGCCTGAAGATCGACCCCGACAATGAACTGTGGATGGAGCGCATGAAGGAGTTTCACCCGCAGATGAAGTAGACCGCGCTGCGCGGGGCCGGCGGTTGCGCCGGCCCCGCGTTTTTTGTGCGCTGGGTTCGGCCGACTTTCCTTGCCTGCCTGAGCGGTGTTATCAGAGCGGTGTTATCAGGGCGGTCTTATCTCACAATGCCAACGCAAGACCGGGTGTGTTGGCTGCAGCGCTGCGGCATCAAGGCCGCCAGCATCTCCCCCGCTATGGCCGTGGAATCAGGCTCCGGCGAAGGGCCCGCCGGCACCTTCATCGGCCATCTCGTCCAGGTTGACCACCGCCTCGGCGGGCTTGCGGTAACTGTCAGCGACGGAGAAACGCGGCAACTGAACACGGGGAGGAGCAGCCATGGGGGCCGACTTCCGACTCGCGGTGGAGCCCGTGGCCGCCTGGCCAACGGTTCCCCCGAGGTTCCCAGGGTTCACGGGGTTCAGGGCACTCACTTGGCCCGCCTTGTCCGCGTGACTCGCCTGGTTGTCGGCGGAGACCGGTGCGGAAGCTGCCTGGGTCTCTTGGCGGCGTGCCAAAAACTGCAGGCGGCGCATGCGGGAGAAGCCCAGGCCAATGGTTCGACCCAGCTCCAGGGCATTGGCCTGGCAGAGTTCGGGAATGGTGTGGACACCGGCCTGGAAGAGGCGGCGGCACAGATCTCCATCCAGTGTCTCGATGCGTCCCGGGGCGAGTTCGAGGCCAGTGGCGCACACTGGGGAGTCGAAGCCACCGCTGACTTCGCCAACGGGGCTGGCGGCCGTCGGTGTGGGCCGTTGCTCCGTCACTTGCCCTGATTCCGGGTACGGAGCGCTCTGGCTCGCGGCCGCGGCCGCGGCCTCAAAACCCTGCCCGGCCCCGGCCCGGGCCATAACCCGGCGCACCAGGGCCCGATCGCGGGCGTCCAGGGTGTCGCCGGCGTCGCGGGCGTCGGAAGCCGTGGCCCTGGTCGGCCCACCGCCAGCCGCCTGCTCTGCCGCGGCGCAGCCCTCGGCGCCGCCCTCGGCGAAAAGGGACGGGCCCGGGGAATGCCCTGCAACGGGCGACATGGCCGGCGCGACGGCGGAGACGGGGGGGGCCTCCTCCCGGTCCTGGTCAACGCCACAACGCTCAGCCAGGATCAGGGCCTCCTTCTGCAACCGCCGCACGGCTGCGGCGGGAATGCCCAGGAGGTCCGCCAGGCGCGGGGCGTCCTCCCCGGCCACGGACTCCAAGCTGGTCAGGCCAGAGCGACGCAGGGTTTTTAGAGTTGCCGGTCCATCACCGTGGAGGGTGCAGAGGAGTGCCATCGTATCCATGATTAAAGGATGCCTTCCTGGTTTGCTGGTGAGCTGGTGGAGGGGACCGGAGGGATTACGTCTTCGGCGAACTGGGCCGAGGTCCCCGTTGCCTGAACAGGGACCTGGATCTGAGCGGAGCTGCCCAGCGCTTCACGAAGCGCCGAGTCGATGTCATCCGCGCCGAGGGCCATGACCTCCGTGGCCAGGGCGGTGAAGTCACCAGCGGCGCGGGAGGCGGGGGCGTGGAGCTGGATCGGCAGGCCGTGGGCGGCGGCTTCCCGCAGCCTCACGCTGGTGCGGATCACCGTATCGAAGAGCGTGGGGCCAAAGCGGGCCTGGAGCGCTACCAGCAGTTCGCGAGCAAAACGGGTACGGCGATCGAAGAGGGTGGCCACGGCGCGCATGCGGAAGCCGTGGTCCTGGGCGCTGGCGGCGGCGGCTAGCACATCGAGGGCTTTCAGGGCTCCCTGGAGGGCAAAGGCGCCGGTCTCGATCACCAGCAGGGCCGTGGTGCAGGAGCGCAGGGCGTTGGCGCAGAGGATGCCGTCGGCCCGGGGCGGGCAGTCGATGACAATCGTGTCATAGGTACTCGCCAGGGGACTGAGGGCGCGGTGCAGGAGCTGCTCCGGGTGGATGCGCAACTCGGCGGCTACCTCGAACTCCGAGAGGGCCTCGGATGCCGGCAGGAGGTCCAGGCCTCCGGGCACCTTGATGGTCACCGCGGCGGCGGGCAGCTCGTCGCCCAGGACTTCTGCCAAGGTCAGCCCGATGTCTGGACACTGCCCCAGGGCCATGGTGGCGTGGGCCTGGGGATCGAGGTCCACCAGCAGCACCCGTTGGCCGCGGTCAACCAGGGCTCCGGCGAGGTTGACGGCGGTGGTGGTCTTGCCGCAGCCGCCCTTTTGGTTGACGAGGGCGAGGATCTCCGGAGGGCGATTCATGGGGGCGCGTTGGGGCTCAACGCAGGGCCTTGCGGGCCTGGTCGTAGAATGCCCGCGTGGTGCGGGCGTGGTCAATGGGGCCCCAGGAAGCGACCTGTCGGATGGCGCGGCTGGCGGCGGAGTCCTGGGCGGCCTGGACGACTGGAGTGCGTGTCTGGACGCTGTGCGCCACGGCCTCGTCCGCCGGAACCCAGCCCACCAACTCCGGGGCGTGGCCCAGGAATTTCAGGGAAGTCGAGCGGAAGCGGGCCCAGGCCGCATCCACCGCCGACTCGCCCGGAACGCGGTTGAAGACCATGCCCACGCGGATGTTGGCGTTGACCGCGTGCGCCCGCTTGTAGAGGGCATAGGCGTCGGAGAGGGCCGTGATCTCGTGGTTGCTGACCAAAAGCAGCGTGCTGGTGGCCGCCAGGTGGGCAATGGTGGCGTAGCCCATGCCCGCTCCGTGATCGATGATGACCAGATCGTAGTCTTGCTCCAGGGGGCGCAGAACCTGGAATATCCGATCCAGGTCGCGGCGCGTGGGATTGACCAGGATCTCCCGGCCGACGCCTCCCGAGAGCAGTGAGACCCCCGCCGGGCCCTCCACGCGCGCCTCTTCCACGCTGGCCTGGCCCTTGAGGACATGACCCAGGTCGTGGCGCGGGACAACGCCGAGCAGGAGGTGTGCGTTGGCCAAACCGGCATCGAAATCGACGAGCAACACCCGCTCGCCCTGTTCCGCCCGCAACACGGCCAGATTGGTGGCCAGGACGCTCTTGCCCACGCCGCCCTTGCCGCTGGCGACGCACAGGACGCGGGCGGCGGCTTCCTCGGATTTGCCCCCAAAGCGCTGTTCGACCCAGGCGGCCTTGCGGAAGGCCCGCAAACGGGCGAGTTGAAAGCGGTTTAGCATGTCCGCGGACCAGGATACGAAGGCGCCGCCCGTGAAGCGAGGACGCGGAACGGCATCCGGAGGGAATCACCTCGCTCCTGGCGCGAGTTCCCAAGTGCCTGCTAGGCTTGGGCAGCCATGACGCTCGTCGACCCACCCTGGCTCCAGCGCCCCTGGCGCATTTGGGCGACCCTTTGGCGCGACCGCGAGGCCGCGCAAGGACGCCTGTTTCCCTGGGCCATCTTCCTCATCGTGGGAGCCATCAGCGCCGGGGGCTACGGTTTGACGGTACAGCTGAACGCCTGGCGGGCCATCACGGTTTGGGATCCCTCAACTCCCTGGGACTTCTCGATCCCGGTCGTCCCCTGGTCAATCCTCCCCTACCTCTCGCTCTACTTCTACTTCCCCATGGCCCTCTTGAGCGTCCCGCGCACGGACCGCGGCCGCTTTGAGCTACTCATCCTGCACCAGGGCCTGTTGCTCCTGTCCCTGATCTCCTTCGCCTTCTTCCTGGCCTTCCCCTGCGAGATCCAGGTCACGGCCCAGGTCCCGGCGGAGCTCATCGGCGCTGAAGAGTTCCCCGGCCCACTCTTCGCCGCCGTGCGCTACTTCGACCGACCCTACAACGCCTGGCCAAGCCTGCACATCTCACTCAGCTTCCTGGTGCTCCTGTTTCTGGTGCGCCGCTGGGAGCGCCCCCTGGCGGTGATCGCCCTGGCCATCTCCTGGATCCTCCTGGCCCTCAGCATCCTGACCACCAAACAGCACTACATCTTCGACCTCGCCACGGGCCTGGCCCTGGCCCTGGGCGTCTGGAACTTCTCCCTAGGTCCAGCCCTGAATTTGGCGACGAGACACGAGACCGATGCCCCGGAGTTCGCCCACCGCCTTTTGACCGAGGAGGCTCCTAGTAGGTCCAGGTGAGCCCGCCGGTCAACAGCCAACCTTCGGGTTCCATGGTGGTGGCTATCGGCGCTGTCATGATCGGCGTGCCGTCATCCGCTCTGAGGGTGACCTCCACCATATCCTCGCTCGGGCCCAAGGGCCATTCGTAGATGCCGCCGAAGTGCAGTATGACGCGCTCCGAGAGTTCGTACTGCATCCCCGCCCCCAAGCCGAAGTTCCAAAAGGGGGACCCGGCGAAGTTATACTGGGTATCCTGCAGGCCAGAACCGGGGATGTCGCCGTAGAGGATGGCGCTGTCCGACTTGACCGAGGGCACATAGCCGAACTTGGTCAGCAGATAGGGACGCAAGCGATCATTGCCCATGGGGTCCCAACTCCAGCGCGTGCCAACAAATCCCTCCAAGTAGTTCACATCCTGAAACTCAAAATACTGGGCAATGTCAACGCCGCCTACGCCCTTGGGCTTCCCCGGTGTCAGAAAGCGGTAGTCGAGACCGTAGATGATCGAGACTTCATCGGTGACAAATGACTCGCGTCCCAGCACCAGGCCGAACTTGCCCAGCATGTCGAGTTTCATGGGCACATCCTCCGTCCCAAAGGTGCTGACCACATCCGCCGAGTACTGGGAAAACAGTCCCAAGGTAAGCAGGCCGCGCGTGGTGCCGGCGCGGGGTTCGCTCCAGGGCTTGCGCTCGAGGGTGTTATTCCAGGAGAAGACATCGCCCAGACCCTCCGCCAGGGATGAATCGCTCAGCGGGGCGCGGCAAGCGCCGACGGTCAACAAGGCGCCCAGGGCGGCGGCCAGATACTGAAAACGCAGGCTGGGGGCTTTGGCTGGACGGCGGAAAAGCTGGGTCATGGTGGCGATTGGGGAGTCTGTCGAGGATGGGTGTCGAGCACAGCTAGCGGTATGTGCCAAGTGCTTGAGACCCTGGGGCGAGCCTGGCGAGAGCTAGCCGTCCCTGGGCAGGCCGAAGGTTACGATCTCTGAATCGAGGTCGGCGGGCCCAACACCTGGGGGGCTCGCTCGCTGGAGCGGCGGAGGCACGCGACTCAGGCTAACGCCCGGTGGGCGCCGGGGACAACGCCAAAAACGCCTGGAAGGCCGCCGCGGCAGGGCCCGCACCCCTCCGGCAAGCCCTCCGCCGGGTCCAGTAAGCAAATTCCTCCATTAATTAGGAACCTCCGGGTATGCTTGAGCCATCGAGAGTCTGCTGGGATGGAATGCCACTCGGCAGTCCCCCTTCCCCCACAGGAGCCCCAAGAACAATCAACATGCGTATTACCCCCCTCTTCGCTGCCGGCGCCCTGACGCTGGTCGCCTCCCAGGCCCAAGCCCAGGGCGAGTTCACCTTCAATGTCAACCAGACCCTGTCGGCCTGGTCCTGGACCGCCGACACCAGCCTGGGAGCCATGATCGGCATCCCGGACAACACCTTCGAGACCGCTGGCACGGTGGAGATGAATATCGATGAGGGCGCGAACCCCATTTCTTCCGCTTCCTACGAGGGCGCCAGCGTGTTGACGATTCCGGCCCAGCTACACGGCCAGATCCCCAACCCCATCCCGATCTTCCCGCCCTTGGCTGATGTCTATATCGACAACATGGAGCTCAGCTGGACTTCGCCCACATTCTCCGTGGCCGCCGACGGCTCCTTCACCACGGATATCATCACCACGGTTGTCTCCGGCAACCTGACCATCGTGCCCTTGGCGGGCAGCACGACAGTCACGCCCCTGGCTGGCACGGTCAGCGACCCCAACCCCATCAGCGGGTTCGTAACCAGCTCCGGCGGCAGTATCCATTTCGACTACGACTCCACCAGCGTTTTCATCTTTGATGATCCCGCCAGCGGCATGTCCGCCACCTTCACCCTGACCGGCCGCATGGACGCTGACGCCTCCTGCCCGGCGGCGAGCAACTTCTGCTCCACCAACGCCAACTCCTCTGGTGGCCCGGCGGCCATCTCCTTGGCTGGCTCCAGCAGCATCTCCGCTAACAACTGGGTCGTCGAGGCCACACCGGTCCCCAACAACTGGGGCATCTTCTTCTACGGCGCCAACCAGGTTGCCGGCGGAAACGGCATTCCCTTCGGTGACGGTCGCCTGTGCGTGGGTGCCGGCCAGGTCTATCGCGGCTCGCCGCGCATGGCCTCCGGCAATGTGCACAGTTACGACATCGGCGTACAGAACCCGCCGTCCGCCTCGGGCACCATCACCGTGGGCAGCATCTGGCACTTCCAAGCCTGGTTCCGTGACCCCCAGGGTTCCGGCGGCTCAGGCTACAACTTCTCCGACGGCCTGACCGTCCAAGCCTGCCCGTGATGCGCGCCGCGGCACACCGGCCGCGCGCTTGATTAGCCAACAGCGCCCTCCGGTTCTCCCAGAACCGGGGGGCGCTTTCATTGCCCCACCAACTCCCCCACACACACACAGCTCCCCACAGAACATGTACAGGCACCACTTAGCTATCCTCGCAACCGCGTTATTGCTCGCCTTCCCCGAAGATGGCCAGGCCCAGGCTTCCGACGCCCAGGAACTGATCCTGATGCCGCACATCCCCGATGAGGTGCGTGTGGCGCTGCCGATTACGGCACAGGTTCTGGTCTATAACCCGGACCGGGGCGCGAGGCCAATCCGTCTGGAGAAACTGGAGGTAAGCGTCGAGGGCGACCGGGAGTATGTCATCGGCGAGAGTTTTCTCGACCAGGACTTGCCGGGGGGGGACGAGTACGGAGCCATCCAGGCGCTGCTCGAGCGCTTGCCCCACGAAGTGACAGAACTTCACCGGCCCCGGCGCTACTTCGCCGCCACCGACGCACCGGAGTTTGTGGGCCCCGAAGTCATGGAGCGCTGGAGCGAAGCCTCCAGCAGGCTGCGAACACTGCGAGAAGCCTACGACGCGGGTCTCCCCCAGCCCTTTGCCCAGCCCCTGGTCATCGTCCCCTTGGATCAGGTTTTCGAAGCGAACACGAAGAGTGGCACCAGGGCCACACTGCGCTTCACGCTGCACTTCAGCTCAGCGACAGGCAGCGCCAACAGCGCCAGCACGACACGCACCATCACCTTCCTCGGCTCCGCCCCCAGCCTACCCGCCGGATTGACCTCCCTCGGCAGCGCTCCGTCTGTACACGCCGGCGACCTACATGTGCACTCCTGCTATGGCGAGGCCCTCGGGGCCTGTGGAGACGGCAACTGTTTCGCGGAGACATTCCAACTATCAGGTTCCTTCAGCTACGCTGAGCTGAAACCACAATACCAGGCGCTTGGCTTTGACTGGTTCACCGCAACGGACCACAGCTACTGCATCAACAGCAGTAGCGAGTACCAGAACATCGTGAGCGAGACGGCCGCCCTGACGGATGCCGACTTCATCTGCATCCCGGACATTGAACTCTCCAGTGACGAGGCCGGCTCCCAAGTGGGCAGCGACATCGGCGACACGGTTTGCATCTGGATGACGGAAGCCAATCACATGGGAGCCCACGGTATCACCAGCCGCATCGCCGGCGGCGACGACGCCCTCTTCGGATTCTGCGATGGGCTGTTCTCCGATGCCCTGGCGGACTTCCGCGACAACATCGCCACCATTCGCTCCCAGGGTGGCTACCCAATCGCCAATCACGCCATGGGATCCTTCGGCTGGAACTCCTATGACGAGGCCCGGGGCATTGAATCCAACGCTCTCCACGGCGTGGAAATCTGGAACGGCGGCGGCAACCAAACTGGCCAGGGTGGCCATGTGGCCCGCTGGGTCGATTGGATGCTCGACGGACGGATTCTCTACTGCTACTCAGGCAGCGACACCCACGACGAAGCCTTCGCTTTCGGAGCCGCTCATGCCGTACTCCCCAGCGGCGCGGCCTTCACCAAGGATTCCCTGGAAGGCGCCATCAAGAACGGGCAAGTCTATCTTTCCAATGGTCCGGCCCTGGCCCTGGAGGTCGACCTCGGTGGGCAGGCCCTCTTCATGGGCTCCCTGCACCCACTGCCCGCCGGCGCTCCGGCCGCATCCCTGACCGTGCGCGCCGGTTACAACTTCGGAGCCAGCAGCGGCACAGTGACCCTCTTCGGCGGCCGCGTGGGTGACAGTTCCGAATCCGTCATCTGCCAGAGCGGCGCACTCACGGGAGAGGGTCTCTTCGAGTGTGGCGACACCCTTACGACTGACCGCGTCTCCTGGTACCGCGCCTATCTGGAGTTCGACGACGGCTCCCGCGCCGCCTACAGCAACCCGGTCTTCTTCATCCCCAGCACCGACGACACTTTCAACTACTGCACCGCCAAGCCCAACTCGGACGGGTGTGCAGCGCGTACCGGTTGGAGTGGCACGCCGAGCGTCAGCGCCGGCTCCGGCTTCACCATCGGCGCCACGGAACTCACCAGCGGCCAGCCGGGCATCATGATTTACGGCTACGCGCCGAACTACCTGCCTTTCCAAGACGGCACCCTGTGCATCGGCGCCCCCATCGTCCGCACATCTGTTCAGACCTCCGGCGGGGCCGGCCCCTGTGGCGGAAGCATGTCCCTTGACTTCAATGCCTGGATCGCCTCCGGCCTTGATCCGGGCCTGACGGCGGGCACCACCGTCTACGCCCAGCACTGGTACCGCGATCCGGCAGCGGCCTTCCCCACGGGATTGACCGATGCGATTCAGTTCACGCTAGAGCCCTGACCGGGTTCTAGCAGGACAGCGGGGCTCTCCCACGCCAACTGGGAGGTCCTGGGGTATGATCGGGTCGATGTGGATGCCCTCCAGGCCCCAGCCAGCACCGTGCCCCAGCAACTGCCATGAGCCCCAACACCGCCTGCGCCCTGACCCTGCTCACCTCCTTCCTCAGTGCCACTTCCCTGGCCACCCAACAGGCGGATCTCGTCATCGTCCCGCACCTGCCGACCGAGGTGCGCGTCGGAATGCCGGTGCCAGCGCAAGTCCTGATCTACAATCCGAACGAGGATGCCGGCGCGGTGCAACTGGAGCACCTGGCGGTGAGCGTTGGCCAGGACATGATCGGCGAGGTGTTGCTGGACCGGGAGCTGCCCGGCGGGCGTGAGTACGGTGAAGTACAAGCCCTGCTCGAACGCCTGCCAGAAGAGCTGACGGAACTCCACCGGCAACAGCGCTACTTCGCCACCGCCGAGGCTGCGGCCTTCGTGGGACTGGAGGTTCTCACCCGCCGCGACGAAGTGGCCAAACGCATTCGCCTGATGCGCGCTGAATACGAGGCCGGCAAACCCCAGCCCTTTGTCCAACCGATTGTCACCGTGCCCCTCGACCAGGTTTTCGAAAGCAACTCAACCCCTGGCACCCGGGCCACACTGCTCTTCACGCTCTCCTACCGGGACGCATCCGGCCAGCCCCACAGCGTAGAAACGGCGAGTACCCTGACCTGGCACGGCGTCGCCCCCAGCCAACTGACGGGCCTGACTTCTTTTGGTTCGGGCGTCTCTGTTCACGCCGGCGACTTGCATGTGCATTCATGCTATGGCGAAGCCCTCGACGCCTGCGGTGACGGCAACTGCTACGCGGAGACCTTCCAGGTTTCCGGGTCCTTCACCTACGCGGAGCTGAAGCCCCAATATCAGTCCCTGGGCATGGACTGGTTCACGGCCACGGACCACAGCTACTGCATCAACAGCTCGGGCGAGTACAACAACATCAGAAGCGACGCCAACGCGTTGAACGACGCATCATTTGTCTGCCTGCCTGATATTGAAGTCTCCAGTGACGAGGGCGGCTCTCAAACCGGAAGCGACGACGCCGACATCGTCTGCATCTGGTTGACTGAATCCAACCACATGGGAGCTCACGGTATTTCCAGCCGGATTGAAGGGGGCAGCGACTCCCTCTTCGGATTCTGCGACGGGCTCTTCACCGACGAACTCGACGACTTCAGGAACAACATCGCCCGCGTGCGCGACCAGGGCGGCTTCCCCATCATCCACCACCCCTATGGCTACTTCGCCTGGAACTCCTACGCTGAAACCCGCGGGATCGAGTCCAACGCGGCCCATGGCGTGGAGATCTGGAACGCCGATGCAGATGGCAACCAAACCGGCCAGGACGGGGCCGTGGGACGCTGGATCGACTGGATGCGCGAGGGACGGATCCTCTATGCCTACGCGGGCAGTGACACCCATGACGAAGCCCATGCTGCGGGCGCCAATTACGCCGTGCTGCTCGGTGAACCATTCACGCCCGAGAATCTGGAAAACGCGGTGCGCGCTGGCCAGGTCTACGTCTCCAACGGCCCGGCCCTGACAATCGAAGTGGACGAGGGAGCGCAGACGATCTTCATGGGCTCGCGGCATCCGGTGACAACGGGCTCGCCGCCAACGACCCTGACCGTGCGCGCCGCCTATGACTTCGGCTCCGCGACGGGCACCGTCACGGTCTTCGCCGGACGCAACGGCGACGGCTCTGAAACGGTCCTTGGCCAGGGCACGGCCCTCACCGGAAGCGGCACTGTAGCCTTCACCGACACGCTCTCCACGGACCGCGTGTCCTGGTACCGCGCCTACCTCGAGGTGGATGGCGGCAGCCAGTCCGCCTATTCAAACCCGGTCTTCTTCACCCTGAGCGAGGGCAATGACCACTGCGCCAATGCCACCCCGCTCAATGGCGATGGAGTGTTCCCGGTGGACAACACCTTCGGGACCGGCCCGGACGCGGACCCCGGCTGCGGGAACATGGGAGCGGATGTCTGGTTTGACTGGACAGCTGGCGTGACCGGCACCGTCACCATGGACCTGTGTGGCAGTGGCTTTGATACGACCATGGCTGCCTGGGAAGGGCCTTTCTGTCCCACCACGCTGCTGGCCTGTGATGATGACACCTGCGGCAGCCAGTCCATGCTCAGCTTCCCCTGTACAGCCGGGTCCTCGTACATGATTCAGATCGGTGGTTACAGCGGCGCGGCGGGCACGGGCAACTTGACCGTGGGCACCATCCCCGACGGGCCGGCCAATGACAACTGCGCAACTCCGGAGCTGATCAACGGCCAAGGCTCCTTCAACTACGACAACACCTGGGCCGACACCGACGGCCCCCCTGACGCCCTCTGCGATGCCTCGGGATTCCAAGACATCATCCGCGATGTCTGGTACGAATGGACTGCCGATGACACCGGCACCGCGACCCTGTCCACCTGTGCCGGGGCCGGGGGCGATACAAAAATCGCCGCCTATGACGGAGCGGGCTGCCCCGCCGCATCCCCCCTGGCCTGTAATGACGACAGTTGCGGCACGGCCAGCCAGATCAGTTTCGCGGTGGTGAGCGGCAACACCTACATGCTGCGCATCGGCGCCTTCCCCATGGCCACCGGCGGCGCGGGCTTCTTCGACCTCGCCATCCAGGGCAGTGGCGGTTGCAATGACTCCATCTTTTGCCTGAACCCGCCCAACAGCTCCGGTGGCCCGGCCACATTAGCCTGGTCCGGCAGCTGCGCAGTGTCAGACAACAACTTCAGCCTGGAGATGGCCGGCGGGCCAGCCAACAAGCCGGGCCTGTTCATCTACGGGGCTGGCCAGGCAGCCACCCCCCTGGGCAACGGCATCTTGTGTATCGCAAGCCCGATCATCCGCCTCAACCCGCCGGTTTTCATGGATGGAGCTGGCGCGGCCTCACGCTCGGTAGATCTGGCCAACCCACCCACCGGCAGCGGCGCCATAACCGCGGGCTCTACTTGGCACTTCCAGATGTGGCTGCGTGACCCCGACGGAGGCGGTGCTGGCTTCACCTTCACCGACGGCCTGGCTTTGACCTTCCAGTAGGGGCGCGCCCCAGGGCGCCCAAGAGCTCCGGCAGCTCTCCGCGTCTAGTGCAGCTTGACCTCTTCACCGATCCGGTGGAGCTTGACCACGTTGGTGCTGCGCGCGATGCCCGGTGGCACACCGGCGACAAAGACCACTTCATCTCCATACCGGGCGATCCCCCGCGCCACGAGCATTTCCGCCGCCATGTGCAACATCTCCTCCAGGCTGGCTTCGCGGCGGAAAACCATGGGGCGCACGTGGCCGAGCAAGGTCATCTGATTGACAGTGTTCTGGTGCGGCGAGAGGGCGATCACCTTGGCGTTGGGGCGATAGCGCGAGAGCAGGCGCACGGTGTTGCCGCTCTCGGTAAAGCAGATTATCTTCTCGATACCGAGGGCCTCGGCAGCCTGTACCGCAGCCATGGCGGCAGCATTGGCAAAGTTCCGTTCAGCCGAGCGGAAAGAGGGTCGCGGCAGGTCGTGATAGCGTTGTGAGATCTCCACGGCGCTGGCGATGCGCTGCATGGTGGCCACGGCGTCGATGGGGTACTCGCCCACGGCGGTCTCCCCTGAGAGCATGATGGCGTCCGTGCCGTCGAGCACCGCATTGGCCACATCGGTCACCTCGGCCCGGGTCGGGCGACTGGCGCTGATCATGGATTCGAGCATCTCCGTGGCCGTGATGGTGAACTTGCCCGCGCGCAGGGCGGATTGGATGAGAGATTTCTGCACCAGGGGCAGCTCCTCCAACTCAAGCTCCACGCCCAGATCACCGCGAGCCACCATCAGACCATCGGCCACAGTCAGGATCGAATCCAGGTTTTCCAGGGCCGCCTGGCGCTCGATTTTGGCAACCATCACCAGCTCCGGGGCCAGTTCCGCCACGCGGCGCACATCGTCGGCACAGGAAACAAAACTGATGCCGAGCATGTCCACTTCCAACTCCAGGGCCAGCTGAATCAGATCCCGGTCCTCCTCCGTGGGCACCTCGTAATCGATGGGCGAGTCCGGCAGGTGCACGCCTTGGCGATCGCGGACGATACCGCCGCGCCGCACTCCGGCGACAATGGCATCCCCTTGCACGCCCTCGGCCACCAGTTCCAGTTTGCCATCAGCCAAAACGATGCGATCGCCGGGGGAAACCGCTTCGATGAAGCCATCGAAGTTGAGCAATACCTCCCCGGCCTGGGCTTCCCCACCGCCCCAGCGCAGACGCACCTCATCGCCCGCCTCCAGGTTCAACTGGCCGCCCGCAAAGCGCCCGGTGCGCATCTTCGGGCCAGGTATATCGGCCATGATGCCCACGGCCAACATACGCTCGCGGGCCTCGCTGCGAATGCTCTCCACGCGACGCCGGTGATCCTCGGCCGTTCCATGGCTGAAGTTGATACGGGCCACACTCATGCCGGCTTCGATCAGATCTCCAATGCACCCTTCCGAGGCGGGCCCGATGGTGGCAATGACCTTCGTGTGGGCGCGCAGGGGGCAGCCCGGAGGCGGTGAGGGAGTATGGGGGGATTGCTGCACGGGTTCTGCTGCGATTTCCTGGAGTGGCGGGCGAGCGGGCCGAGATTGTACGGAGTCCGGGGCCCGGCCGTGCCTCCGGAGCACAAACTAGACCTACCGGCCACCAACGGAGGCCACGACTTCAATCCTCCTGTAGCCGCCCGCCCAGATAGCGCCCCGCCCGCTCATTATCGACGGTCCCATCCTCGAGGAACCACTCCCAGAGCCCCTCCTCGCCACCGGCGCGATATTGCCCCCGGCGGCGCACCTGTCCCGTCGGAAACCAGAATGTCCAAGCTCCCTCGCGCAGACCGTGGCGATGCTGGCCCTCGAAAACCTGCTGACCTTCCACATGCCATTTGCGTGCGCGCCCCTCAAGGCGCCCGGCGACGTACTCGCCCTCGGTCTGCAATCCTCCGCTAGGGAACCAGTGCGTCCAGACACCGTGTTTTTCACCCTGCACCCAATGTCCCCGGGCTGCTTCCTTTCCGTCAGCATACCACTCTTCCCAGAGCCCCGCAGCCCGGCCTGCCTGCCAATGCCCCTGGGAACGCGCCTGCCCGCCCGGATGGTATTCGCGCCAGGGGCCCGCCTTCTTGCCGGCCTCGTAGCGCCCCTCCTTCTTCAATGAACCATCCCCGTGCCACCAGCTCCAAGCCCCGCTCTTGAGTCCGGCCTCCCAGGCCCCCTTGGACTCCACGGTCCCGTCGGCATACCAACTCGACCATTCCCCGCTGCGCAAACCGGCCGCGTATTGCCCGCGCTCGCGCAGGGTGCCGGCGGCATCCCGTCTTTCATGGGGACCATCCGGCACGGTCGAGGGCGTGACCGGTCGCCGGGCACTCTCCGGTGAGGCCAACCACTCTTCGACCACATCGGCGATCAGACGCTGCCCCTCCAGGTTGATGTGCAGGTCCCGCCTCCAGTAGCAGTCCTTGTCGTTGGCCTCAAAGAGCGGCTCCATATCCACCGCAGCGATACCGCGCTCCTCAAGTCCCTGGAAAAACTCCTGGGCCAGGCGGCGGTAAAGGGCGAGATCATCCTCCGTCAAGCCCAGGCTCTCCATGGCCCGGCCGCGCATGGCATCCAGGGCTGACCAACCGGCTTCAAAGGCCGGCGGGATGTAGACCACCAACATCCGAATGCGCCTTTCGCGGCAGATGCGCGCCATCTCGCCCAGAGTTACCCAGGCCCCCTCAAGGGCCACTTCCACTTCCTCCGGGAAGACCTGGAAGTAGAGCGTTTGATTGAGCCCCTGGGCCAGGGCCGTGGTGCTGACACGCTTGGCTTCCTCAATGCGTTCCCAGTAACCGTGGGGCCGCGGCGGCGGTTGGCTACCGCGGAAGTAATGGTGCGGTCGCAACACTTCGATGAAATCGTTTCCTCCATAGACAGCCACCACGAAGGCCTCCGGCTCACGCTCGGCGAACTTCTCCAAGACTCCCAGGTAGTTATAGAAGGAGTAGCCAACGATGCCCGTGTTGAGCACGGCGGTTGGCGCCGCAGAACTGTCTAGGCGAGCCTCAAGTAGATTGGGGAAGGACTCACTGTTGTTGCACACGCCGTCCGTGTGGGAATCGCCGCTAACCAAGATGAAACGTTCGGGGTCAGGCGGCAGCTCCTGGTCCTCTCGCTGGCCACTGCCGTTGGTGCGCCGGGTCCAAGCGCCTTCGGGATGCTCCGGCCACTCGATGCGTTGTTTGACATTCGGGCGGTATCTGAAATAGCAGAGGGGGTCGAAGTCAAAGTTTTCTGAGGGCATGACAAAAAGCGTGCGGGCGGTTTCCTCATCCAGGATCTCGCGCTTGAGATCGTCCGGGAATGCCACTCCACCCCTGGCTTCCGCTGCGCGCTTGGCCAGGAGTTCCGCCAGGGCCGCGCTGCGCTCTTCCACGGACACGGCGGGATTGCCGGAGCCCTCTCCAGGGAATAGGTCCAGGGCCCAGGCCAGCAAGAGAGCCAGGCCCGCGGTGGAGACCAGCACCCAAACAAGACGGGCAGCGAGGTTCGACTGGGGGGCTATCTCTCGGGGAAGTGCCATGGCGGTGTTCCAGTATCGGCCTCCGAAGCCATCCCCTCAATGGAAGCGGGTAGAGCCCTGGCCAGGTTGAGAGGGAGTTACTCTGGCCTGAAAGGGGCCAGAGCAGGCAGTCGGCGGCTTTTGGCTACTTTGATCCGTTTTTTTTCACATATCCGGCCCGCCAACACATCCCCCCCCCGCGCTCCCAGTTCTCAGTTCCCCGGGATGAGCCCAAAAGTCCTTCAAAACCAACCCCACAGATTCCGAAAGAGTGGTATTCATAATGGTAGGAAATGTGAGGAGGAAGCCTGCTGGCCACTGCGGTGGCCCACCTCAAATGCAAACATCCTCATCAGCCAAATCAACTCGGTCCGCCCCTGCCAGCACAACCCTGCTCCTGCTGGCACTCGTTGCGAGCCTGTTGATCTTCGCCCTGGCTTAGGGCGCCGGGCCACGGCAGGCCTGGACTGCTAACCCCCGAGAATCAGGAGCGGAACCTCCTGATAGGTTGGAAAGCGCCCCAACTGGTCCTTCGAGAAGACCAGATTGCCGTTGACGGAGACCTCGAAGACGCCGCCTCCCTTGGGGACCAGCTCTGCCTCCACCGCGGGATAGGCTTCCTTTAGCTCAGCGGCCAGACCGACCGCCTGGGGCAGGTAGTTTCACTGGCTGCAGTACTCGATGGTGACCTTCATGGCGTTTCCCTGGGGTTGTGGAGTGATTTCCTGGTGGCTCACCACAATATGCCACCGGGGTCTGCCAAAGCCCAGGCCACGGGCTGGGTCTTCTGGGCCCCCAGCCACCGTTTGCCCCCTGATTACCCCCATTATCGGGCCTGTCGCATAGGATCTGGGTATCCTGAGTGAGGGAACTCCTGGACCATCCCCTGCGTCTCAAGACCAGCGAGCTGCCCCCCAGCCCATCCCCAGCCCCCCCCCCCTTTTCTCCCCACCACCGCGGAATCCATGCGCACAGCCCTCATCCTCCTCACTCTGCCCCTCTGCTCACAGGCGGCCTTGGCCCAGGCCCCGGAAACTGGAAACACCAGCCAGCCCTACACCACGCCGGACTATCCGGCCCTGATGGAAAACTGGCGCCAGGCCCACGGCGCCTCCTGGCGGCTCGTCGAGAGCTCCGGCACCGGCCACCTGGAACTGCTCCACGGCGGCTCCGTGGCCCCTGATTCCGCGCCCACCACGGACGCTGATTTCGCCGCTCTGGCGCGCCACTTCCTGGACCAGACCGAGGCCCTGCACGGCATCGACGCCGAAACCCTGGTGGAGAAGAAAGTCACCTGGCTCCCCATGGCCGGCACCACGGACAAGTACACCGTGCGTCTTGACCAGGAGGTGGACGGCGTACCCGTGGTCGACGGGCGCGTCAACGTGCTCATGAACCTTTCTGGAGACCTGCTCTCCGTGCACTCCACATCCCTACCTGAGCTCGCGGGCTTCTCTACCACGCCGACACTGAACAGCGACGCTGCCGGTCGGCGAGCCCTCGCCAGCTTCACCGAGTTGACCCAAGAGCGCGCCACGACCCTGGGCGCCGCCGCATTGGTGATCCTGCCAGTGGACGGCGACGAGTTGCTCACACCCGCCCTGGCTTGGCGCTTCGATGTGCTCCGGGAAGTGGTCGACACGATGCCCGTGGGCCGCACCCTGTTCATCGATGCCCACGCCGGCACCCTGCTTGAAGAACGCGAACTAATCCACCAGTTCGATGTCGGCGGCACCATCAGCACCATGGCCACACCGGGCACCTACCCCGACAGCAGCAGCAACCCGGAGACTTCGCATCCCGCGGCCTACGCTCGCGTCACGAGCAGTGCCGGCACCACCTACACCGATGTCAACGGCGACTTCAACTACCCGGGTGTCAACTCCGCTCTGTCGGTCAGCGTGACCTACAACGGCACCTTCAACGATGTGAACAACTCCGCCGGCTCCGAGTACTCGCTGACAACGACCGCCCAGCCCGGCCAAGGCAACAGCATCACGATGAACCCCTCCGGTTCAGCCCAGATCACGGCCCAATCCAACGCCTTCGTGAACATCAATCGCGTGCGTGACTATGTGCGTGCGATCACCCCAAGCGACAGCACGGCCGACTTCGTGATGCTGGCAAATGTCAACCTCAACTCCACCTGTAACGCCTACTTCGACGGCAGCTCAACCAACTACTACTCCGCCGGCGGCGGCTGCGTCAACACGGCCTACTCATCAGTGGTCGCCCACGAGGTGGGGCACTGGCTGAATGTGCTCTACGGCACTGGCAACGGCAGTGACGGCATGGGTGAAGGCAACGCCGATGTTTTCGGCATGTACATCCTCGATGACCCAGTGGTCGGCCATGACTTCTGCGGCACGGGCTGCAATGTGCGCAACGGCAACAACACTCGCCAGTACTGCGGCGACTGCTGCGGTGGCTGCTACGGCCAAGTACACGCCGATGGAGAGGTTTGGATGGGCGCGGCTTGGAAGGTTCGCCGCAACCTGAACACGACCCATGGCAATACCACCGGTGATGCTATTTCGGACACACTCTTCATGGGCTGGATGAACTCCTACAACCAGAGCAACATCCACTCGATCATCGAGACCCAGTGGCTGACCTTGGACGACGACGACGGCAACATCGACAACGGCACGCCGAACTATACCGACATCAACGACGGCTTCATGGAACAGGGCTTCCCCGGCTTCGACCTGGCGCTGATCTCCATCGGCGGCGTGACGGTCCTGCCCGACACGGAAGACGAATACGGTCCCTATGTGGTTGATGCCACCATCATCCCCCTGGTCTCCCCGCCCCTCACCAGTGCCTCGGTCTTCTACAGCGTGGGCGGCGGCAGCTTCATCGAACTGCCCATGACCGCCACGGGCGGCTTCGACTTCCAAGCCTCCATCCCCGGGCAGATCTCGCCCACGACGGTGGAGTACTATGTGTCGGCCTCTGACAGCGGCGGCAACACGGAGTCCTTCCCGGACGGCGCGCCGAATAGCACCCTGGGCTTCAGCATCGGCCAGCTCCAAGTCTTCTTCGCGGACGACTTCGAGACCTCCGGCGACAATGGCTGGACCCATGCCTCCTACGGCGACACGAGCAACACCCAAGACGACTGGCAGCGCGGCACGCCCGCTGGCAAGAGCGGCAGCGGCTGGAGCGACCCCAGCGGCGCCGTCAGTGGCTCCAACGCCTGGGGCAACGACCTGGGACCCTCCGGGTGGAACGGCGAATACCAGGGCAGCGTGCACAGCTACCTGCGCTCACCCTCCATCGACTGCTCAGCCGGCACGGGTGTCGAGTTGCGCTTCCAACGCTGGCTGACGGTTGAACGCGGTAGCAATGACGATGCACGCATCCTGGTCAACGGCAATGTAGCTTGGTCCAACCCCAACAACTCCGACCTGCGCGACCTGGCCTGGTCACAGCAGGTGGTGGACATCTCTACTTGGGCTGATGGCAACTCCGCCGTAACCATCGAGTTCGAGCTGCAGACCAGCTCCAGTACGAACCGAGGCGGCTGGACCATCGACGACCTGGAAGTCATGGTCCTCGGCCCGTCCACCGACTCCTGCCCGACGCCGACCAACTACGGCACGGCCAAAACCACCGCCGCGGGCTGGACGCCGCACATCTTCCACACGGGCAGCCCCCGCGTGGCCACCGGCGACCTGACCGTCAGCCTGATGTTCGGCACACCTAGCCAGGCGACTATCCTGGCCTCCAGTGCTGGGCAAGCCAGCCTGCCGTTCTTCGGCGGCACTCTCTATCTGGCCGCCCCCATTACCCGTGGACAAGTGGCCTTCCTGGGCACCTTCGGCGACACCGATGTGGCCATCCCCGTCGACGCCTCCATGGTAGGCACCACACGCTTCTACCAGTTCTGGTTCCGCGACCCCTCCGACGCCCAAGGCGTTGGCTTGTCCGAGGGTCTGGAAATCACCTTCTGCGACTGACCGGCTGCTCCGGGCGCGCCCGGACGAGCCGCCGCACCCACGGCGGCGCCCTTTCCAGGACTTGGCAAGAGTCCGGGAAGGGGCGCCGCCCATTCCCCGTATCCCATCCCCCACCGCACCATGCACTTCAGCCTCCCCCTCGGCAGCACCCTGCTCACCGCCAGCCTCTTCCTCGGCTCCCCCCTCACCCAGGCCCAATCCAGCGAGCCGGGCGATGTATCCCAGGCCCTCGCCCAATGGCAATCCGCCCACGGCGCGCACTGGCGGACGGCAATCCACGCCGACAGCGGCTGGGTTGAGTTGCTATACGGCGGCCAGGCACAGGCTCCGATCCAAGTGCGCAATGATGCCGACCTGGTCCAGGCCGCCCGGCATTTCATCGTCACTACGCGGGACCTGCATGGCATCGCCGTCGCCACGCTGCGGGAACAAGCAGTGACCTTCCTGCCCCTGGCGGCCACCACCGACAAGTTCACGGTGCGCTTTGAGCAAGAGGTAAACGGCATCCCGGTAGAGGGTGGTCGCGTCAATGTGTTGCTCGACACCGAGGGAGGCCTGCTCTCCCTGCACTCGACGGCCCAGGCTGGCCTGGAGCAAGCCTCCACAACACCGAGCCTGAGTCTGAAGCGGGCCGAAGCCCGTGCCCTGCAGGCCTTCCGCGCCGAGACACAACTGGCTGCCAGCTCCCGCAGCCCGGCATCCCTGGTCTTCCTGCCGCATACCGTGGCCGGCCTGCGCGTGGCCAGCCTGGCCTGGAAGGTCGATGTCATTTGGGAACAGGCCAACACCCTGCCCGTGGGACGCACCCTTTTCCTGGACGCCGGTGACGGCACGGTCCTGGCTAGCTGGAACCTGGTCCACGAGTTCGATGTCAGCGGCACCGTGCTGACCAACGCCACACCCGGCTCCCTGCCGGACTCTGCCTCCAACCCCGCCACACAACAGGTGGCCGCCTACGCCAAGGTCACCAGCAGCGCCGGTACTACTTTCACTGACGTGAACGGCGATTTCACCTTCAGCGGCGTCAACTCGCCCCTAGCTGTCACCGTTGACTACACGGGCACCTTTAATAATGTGAACAACAACGGCGGCTCTGATTACAGCCTGACAGCCACTGCCCAGCCCGGGCAAGCCAACACGCTGCTGATGAACCCCAGTCCAGATGAGAACACAACAGCCCAGGCCAACGCCTTCGGGCATGTGAACACCGTGCGCGACTATGTACGCGCCATTGTGCCCAGCGACAACACGGCGGACTTCGTAATGACCGCCAACGTCAACCAATCCTCCACCTGCAATGCCTTTTTCGATGGCTCCTCCACCAACTACTACCGCGCGGGTGGGGGTTGCGCCAACACGGCCTACTCCACTGTCGTCGCCCACGAGGTCGGCCATTGGCTGAATGTGCGCTACGGAACTGGCAATGGCAACGACGGCATGGGCGAAGGCAATGCCGATGTGTGGGCCATGTACATCCACGATGTCCCCATCGTGGGGCGCGACTTCTGCGGCACTGGCTGCAATATCCGCTCGGGCAACAACACAAAGCAATTCTGCGGCGACTGCTGCAGTGGCTGCTACGGCCAAGTCCACAGCGACGGTGAGGTCTGGATGGGAGCGGCCTGGAAAGTGCGCAGAAACCTGAACACCACCCTGGGTGATGCCCTGGGAGACGCGGCGGCGGACTCCATGTTCATGGGCTGGATGAATGCCTACAACCAGACCCAGATCAAGTCGATCATCGAAACCCAATGGCTGACCTTGGACGACGACGACGGCAACATCGACAACGGCACACCGAATTACGGCGACATCGATGCCGGCTTCCGGGAACAGGGTTTTCCGGGCTTCGAGTTGACCTTGATCGACTTCCAGAATGTCACGGATCTGCCGGACACCACGGTTGAGGCCGGCCCCTATTCAGTGGACGCCACCATCACATCCCTGGTTACGCCTCCCATCAACACCGCGACGCTGCACTATCGGGTCAATGGCGCGGCCTTCATCGATGTCCCCATGACCAACGCCGGCGGCGACCTCTTCCAGGGACAGATTCCCGATGTCCCCTCACCAGCCCGCATTGATTACTACTTGTCGGCCAGCGACTCCGGCGGCAACTCGGATGCTTGGCCGTCCGGTGCTCCGGCAAACACGGCCTCCTTCGCAATCGGTGAGTTGGTTCAGATATTCGCCGATGACTTCGACGGCGGCGGGGATGGCGGCTGGACCCATGGCACTCGGGGCAATACCGCGAATGTTGAAGACGACTGGGCCCGGGGCCTGCCCCAGGGCAAGGGGGGCACCTCCTGGGGAACGAGTTGGACTGATCCCTCCAGCGCCCCCAGCGGCAACTCCTGCTGGTCCAACGACCTGGGCATGGGGGCCGATGACGGCGCCTACAGCTCCCTGGTGCACAACTACCTGCGTTCTCCGGCCATCGACTGTTCGAGCGCCTTCGGCACGACCCTGCGTTTCAAGCGCTGGTTGACGGTGGAGAAGGCGGACAACAATGACTTTGCGCGCATCCTGGTCAATGATGTGGTGGTCTGGGAAAACGCCTCCGGCAATCACACCCAGGACACCTCATGGATGGACCAGGAAATCGACATCGCCGCCGAGGCCGACGGACAAGCCGCCCTGCGCGTTGAGTTTGAACTGCGTTCGGGCTGGGTGCGCAACCTCGGCGGCTGGAACATCGATGACTTCGAACTCTACGCCCTGGGCTCCACTACGGGCCAATGCCCCACGCCAGCAGCCTACGGCACGGCCAAGACCAACTCCCAAGGGTGGCTGCCAGCCATCGGGCATTCGGGAACACCGAGCGTCGCCAGTGCGGATTTCGCGGTGACCGTCGTGCTCTCCGTCCCCAACCAACCGACGATTCTGATTTCCGGCGCCGCCACGGCCAGTATCCCCTTCATGGGCGGGACCCTGTGGGTGGCCGCTCCCCATGTGCGCCACGGCGTCCAGTTCCTGGATTCCTTCGGTTCGGTCTCCTACCCCATCACCGTCGATGCCCCCTTGGTTGGCACCACGCGCTACTTCCAGTTCTGGAACCGCGACCCGGCCGACAGCTTCGGCGTGGGGCTTTCCGACGGCCTGGAAGTCACCTTCTGCGACTAGCTGGGGACGAGCCCTCCGGCGGCGCCCCTGGCATTGGCTAGGGGCGCCGCAAATGGCCTCTCAAGCCCACAATAGGCCCTTGCGGGACTCTTACGCTGGAAAGCCGGTCCAGCCGTGAATACCTGGCACGCGCCCCTATACTGACCCGCCGTCAACATCAAAGGAGGCAGCCGCTGCCTCCATGACAGCCCCCTTCCACAGAACACACATCCCTGTCAGCAACTCCCATGAAGCACCTCCCCACCCTCGCCCTGGCCGCCATTGCCTTGCCCCTGGCTAGCGCCTTCCGCGCCCCGGCTGACACGCTTGTGTTCGCCCCCGCCAAGGGCCTGACCTTGACCAAGACTTTCACCAGCGAAGGGGACTTCGGCCTCGACAACATGAGCATGCTGATGAACGGGCAGGAGAGCCCGATGATGCCCGACATGGAAATGTCATTCAACACCGCTCAGACCATCGTGGTCGTTGACGAGTACGGCAAAGTTGATGATGGCCAGCCCCTCAAACTGACTCGCACCTTCGACGAGCTAAGCACAAACATTGAGGTCTCCTCTTCCATGGACATGGGCGGCGAGAGCCAAGCTGAGGACCAGTCGATCGAATCCAGTTCGGAACTCGAAGGCCTGACCGTCGAGTTCACTTGGGACGCGGAAGAGGAAGAGTACACCAAGGAGTTCCCCGATGGAGACGGCGACGACGATCTGCTCGAAGGTCTCTTCGAGGACATGGACCTGCGCGTCCTGCTGCCGGATGACGAAGTTTCCAAGGGCGACGAGTGGGAAATCGACCCCTCAGATCTGAAGTCGATCCTGGCCCCGGGCGGCGACCTCGCCTTGGAACCTGAGGAAATGGAAGACGGCGGCATGAGCATGGGCCCGTCGCCCGGAGGCATGGATTTCTCGGAGATGTTCGGCGATTTGCTTGAGGGCGAGGCCACGGCCACCTTCGAGGGCACGCGTGAAGTGGACGGCCTCGAAGTCGGCGTGATTACCTTGGTAGTCGAAATCGACAGCGCCAATGACATGACAGACATGCTGGAGGACATGGTGGGCTCCGAAGAGTTGCCAGAAGGCATGGAGATGTCCTTCGACCGCATGGATGTGGAAATCGAACTGGAGGCCGAAGGCACGCTCTACTGGGATGTCTCCGGTGGCCATGTGCATTCCTTTGACCTGTCCGGCGAGCTCGCCTTGATGATCGACATGGCCATGACGATGGACATTCCCGGCCAGGGCGAGATGACCGTCGAGAACACGATGGAGATGTCCGGCACCATGTCCCAAGAATTGGCGGTCGAGTAGGAAGGCTTGGGAACACCCCGGCGCTAGCGCCAAGCGAAATGCGCGCCCTTCACGCAGCAATCACCCTGAGCGGCGCGGCCTTACTGGCCGCGCCGCTTTGCTTGGGCCAGCCCGACCCGCTGTCCGCGGCCAGGCCCTCGGCTCCCACTCATCTCGATGCCCTGGGGGAAGCCCAGGCCCTGGCAAAGGCCAAGAACTGGGAGGGCGTGGCCGCTCTCCTGCTCGAACACCTCAAGCGCACGCCGGGAAGCGGCGCGGCCTACGAACTCCTGGGCCGCTCCCTCTTGGAGCTGGAGCGCAAGGACGAGGCCGCCCACTACCTGGGACGAGCCCGGGAACTGGCCGACCAGGCGGGTCAACGCACCTCCTCCCTGACAAGCCTGCTGCGCAAGGCTGATCCGCTCTCCTCCAAGCGCGAGGCATTCATCAAGCGCTGCGCCCGGGACCTGTTCGAGGCGGCGGAAAAGCTGGCCAAGGCCGAACACATCGACCGCTCCTTGGAGATCCTCGAACGCATCGAACCGATTGCCCGGGACAAGGTCGGGCGGGAAGTCGGCCAACTGTTGGAACAGTTGCGCGCCACCAGGGAAGAGGTGGACCTGGACAGCGCGGCACTCGACACGGAATCCGACGGGCCCTTGCCCCTGGTGGTCCTGGACAGCGAGCACTACCACCTCGAATGCAACCTGGAGCCGGAGGTTGTTGAGCTGGTGGCGGACACCATGGACGACATTCATTCTTCATATGTGGATGTCTACTTCGATGGAAACGCGAAACGGGCCGGTAGCTCCAAGCCGACAATTCGCATCCACCCGACCTGGGATGAGATGGTCACCGAGTGGACTGCTGGCACTCCGTCGCCGGGCCTGGGCGGCTGGTGGTCACCGAGCCAGAACCGCGTCGTCTGCTATGACACGCGAGATGGCGGAGGTGACTTGGACCAGATGCTGCGTACTCTGTTCCACGAGGCCAGCCACCAGTTCATGACACTCCTGGCCCGCGGCAGGGGCGTGCCGGCCTGGATCAACGAAGGCACCTCGACCTTTTTTGAAGGCTCAGTCGCCATGGCCGACCATCGCGTCCTGTGGCCCGATGCCGCCACAACTCGCCTGAGCAGCCTGTCACGCATGCTGACCCAGGGCGGGGGACCGACCGAAGGTGCGCGCACGGTGGTGGACTATGCCAAGCCTGGCTCCTACGACGGCAATTACTACGCCTTTGGCTGGGGCCTGATCTACTTCCTGCAACAATGGGAGGACCCCGAAACGCTGACCTATCCCTACCGGGATTACTACGCCCGCTACCGAGAGGAGAGCATGGACAAGGTCAGCCAGTCCATGGAGCTCTTCGAGGAGGTTTTCCTGGGGGAGAAAACACCCCTCGGGCACCTGTCCTTCGACGACTTCGATCGCGATTGGCAGGCTTGGATCTTGAACACCGTCCGCCCTCTACACGAGGAGCCCTCGCCCGCGCGCCGCAAACTGCGCTTGGCCCAGGTCGACAAGTACATGGCCGCCGCTGACTTGGCCACGGAAACCAAGAAACCACCAGTCCCGGAAGAGGAGCTGCTGACCCGCGCCCTGGGGCACCTTGAATATGTGCGCACGAACATCGATGGCCCGCAGGCTCCGCAAGCCGAAGTGCTCTTGGCCCAGGCGGATATCATGGAACGGCTGGACCGCAAGCCCGGCGCCGCGGCACTCTTGGAACAGGTGCTCGACCTGGCTGATGAGGGCCTTTGGACCGTGGACGAGGAACAACGCCTGGCCCTGGAGGAAAGGCTCAAGCAGTTGGACAAGCGCAACTGGGCCCTGCGCAACGCCCGCTCCCGCACAAAATCACTGGCGCGCACCGCCAGCGGCATCCTGAAGAGTTACGCCGAGCGCAAGACTCCCCTGACCCTGCGAGCCTCCACCTTCGCAACCCTGGCGGCCCGCGTCCTGGGTGACGAAGAACTACTCGCCAGCGCCCAGACCCTGGGCGAAGCCGCCCGCGATGCAAACCTGATCCTGGGCCGCATCATCGCCCTGGGCGGCAGCCAGAAGGAGTGGCTGCACAACCTGAACACAAAGGCCCCGACCCTGGATCTCTCCGGCGGCACCATCGCCCTCAGCTCTGTGCGCCCGGCGGGCATGGTCTGGACCGGTGTGACCGTGCGTGACGAGTACGCCCTGCGCGCCACTCTGATTCGAGATGGAGAGCTACACAGGGGCAGCATCCATGGCCTGGTGATCGCCGGCGCGAAGGACCAACGCTGGACCCTGGTGGGCTTCGATCGCGAGGGACACCTTGGGATTTGGGCCTCCATCCCCAGCTCCGGCGGCGGCATGACCACCAAGAAGATAGACACCCTCTATCTGGAGAAGCCCCTGGGTGATGAGCTGATGACTGAGCTGTCCATTACCGTGGGAGGAAACGGACACCTGCGAATCGAGGTCAGCGACAACGAAGCCATCGAGATGATTCTCGACCCGCCGCTCACCTCGCCGGCCCATGTGGGGTTGTTCGTACGCGACGGCCGCGTGAGGTTGATGGACGCGGTAATCGAAACGCGTTGAGCGTCTGGGGACAGGGAGAAAAACCAGCGGTACCCGGCCGCCTCCTCAGAGAGTCGCGACCAGCTGCTGCACAAACGCCCCGACGATGGCGGCCTGGGCCACGGGCTCCATGACCTCCAGTGGCGGCACATGTAGAAAAAGGGCCGGCGGACCATCCTGGGTGCGTTCCAGCAGATGGCGGTAGAGGCGTTCGCAAACAAACTGGCCGGCATCCGTGGACAGCTCCACGGGATCAGCCCCCGCGCGCCTGAGACAATCGGTGACCAGATCGGCTTCCAGCACCGTGTG
>NYXZ01000088.1 GCA_002686595.1 Planctomycetota bacterium | reverse complement strand
GCAGGCGTTCTACACCGGCTCGCGATAGCAGGATGGCATCGAAGTCGCCTCGCTTTGCCTTATCAACCCGCGTGGGCACATTGCCGCGGATGTCCGCGGGCACGAGGTCCGGGGCGTGCAAGCCGAGTAAGGCCTGGCGGCGGGCGGAGGACGCTCCCACGCGGCCACCGCGGCGCACCGGCAGCGGGCGGGACTCGTCGAGTGCCTCGGGCCGCACTAGCAGGATGTCGCTGGGCACGTCACGCTCCAGGTGGGCGCCGAATACCAATCCAGGCGCCAACTGGACCGGTAAGTCCTTGAGGGAGTGAACGGCCATGTCCACTTCCCCGGCCAGGAGTTGTTCCTCAATGTCCTTGGTGAAGAAGCCGGCGCCGGTTTGCTCCGAAAGGGGTATGTGTTGTTGACGGTCCCCGGCGGTGCGCACGATGCGCAATTCGCTTTCGAGGTCGAGGGCCGCGCGCACGCGGCGCGTCTGTTCACGGGCCAGGTCGCTGCCACGGCTGGCGACGAGCGGCTTGCGCAGGGACTTGGAGTGGGAAGAGCGGCTGGTTTGCTTGCTGTCGTTCATCGGGCTGTGCTTTCTGATGCCTGGGTTGAGACACTGCTGGAGCTTTGCTCGGGAGTGGAGGGCGGGGCGCCGGCCTGCGACGCCAGGGAAACGCCCTTGATGCCGCGAAAGACCTCGTCGGCGCAGTCGCGCAGGATGCGTTGGAGGTCCTCCTCCAGCTGGGCGCGGTCGCCCACCGAGAGGTGTGTGAAGTTGCGCTCCACGAGCCGCGGGACATCGCGGTAAACGGCCTGGCGGTGTTGACGGCGCACGCTGTCGAGCAGTTCGCCCACATCGGCACCGGCGCACATGATGCGGTACTCCGCGACGGCGCGATCAACTAGGGTGTCGAGGGCCAACTCTTCCTGCAACGCGGCGTCCGTGTCTGCCGCGGTCGCCTGGTCCGCGGAGTGGGCGCTGCTAGCTAGGGCGCGGAGTTCGTCCAAGCCCTCCAAGACGAGGGTCTTGTGATGCAGTGAGCGATCGGCTTGGTGTGGGATGCCCAGGTCGAGCACTGGCAGGGGGGCGCCTGTACGCAGACGCAGAAACTGCTCTGGATCAAAGAGAGGGCTGCGGGCACCGGTGCAGAGCACGGCCGCGTCAACGCTGGCCAGAACCTCTGCCAGGGCAGTCCAAGGTTTGACAGCGGCACCGGCTGGGGAGCGGTTGACGGCCAGGGCCGTGAGCCCCGCCTCGCGGGAGATCATCTCGAGCAGTTGGCGACCGATGGAACCGGTGCCGATTACCGCCACGCGAGCGGAGTTGGCGGCAGTGGGGGCCAAGCGGCGGCGCAGCCACTCCAGGGCCAGGCTGTGGACGCCGCGCCCGGTGGTGCCGTAGTTGGTGCGCGCCCGAGCCGCGCGCAACAGGCGGCCGGCCACCGGACCCAGGTGATTCAGGGCCCGCGAACTGGTGCCGGCCTCGCGGGTCTCCTCCAGGGCGTCGTGGAGTTGACCGGCGATCTGCAGTTCCCCCGTGACCAGGGACTCGCGGCCGAGTGCCACGCGCAGGAGATGGCGCAGGGCCGCGCGGCCCGTGTACACATAGGGACTGAACCAGGATTCATCGGCGCAACCGGCGCGGTGGGTCATCTGGGCTTTAAGCAGTCCGGCGGCCCAGCGCGGATCGGAACCGGCGGCGACCCACTCGTTGCGGTTGCAGGTCTGCAGGGCCAAGAGGCCGTCGACACAGCTTCCCGTGTTGTGGTGTCCGCCGCCCACTGAGCGCAGCTCGCGGTGGAAGGTACGCAGTTCGTCCCGGTTGAGGACCAAGCGCGAACGCCAGCGAGATGAGGCGCGGCGGAAGTCGCAACCCACGACAGTCAAGGGAATCGCCGTGTGCGTGTCGGCGAGGGGTGTCATGGGCTTACCTGTTGGGCTGTGGCCACAGATCGCGCCTCGGGCCTGGATCTTGACCTGGAGTTGTGAGCGCTGGCTAGGCCGACAAGCACGCTGGCGGCAGCGTCTTCGCCGGACTGGACAGCATCCTTCAGGCCGACGCCGGTCAGGTAGTTGCCGGCGAGGGTCAGGCCGCGCCTTCCCGAGCGAGACGCTGCCAACCTGTCCTCAATCTGCTTCACGCGTTCCAAATGGCCCACGACCAACTGTGGAATGGCGGCGGAGTGGCGCAACACGCGAACGAAGTCCGGGCGCGCCTGACATCCAAAAAGGCCGTTTAGGTCCCGACACATGAGTTCAACAAGTTCCTCAGCGGGCAGCGTGCAGCGTTGGGGTTGGTGACGACCGCCGAAGAAACCGCACAACAGATCTCCAGGATGGACGCCCGCGCTACCCGGCAGGCGGTCATCGAAGAGGCGCGAAGGAAACAGAATGCCCAGGCTCTCCGTCCCCTGGCCAGCAGCCGCCAGGAAGCCGAAGCCATCGGGCAACTGCCTTAGGGGCGCGTTGAAACCTGCATGCACCACCGACACCGGAGCCATGGGGATGCTGTTCAGTTGGCCCGCGAGTTTTGCATCGAGCTTTGCCAGCAGCGTGGCCGCCGGTCCCGGGGGCGTGGCCAGGATTAGTTGGGGTGCGCGGTAGGTGTGGGATGGAGTTGTTACGAGGAAATCACCGGCGCGTCCCTGCGCTGCGAGGGACTCCGCTGCTATGGAAACAACAGGAGCTGCGCCGCGGTATGAATCCCCGAGTTCCCGGGCCAGGGTCGTGGTCAGAGTGCCCAGGCCGCCCTGCAACGAGAACAGTCCCCGGGGCGTGGTCTGGCCGCTAGCCCGCCTGGAGCGAGCCCGCTCCAGGGCTCCCCGCACCATGCTGCCGGAGTTGCGTTCGAAGCCCCAGAAGAGTGGGAAGGCCGCCGGGGCCGAGAGCTCCGCCGGGTCACCGGCATAGACACCGTTGATGAACGCCCCGGCAAGGATGTCCGCCCCTTCACGGCCGAAACGACGCCTGAAGAAGTCCAGGGCCGAATCCCGTTCATCGCCAGCTGGGCGGCGCAGGGGCTCCGTGGCCAGGCGCAGCTTGGCTCTCGGAGAGAGGAGTCCAGTGGTCAAGAAGGAGGCCGGGCCGTCAGGAGCGCGATAGGGGTGTCCCGCCCGCACGATGAAACGGGCGGACGCCGCGGCGCGGGTGGGAAGCAAAGCCGGAGTCAGCCCCAGCTCGTCCACCAGCTGCAGCAGGCCACTGGCGGACCCCATGAAGGAGTGGGGCCCGCATTCGAAGGTGAAGCCGGCATCGGTGATGGTGCGTACATTGCCCCCGGGTTGCTCCGCGGCTTCCAACAAGAGCACTTTGTGGCCGGCGCGTTTCAGTCGCCAAGCACAGACGAGTCCCGCGGGACCGCCGCCAACCACGATGGCTTGGTGGGAGCTAGGCGGGTCGGCTGCCGAGTGCGGCTCCGTGGGCCGCAATGTGTGAGGCATCTTGTGCATTGTTTCGTGGAGTTGGTTGAAGTTCCTGTGCGTCACCCCAACCCGCGTCATGCGCCGCGCGGCGCACGGCGTTGGCTGCGCAGGCGATGAAGGCGGGGTGCGTGCCGGGGGCCGGAGCGCGCAGGAAGGTGCTGATCCCGAGGTCAGCGGCCAGGGCGGCGATCTCCTGGTCCAGTTCGTAAAGGGTCTCGAAGTTCTCGCACACGAAGGCGATGGGGGCCACGATGACCGAGCTGACACCTGCGTCGGCCAGGCGTGCCAGTTCCTCGGTCAGGTAGGGGCGCATCCAACGCATGGGGCCCAGGCGGCTTTGGAATGCGAGGGATGAGGGCAAGCCTGGAAAACGGGAGGCCAGGGCGGCGGCGGTGCGCTCGACCTGCGCGCCGTAGGGATCGCCGCGCCGCAGGGCTGATAGGGGCAGGCCGTGGCTGGAGAAGAGCAGGTGGGGTCTCTCCCCCGCTGCGCGCAACAGGCAGGTTTCGATGCCGGCGGCCAGGGCATCAATAAAGAGACTGTCGGCGGGGAAAGAGGGGCAGGTTGCCAACTCGATTCCCAACGCCTGGGCGGCTGCGCGCAGGTCCCGCAGCGCGGAGTCTGTTGTTCCGCGCGAGTGCTGGGGATAGGCGGGGAAGGCCACGACCCGTTCGCAGCCACTGCTGGCCAGCTGGGCCAGGGCCTGTTCGGCCCTGGGTGGCGAATGGCGAAAGGCGGCGGCCACGCTGAAGCGCGGACCGAGTTCCTGTTCCAGGACAGCCAATTGGCGGGCGGTCTCACTGAAGAGGGGGCTGGCGCCACCAATCAGGCGATAGTGGTTGGCTACACGCGGGGCTCGGAAGGCCGCCGCCCAGCGCGAGATGCCCCAGCGCACCGGGGCCGGGGCGTTCACGATGCTGGGATCGCTGAGCATGCTGCGCAGAAAACCCGGCAAGGCGGCCGGCGTGGCGGGGCCGCCCAGATTCAGCCAGGCCACGCCGATGCGGAACTCGTATGCGGTGAGCGGGTCGTGGGCCTGCTGCGTTCCAACTGCGGGTTGAGTGGTTGGCCCTTGCATGCTTCTAGACAGTGCGCGAGTAGACGGGTGTGGCTGAATCGGAGGCGAGATAGGTGTCGAAGACCATGCACACATTGCGGATGAAGAAACGCCCGAGATCCGTGGCGCGGATGCGCACAGGCCGCGGCCCCGTTGCTTCGCCCGCGCCTCCCCACACCCGTGACTCGGCGGCGGGGCATCCGTCGGCATAGTCGATCTCCACCAGGCCGTCGTCGAGCAGGGGCTCGAGGGCGGTTAGCTCTCTGGCGAAGTGGGTGGGGGCATCGATGGCAAAACGCCGCGAAAGGCCATCCAAGTCGAGGGTGAAGTTGCAAAACAACTCGAGCAGGAGTTCGCGGCGCAGGTGGTCTTCGTCGCTGAGCAGGAAGCCGCGCTCCAGGGGCAGGCGTCCCTCTTCCAGGGCATTGATGTAGTCGGTCACATCCTTGGTGTTTTGGCCGTAGGCCCGCCCCATGTAGGAGATGGCGGAGGTGCCAAAGGCGGCTGTCTCCAGGCCGCGGCCCGTGGTGTAACCCATGAAGTTGCGGCGCAGCGTGCCAGCTTGCTGGGCGGCCACCAGGGGATCACTGGGCAGGGCGTAGTGGTCCATGCCCACGGGGGCATAACCGGCGGCGCTGAAGTGTGCGGCCATCTCGCGGGCGATGGCGGCCTTGGCCTCCGCATCCGGCAGGCCGCGCTTCTCAAGGGCAGCCTGGTGGGGCTTGATCCAGGGCACATGGGCGTAGCTGTACAGGGCCAGGCGCGTGGGAGCCAAATCGATCACGCGCTGGGCGGTGCGGGCGGCAGTGGCAACGGTCTGGCCAGGCAACCCGTAGATCAGGTCGAAGTTGACGGACTCAATGCCCGCGCCCCGCAGGTGGGCATAGACATCCTCAACCGCCATTTGATTGCCGCCGGGGCGCACGCGGCGCACGACGGATTCATCCAGGTCCTGGACTCCCAGGGAGAAGCGGTTGAAGCCAGCGTCCAGGAAGGCGTCGAGGCCGGCTGCAGTGGCTACGCGGGGATCCAGTTCGACGGAGCGCTCTCCAGTTGCTTGCGGCGACCAGAGCTCGTCGATGCGGGCGAATAGCCGCCGCAACTGTTCTGGGGTCAGAAAGTTGGGTGTGCCGCCGCCGAGCACGACCTGATTGACCGGACGTTCGGCATCCACATGTTCGGCCACCAGTTCCAGTTCGCGGTGTAGAGCCTGGAGATAGTTCGTGACCAGGGGCTGCTTGGCACCGATCTCCACATGGCAAGCGCAGTACAAACAGCGCGAGCGACAGAAGGGCAAGTGCACATAGAGGCCCAAGCCCTTATCCGCTGACGCTGCGCGCTCACGCTGCCAACGGCCCGACAACTCCTCCTGGGTCAACGCCTGGAAGTGATTGGCCGGCGGATAACTCGTGTAGCGCGGCCCGCGCTGGTCATAGCGCGCCAGGAGCTGTTGGTCGATGTCTTCGCGGATCAACATTGGCGATAGTGGGTGACGGCTTCCACCAGGGCGGCGACGCCCTCCGGCGGGGTTTCCGGCGTCAAGCCTTGGCCCAAGTTGACGATCAGGCGTTCGCTACCCGCGGCGCTGATCAGGCCCGTGACGGCCGGACCGATTTCCTCCAAGGGGCCGCGCAGGATGGCGGGATCCAGATTGCCCTGGAGGAACATGTTGTTCGGCAGGCGCCGGCGGGCCTCCTTGATGCGGATCGATGTATCGACGGAAAGCCCGTCGCATCCGGTGGCCGCGGCCGCCTCCAGGTGACCTGCACAGTTACGCAGGTAGTGGATGACCGGCACGCGCCGCGTCGCGCGATCGTGAAGACGTTCGATGACGCGGCTGGTCCAGGGCGCCGCCAGGCGCTCGTAGTCTTCCGGTGAGAGATGTCCGGCCCAGGTGTCGAAGATTTGGACTGCATCCACGCCTGCCTCCACCTGCAGGGCCAACAGGTCCGCCACCGTGTCAGCGACCCGTTCCGCCAGGGCGCCGTACAACTCCGGGTGGTTGAGGGCCAAGGCCTTGACCTCGTCGACATTCTTGGACGGTCCGCCCTGGAGCATGTAGGCCGTCAGGGTGAAAGGGGCACCGGCGAAACCGATCAGGCCGCGATCGCCATCTAGCTGGCGCGGCAGCTCGCGCCGCAAGAGCTCGAGGGCCTGGCGCACATAGGCGAAGTCACGCTCGGCATCGACGCGCAACAGATTGGACACATCGCGCGGCGTGCGCAGCAGGGGGCGGATGCGCGGACCGCCGGCGGCGTATTCCACATCAAGCCCCAGGGCGTCCGGCACGATCAAGATATCACTGAAGAGGATCGCCGCGTCGAGGGCGTACCGACGCAAGGGTTGTAAAGTGACCTCGCAGGCCAGCTCGGGAGTGCGCACCATTTCCCAAAAGGAATGGCGCCCGCGCAGCTCGCGGTACTCCGGCAGGTAGCGGCCGGCCTGGCGCATGAGCCAAACCGGCGGGCGATCAATGGGCGGCGTGGTCTCTGTCACAGAGCTTGCGAGGGCTCGGCAAAAACGCGCACGGGGATCCAGTTGAGAGGTGGTCGGGGTGTTGGTCGAGGTCTGCATGGGATACTCCTGGTACGGGTGGCAGTGCGTCCAGGATGGTTCCCAGCTGGGCTTGGGTGTCACGGATCGGTCAGGCTATGTCATGGCTTTGTCATGGCCATGGCCTGGCCATCGTTCGAGGGCAAGGGCAGTTTCTCCCTGTGAGTCCGTTGAGGAAGGCCCGTCGCCTGGCGAAGCCGTCTGCGACGAGGTTGGCGCCGCTAGCGCCGATGGCGCGGATGACGCGGATGACGCCAATGACGTCAGTGGCCTCGCCGCAGTTGGGAGTTGCCAACGGCTCCCATGGGCCCAGCCGGACCGCAGTGCTTCCGGGAAGGGTGTCAGCCCTTGCCAGGCCCTGGACAGGCGGCGGCGAGCTGCCAGCTACCAGCCGTGATCCCGGGCGTCGTAGGGCACGGCGCGCCAGGGGTAGTCTGCCAGTAGTTCGCTGGCTCGCTTGATCAGCGTGTCAACGCCCGCGGCCAGGTCCTTTGGCTCAAAGGCCACGGTTTCGTGGGGCGCTACCCCGATGCCCTCGATGCCGCGGCCACCGTTGAAGGCGCGCTTGTTTGAACGCACGGATACATAGAGTTGAAAGAGGCCAGCGGGCAGGGACACGGTTTCCTTTTGCGAGGACATGCCTGCGGTGGGGCTCTCGCCGATCATGTAGGCGCGGCCGTCTTCCTTGAACATGCCGCTGGTGGTTTCGCCGGCACTGACCACCGTGCCGTCCACGATGACCACGATGGGGCCACCGAATGGCGCCGGCCCGGCGGAAGCCAGGGGGCTGTTGGTCAAGCGTGGAATGGTCTCACCGCGGGGCACGAAGCGCCCGGCGAAGGCGTCGTGATCACAGCCTCCACCGGAGTTGCCCCTGAAATCAATGATCAAGCCCGGCAAGCGTTCGTGGCCAGGTGTGCCGTCTTCATGGGTGGCGGCGCCTGTTTCAAGGGCTCCCAGGGCGGCCAGGGCCGTGTCGAGTTCCTTGAGCAGGTCGTCCTGTATGCGTCGAATATGCAGGTAACCAAAGCCTTCGGGGGTCTTGGCCCAGCGCACGGAATCGCCGAGTGAGGTGTAGCCCGGGAGCAAAACCGCGGGGCCGTTGGGTGTGGCGCTGGCGCGGCTGAGGGTGATCGTGCGCTTCTTGCGCTTGCCCTTGGCTTCCTTGAACTCGACCTTCAGGCGCGAGTCTTCGGGCCCTTGCAGGCCACGGGTCAGAGCGTAGAAGAGGGCGTGCTGCTCGCTGGAAAAACTGCGGCGCTCGGCGAGTTCCGTGAGCTTCTTCGGCAGCCACTTCTTCATCGATTGCTCGTCGATGCTGGTAACTTCCATGCCCGCAACCAGGCCCAGTTCCGCCGCCGATGACCAGGCCTCCCTGATGTAGAACTTCTTGCCCACGCGGCAGAGGAAGAATCCGGGCCCCTTGGTGGGCACGCGCCACTCCTCTGGCCAGGGCATGTTGTCCCAGGTGTATTTGCCCCCCGCGGCGGGTTCCACGCGCGCATGGCCATCCTGTAGGCGCGCCAGCAAGCCCACGAGCAGGGCCAGGTGCTCCGAGTCGGTCTTGATCTTCTTGGCGGCCTTGGTGAAGTCCCGCGAGACTTTTTTCCAGTCGATGTCCTTCTGGGAGAAAAAGGAACCGCAGCGCCGCTTGAGTTGCTCCAACGCCTCGGCCATATCCGCCTGGTAAGGGCTTTCGAGTGGTGCCGGGATTGTGGCCGGAGGCGGGGCCAGGCTGGCGCCACCCAGGGGGGCAAGGGTCAGGACCAGGGCGCTTAGCATGGCCTGAGTCTAGCTTGCAGCGGTCACGGCGCCCAGGTTATCCGGGTTTGGCTGCGGGGGGCTAGGAACGAGTCCTGGCAGGGGCCTTGTCCTGGAGATCAAAGCCCGACGGTGAGCTGTCAACTTCGGTTGCGACGCTACAAGCTCCCTTGCCCCTGATCAGGTGCTCGCGCACAAAGGCGCGGTGGGCGGGAGAACGCCAAACCGCCCGCAGGCCCCCATCGGTGAATACGTTGCCGAAGGCGCCTTCCCCGTTCCAGGCGCCGCGCCCACAGGGGACCACGTCTCCATTCCATAAGACTGTTGCCCGGTACAACTCGCCGCAGACACGGGTGCTGGGGCACAGGCCGACGGCGGCCTCTTCCTCGGCTTTGCTTGGCCTGGGGCCGGCCAAGAACTGGCGCGCCAGCTCCTGCGGTTCGCCCTTGACCTTGCCGAGTCCCAGGTGCAGCGGCCGGGGCAGATAGCGGTCGGCCCCGATGGCCTTGGTCCACTCAGCCAAGGCCTCTCGCTGGGGGGCATTCGTGCCCATGGTGAGCGTCTGAACAGTTACATGGGGCTTGGTCAGGCCGCGCGCCGCCCGTTCCAGGCAGAGAGTCTCCACGGCGCAGCGCACCCGTTCAAAGTCACTGCCTTGCCGGTAGAGATTGTGGGTCGCTGCGTCGGCGCCATCCAGGCAGACCGTGACGGCCGTCAAACCGGAGGTAAAAATTTCCTCGATGTGCTCGTCCAGGTACTCGCCATTGGTGGTGAAGGTGCAGGCCAGCGCTGCTTCTTCCGCGTAGGCCACGATGGCGAAGAGTTCGGGGTTCAGCAGGCTTTCGCCGAGCAGGTGCAGGATCAGCCCCTTGGCGTAGTGGCGCGCTTCATCCGCCAAGGGGCGAAAGCGCGCCAGGGTCAGGTTGCCACGGGACCGCGGATGATCAGGCTGGAGGCACAGGGGGCAGGCCAGGTTGCAGTTGTTGGTGAGCTCCACGAAACATGGCGGGGCAGACGACGGCAGAGCAGGTAGGCCGCCCAGGAGGCGGGCAGCCAGTCCAAGGAGGAGCGGAAGATGCGGCTTCTGAGGGGGCCGTTATGCTCGTGCCGGATTGCACTGGCGGGGGCTCCTAGGGGCGAAACAGGACTTGCAGAGCGTCGGACAGGTTGAAGCCGGAGCCGCCGGGCAGCAGGGGGTCGCGGTACCAGTACTGGAAGTTCCAGGTGGAGCCGGCGTTGATCTGACCGGCGCCAGAGGAGGCCGGGGGCGCTGAGAGGTCCAAGGCCAGCGTGGCCTGGCCAGCTGTATCGGCCATGAGAATGGGATAGAGACGGAAGATGCCGAGGCCTCCGGAGCCCACGCAACGGATGCCGTCGCCGAAGAGTACTTGGACCTGATCCGGGCCGTAGTAGAAGAGGCCGGGCTGTTGGGGCACGGCGCCCAGGGCGTGTAACTCCAGGTCATCCGCAGCCAGGGAACTGCCGCCGGTCCAGGCCAAGGAGCTGCCGACACCTGTGGAGTTGGGAGCGCCGAAGCAGTATCGCGCGGCATCCGGCGTGATAAAAATGCCGGCGGCCCGCGGACTGCCCAAGTCGGCGATGACGCTGTCAGGCAGCAGGTAGTCGGCTATGGCCAAGGCGGAGCAGTACACGATGGAGACATCCGTGCCGCCGTTGTCATCGGTCAACATCCAGTTGGAGTTGCCGGAGCCCAGGCCGTAGAGCCAATCCGGCGCCGTCAGCTGGCTGTCATCGAGCACCTTGACGCCATTGACGAAGATGGCGGAGGTGTCGGCCGTGTAGTTGACACGGTGGGCAATGCGCACCCATTCACCAGTGTCCCACAGGTCCGTTCCGATGTAACCCGTGCCGCGCACCCAGAAGCCGCCGTTTGCGCAGTTGACGAAGAACTCGGCATCGTTGGAGTTGCTGGCATTGCCCTGCCAAAGAGCTTGGAGTTCTGTCTGATAGGGATCGAAGTAAATATCGTAAATCAGCGTGAACTGCTCAATGTCGCAGCAGCCACCGGAACCATTGCCCGGTGCGTTGAAGTAAGTCTGAAGCCCAGTGTTGATACCGTAGACATTGTCCAAACGGATGTAGTTCGTCGGTTCACCATCCAGGTGCGGCACAACCATGTCGTCGGTGCTTCCCAACCACCAATCAGATCCCTGGGCCATGCCCCTGGGGATCATGACCGAATTGCCGAAGGCCGCCTGCAGTGCGGTGTTAGTGGCCGGTGCCGCGTCATCGAAACGCCATTCGGTGGTGGTCGGAGGGCTGTCGAAGCGGCGCGTCGTGAAACTCCAGGTGGGGCCGGTGTCCGTTTGACCGCCGTTGGTGAAATCCACGCGCCAGTAGTAGGTCGAGAGCTCCTGCAAGATGCCTGGGAAGTAACTGGTGTTGGTGATGGTGCCGCGGAAATCCCCGGCGCCCAGGGTGGGGCTGGTGCCGAAGTAAACATCAAAGGAATCCGTCGGAGCACAGGGCGACCAACTCAAGGTCGGGGTCACCGGAACGCCCACCTCGCCGTCGCTCGGCTCGGGTCCCGCGGCGCCCGCATCCGACTGCCCGACCTGGAATGACTGTTCCGCTGACCAGGGGCTCCAGGCCAGGGAAGAGTCGCGATAGCGCACGCGCCAAAAGACCTGGCTACAGCCGGGCAGGGACTCGCCCAGGAAGATGTCCTCTATGGCGGGATCTTGGACATTGTCCACGCTGTACCAGGAGTCTCCATTGGCCGGGCGGTACTTGTTCTCGACCCGGCGCCAGTCGTCGATCAACGGGGCGCTGTAGTCGCCACTTGCCGCGCTCACCTGCCACTGGGATTCCAACAGTTGGTCGCCGTCTGGATCGCTGAAGGGACTGGCCACCAGTTCAATTCCCCAACCCGGCACAAAACCGCTGGCGGGATTGGGCGTCAGGGCGGTGGGGGCGCTCGGGGGCGTGTTGAAACGCCGCACGGTCATTTCGTCCATGACCTGGTTGTTGCGCGCGATGTAGTTGTTGCCACGGCTGATGCGTCGCAGGGTGAAGCTGGGGTCATTCCCCGCCTGCACATCGAACATGACAAAACCCCAGTCGGGGATCGTGACCTGGAACTCCTCGTAATCGGCCTGGGGATAGGCGTACCAGTAATCGATGGAGCCATAGCCGGCGGCCACATTGACCATGGTGTGGTTGTGATCGCGGCGTTGGCCGCGGGAGTAGCCGTGGGTGTGACCGAAGAGGTGCGCCGATGGTTTGCCCGTGGCGCTGGAGAACTGTTCCACGCGCTCCACGATCTGGGTGCTGAAGCCGGATTCCCCCGGCGTCCACAGTTCTGATTTGTGTGGGTGGTGGAACTGGACGAAGACGAAGTCGATGTGGTCATCGGCGGCCGCCCCCTGCAGGGCCGCATCGAGCCAGACCAACTGCTCGGATACGGTGTAACCGCTGTTGGTGTCCATGGAGATCAGGCGCGCGTTCTGGTGATCGACCGTGTACCAGTGCTCCTCGAAGCCCGCCGTGCCGTTGTTCGGCAGATGCATGTACTCGAAGTACAGGGAGGCATTGGCTTCGTGGTTGCCGGGGACGGGGTAGAGGGGGACCTGGCGCAACAGTTGATCTGCCCCGGCGAAGAAATCGTCTTGCCAATCGGAATGATCGGAGCCCGTGTCCACCAAGTCGCCGCAGTCCAGCAAGAAGGCCAGTTGCTCGGGCACCACCGGCCCGTAGTTGGCTTGGGTGTAGGCGATGATGCCGTCCTCGATCACCTCCCGCAGCTTGCCGGCGGTGTTGCCCCGTTGCGTGTCGGAGATAGCGGCGAAGCGCCAGGGCGTGTTGTCGGCGGCCAGGGGTTGGGTGTGCAGGGTGGAGACAATGGAGTGGTAGGCGCCGCTCGCTACCTCGAAGAAGTAGGTCGTGTCCGCGGCGAGGCCCGTCAGTTGTGTCTGGTGCATGACGGTCCCGGCGCTGGACCAGAAGGAGTTGCCATTGGCTGAGTTGGACAGGGTGAAGTCCGTCCCGTAATCCACGCGGCTCTCGGTGGGGTTGCTGCCGTTGCCGTCGGTTTCCCAACAAACCCAGACGGATGTGGGCGTGGCGTCCTGCAGGTAGGGCCCGGCGTCGATGCCTATATCGCCAGCGTGGGGCGCGGAAAAAAGGACCGGGGCGAGGGTCAGGGCGAGTCCAATTCCGAAGATGTTCCGCATCCCTTCAAGATAACCGCCAGGCCTCGGCCCGGGGGAGAAACTAGCTGGGAAGCTGGAGCGCGGGCGATGGCCGCAGCGAGTACGGGCTCAACGCGCCAGGGCCAGGCGCCTACGGCCTCTAAGACCAGGTCAGGGGGTCCCACGGTGGCATCGCCAGCGTCGGGCGAGTTCGGCGTTTCCAGCGCCAATACCCGCGGCCGGCTTGTGGTGCGCAGCGCGGCCCAGGGAGCGAGCGCGGCACGCAGGGGTGGCGCGCCCGCCAGGACTTGAACCTGGGACCCTCAGATTAGAAATCTGATGCTCTATCCAGCTGAGCTACGGGCGCCTGGTCGGGGAGGCGGGACTCGAACCCGCGGCTCGTAACACCCAAAGCTACGCCTCTACCAACTGAGGTACTCCCCGGTGCCGCGCCAGCCTAGCGGAGGAAGGGGGCCGCGGCGAGGGGGGAAGGGCATGAACCGTTGATCAGCGCCCTCCGCCAGGATCAAGAGGTGCTATTGGAGGCGGGGGAGGCTTGGAAGGCGGCGAAGGCGGTGGCGGAGGGGGTAGCTGCCGGGGGCGTCAGGGGGTACCTTCTGCGGGCGCCGGGGCGGGCCGGCGGGGTGCCGTGAGCGCGACGCCAATCCACTTCCGATCAGTTAGCCAAAAAAATCATGTCCAGCCAGCAGATGAAGGTCCTCGTAGTCGGTGGTGGTGGTCGCGAACACGCCCTGTGTTGGAAGCTCGCCCAATCGCCCCTGGTGCTTGAGGTTATCTGTGCGCCGGGGAACGCGGGCACCGCCAGCGTGGCGCGTAATGTTGCCGTGGCGGCCGACGATCTGGCCGGGCTGGAGGAGCTGGCCCTCGCGGAAGGCGTGGGCTTGGTGGTGGTGGGACCCGAGTTGCCCCTGTGTCTGGGCTTGGCGGACCGCTTGCGGGAGCGGAAACTGGCGGTCTTTGGGCCCGGGGCGGATGGAGCGCGCCTGGAGGGCTCCAAGGCCTTCGCGAAGGATGTGCTCCTCAGGCACCGCATCCCCACGGCGGGCTCCAAGGAATTCTATCGTTCCGGGGATGCCAAGAACTATGCGGAGAGCTGGGAGACCTGGCCGGCCGTCATCAAGGCCGACGGTCTGGCGGCGGGCAAGGGTGTCTTCATCTGCGACAATGCCCAGGAAGCCCAGGCTGCCATCGACATCGTGATGGAGGAGAAGCG
>NYXZ01000087.1 GCA_002686595.1 Planctomycetota bacterium | reverse complement strand
TCCTCGGCGACCTCGGCGAAGGTGCGTGTCCAGATGTCGTGGGCGCGCACGGCGTTGGCCTTGTCGACGAGTGTCACCGTGCGGCGCTTGTCACGCTGACGGGCCAGCTCGAAGGCGTAGCGCACGGCGCGCTCGACGCCTTCGCGGGTGTAGACCATGGTCTGGGTGGCGACCTCAAGGGGCTGGTTCTTGTGCACGAAGCCGTGCATGCCCGCATAGGCGCCCTCGGTGTTCTCGCGGATGATGACCATGTCGACATCATCCACCGTCTTGCCCTTCAGGGGGCAGAGGCGCTCGTCGTAGAGCTTGATCGGGCGCAGGTTGATGTATAGATCGAGGTCAAAACGCAAGCGCGCGATGATGCCGTATTCGATCTTGCCCACGGGCAGACGCGGGTCGCCGATAGCGCCCAGGAAGACCGCCTGTTGCCCGCGGATTTCTTCAAAGGCCGCGTCCGGCAGGATCTCGCCGGTCTTGAGGAAGTGCTCGCTACCAAAGGGGTAGTCCGTGCGTCGCGTGGTGAAACCGAAAACTTCAGCGGCCGCGTCGAGCACCTTGAGGGCCTCGCGGGTCACCTCCGGTCCGATGCCGTCGCCGCCGATTACTGCAATATCATGTGTATTCATGGTTGCTTGTCCTTGGCCCATGAGGGCTCGTGGGATTCACTCCGACCGTAACCCGAGGGGGCCGTCGGCGGGGACTTCAACCCGGAACATTCCGGGTTCATAGGCCGCGATGCGGCCCAGGATGGCACTGGCGGCCACTGTCAATGGCGAGGCCAGGTAGAGGCTTCCCGGGCCGCTGCGGCCCGCGAAGTTACGATTGATGGCGCTGATCGAGACCTGGCTCGCAGCGTCGCTGACGCCGGGCCCGCAACCGATGCAAGCCCCACAACCCGGGGGGATCAGTTCGGCGCCAACGGCGCTAAAGAGCTCCCGGTAGCCGCGTTCGGCAGCATAGGCGGCCACCGCATCGCTGCCGGACTGCAGCACCAGGCGCGTGCCCTGTGCCACTTTCAGGCCGGCTTTTTGGGCCTCGGCCAGGACCATGGCGTACTGATCCATGTCCCCTTCCTTGCCCGCGGTACAGGAGCCTCCGTAGGCGATGTCGATGTGGACGTCGTCTTCGCCCGAACTGTCCGCGGCTGCGATGGCCCGGCTGTTAGTGGGGTCGCCGGGTTCGGCCACCATGGGCACCAGGGAAGAGAGGTCGATGGTGTGCACGCCGCCGTCGTAGTGGGCCGCTGCATCCGGCGCCACAAAGCGCGCCAGCAACTCGCCTGGCTCTACGCTTTCACTGCCGCGCCGGTGCTCCGCGATCCAGCGCGCCGTGCAGTCATCGCCTTCGACGATGGCCGAGCGGGCCGAGCATTCGGTGGCCATGTTGGTCAAGGTTGCACGCTCGTCCATGCTCAAGGACGCCAGGCCCGGGCCACCGAACTCCATGACGCGGTTCAGGGTCAGCTCCGCCACGGCGTACTCGCGCAGGATGAAGAGCATCAGATCCTTGGCCGTGCAGTTCGGCGCAAGTTCGCCGGTGAGTTCAAAGCGAATGGACTCCGGCACCTCCACAAAGGTCACGCCTGATTGAACCAAGTTGGCGTACTCCGTGGCCCCCACGCCCCAGGTCAGGGCGTTGTTGCCGCCACCCATGCAGGTGTGGCTGTCGGTGGCCTGAATGAAGTCGCCCGGATCGATGAAGTCCTCGCGAGCGATTTGATGACAGATTCCGGGGGAGACGCCATCGCGCGCCGAGTAATCGCGCACGCCGGTGTGGGCCTGGAACTCGCGTTGCATGCTGCGCAGGGTTTCGACCTGGTCCATGAAGGGCGCAAAGCGTTCCACGCTGCCGGCATAGAGCAGGTGATCCTCGAAGACCGCCAGCTTGTGGGCATTCTTGACGCTGTAGTCGGGGCCGTATTCCGCTAGCAGGAAGTGATGCACCTGGGCCGTGGTGAACTCGTGGCTGTAGCCACCGTCCACAGCCACCAGGCAGGCATCGCCGGGCTTGACGGATGCGTCACCACCCTGGGCCTGGCCCCCAGCGCCAGCAGCCAGGTGGCTGGCGATGATCTTCTCGGCCATGGTCATGGGACGCGGCCCGTGGTCGGGCTGGGCGACGCTCACCTCTCCACGCTGCCAGGCCTGGACGAAGGCGAACAAGCCACCGCTCTCACAAATGGCGCGGGTAATGGGATCGAAGCGCGCGGTGAACTCGGCCAGGGGAATATCCTCCCCGGCCTGCAGGCGTGCGAGCTGCTCGTAGGAGCCCATCAGCTGACCGAGGTTCACATTGTTGCGCTCGTGAATCGGTGCAAATGAAGCCGCGATTACGAGGTGCACGCCGGAATAGCGCTCGGCCTGGGGCGCCGTCTCGCGGCTCGAACCCGTGCCCTTGCGTTGGCCGGAGACAATCACATCAAAGTCACCGTCCAGCAAAGCGCGCGTTTCGAAGACGCGTTGGCCCTGCTCGTCCAAGAGGCCCGCGTAGGCATCCAGCGCGATATCCTCGGGTCGATGGCGGAAGCAAACCCAGGCGGGGGTCATGACATCCGTGTTGATGTCATCCAAAAGCTCGCCCGCCTCCACCTCGGCCATGGAGTAGTCAACTTCGCCGCGCAGTTGGGCGCGTATCTTCTCCCCATCCTCGAAGAGGAAGAGGACGCGCCGGCTCGGGCGCAGGGAGACGACACGGGTGCCGTCTTCCCTGGTGTGAATCAGGGGGTTCAAGGTGAGTTGGCTCCGGGCGGCTAGGCCTGCGGGTTTTCGATCAGGATGGCGATACCCTGACCGCCGCCGATGCAAGCCGAGGCCACGCCCAAGCGCGCGCCGCGGCGGCGCAACTCCTGCATCAGGGTCAAGACGAGGCGCGTGCCCGTGGCTCCTAGGGGGTGACCCAGGCTGACGGCGCCGCCGTTCACATTGACCTTGTCGCGGTCCAGGCCCAGCTCCTTTTCGCAACCGAGATACTGGGCGGAGAAGGCTTCGTTGATCTCGAACAAATCGACCTCGTCCAGCGCAACGCCGGCACGCTCCAGACAAGCGCGGATGGCGGGCACGGGCCCCAGGCCCATTTCCGTCGGATCCACGCCCACCGACGCATAGGAGCGAATCGTCGCCCAGTGATCCAGGCCATCGGCCCGGGCGCGGTCGCCGTTGGTGACCATGACCGCGGCGGCCCCGTCCACAATGCCCGAAGCATTGCCAGCGGTGACCGTGCCGTCCTTGCCGAAGGCCGCGCGCAGTTTGGACAGGCCCTCGATGGTCGTGTCGGGCTTGATGTGGTCATCGGTATCGATGACCGTGTCACCACGCCGACCGGGGATCACCACGGGCTCGATCTCCTCGGCAAAACGCCCTTCGGAAACCGCCGCCGCACCCAGTTGATGACTGCGCAGGGCAAACTCGTCCTGGGACTGGCGGGTGATGCCGAGACGCCCGGCAACCTTCTCCGCAGTCTGAGCCATCATCAAGCCGGCCAGGGGATCGGTCAGGGCACCGAAGAGCGAATCCTGTAGCTCCGGTGTGGTGCCGAAGCGGAAGCCTTCGCGGCCACCGTAGAGCACAAAGGGCGCCTGGCTCATGCTCTCCATGCCACCGGCCAGCACCGTGCCCGCCTCGCCCAACTGAATCATCTGGGCGGCGTTCACCACGGACTGAATACCGGAACCGCACAGGCGGTTGACGGTCAGGGCCGGCACGGGCTCGCCCAGACCAGCCTTCAGGGCAACATGGCGGGCGCCGTAGATGGCATCGATGGAGGTCTGCAGGGCGTTGCCCACGACCACGTGCTCGACGCTCTCCGGATCGACGCCCGAGCGGCTGACGGCGGCCTTGGCCGCGTGAGCCCCGAGGTCCAAGGCGGAGATGTTTTTCAGTTTCCCGTAACCGGGGGTTCCGGAGTATTCGCACATGGGGGTGCGCGCTCCGCCGACGATGACGACTTCAGTGCTCATGGTGTGTGTGGTGGTGCGGTCTTGTTGTGGTTTGTGATGTTTCGAAATGGAGCTCGACTAGCGCCCTTTGAAATCCGCGCTGCGCTTTTCGATGAAGGCGGCCAGGCCCTCGCGCATGTCATCGGTGGTGGCCGCCAGGCCAAACATATCGGTCTCCAGGGCCTCGCCGTCCACCTGGCTCATGTTGATGCCGCGGCCGATGGCCGTCATGGCGAAGGAGAGGGCCAGGGGGCCGCGGGAGAGCAGGGTTTCGACGAGTTTGCCCGTGCCTGCTTCCAACTCCTCGGGGGCGAAGACACGGTTGACGACACCAACCCGCTGGGCCTCTTCGGCGCTGAACATGTCGCCGGTCAGCACCCACTCGCGGGCCACGCCCAGGCCGGCCACGCGGGCCAGGCGTTGGGTACCGCCATAGCCAGGCAACAGTCCCAGGGTGACCTCCGGCAGACCCAAGCGGGCCGTACTGCTGGCCATGCGCAGGGTGCAGGCCAGGGCCAACTCGCAACCGCCGCCCAGGGCGAAGCCGTTGATCATGGCCACCGACGGTTTGCCGAGATCCTCCAGGACCCGGAAGGCGGCCTGGCCGCGGGCGGCCACGGCCTTGGCCTCCAGGGGCTGGAGCTCGGCCAGTTCGTTGATGTCGGCCCCGGCCACAAAGGCCTTGTCCCCGGCACCGGTAACCAACACTACACGCACGGCATCGTCTTCACCGAGCTGGGTGAAGGCGCACTCGAGTTCGCCGATGGTCTGGGCGTTCAGGGCGTTGAGCACCTTGGGCCGGTTGACGGTCACGCGGCCCACGCCGCCCTCGACCTCCACCAGGATGTTCTCGAAGGCCATGGCTCAAGCCTCCGCGGTCACGCGCTGGATCGTAACGCTGGTGATTTCCACCGGCTCCACGGGTGTGGAGCCTTCGCCGCCGGGCTTGGTCGGGGCATTGGCAATGGCGTCGAGGGCTTCATCGCCACTCAGCATGCGGCCAAAGGCCGTGTACTGCCCGTCGAGGAAACTCGCCTCTCCGTGGCAGAGGAAAAACTGGCTGCCGGCGGAGTTGGGGTCGTTGGAACGCGCCATGGAGAAGATGCCGCGCACGTGGGGCGTGTCGTTGAACTCAGCGTCCACCGAGTGGCCCGGTCCGCCGGTGCCCCAGCGGTTCGCCTGGCCCAGATCCTTGGTGTTCGGGCAGCCGCCCTGGATCATGAATCCCGGAATAGTGCGGTGAAAACGCGTGCCGTTGTAGAAACCCTGCTCGGCCAGGGCGACGAAGTTGGCCACATGCTTGGGGGCCTTGTCCGGGAAAAACTCGAGGGTGATCGTGCCGGAGTTGGTTTCAATGGTGGCGGTGACGCCCTGGTATGAATCGGTCATTGGTATGGTAGTTGGCGAGAGATATGTGGGAGCAGGTCAGTTCTTGGCGGCCGGGGCGCGAACCACGACGGCACTGATAATTGTCTGGGGAGACTTGGGCTTGTTCGTGCGCAGGTCGCGCGGCGAGGTCACGATGGCGTCGATAACCTCTTCACCACTCAGGACCTTGCCGAAGGCGGTGTACTGCCCGTCGAGGGACGGGTAGGTGGCGTGCATCACGAAAAACTGGCAGGAGGCCGAGTTGATGTCATGGCCCATGCGCGCCGCGGAGAGCACTCCGCGCACGTGTTTGCGATCGTTGAACTCCGCCGGCAGCTTACGCGGACCATTGCCGGCCCCGGTTCCCGTGGGGTCGCCGCCCTGGATCATGAAGCCCGGAATACAGCGATGGAAACCCAGGCCGTCGTAGAAACCCGTGGCGGAAAGATCGAGGAAGTTGGCGGAGTGCACGGGGGCCACATCCGGCCAGGTTTCAATCCGCATGGTGCCCTGGCTGGTCTCCATCACAACCTGGTACTTGGCCAGGTCGGCCGGAGCCATGGTCAGGAAATCGATACCGCTCTCCACCGGCTTGATGGGAGTAATGGTGCGCGCCGCATCGGCTCCCGCCAACTCCAGGGTGAAGGAGCCGTCGAGGGCCAAGCTCGCCAGGGCCGGGCCCAGGTCAAAGGCCAGTTCCAGCCGGCTGCCCGACACCAGGGACAGCTCTCCGCCGGCGCGGGCCGCCAGTGGCTTGCCTGCCACGGAGAAGGCGCCCGGACCGAGCATCCAGGCGGGCAGGGAGCCGGGCTCGGCCCCGGTTTCCACGGTCAGGGTGACGGCGAAGGAGCGGCCGGAGATGTAGTTCTCCGCCGATTGCCAGGAGACGGTCGGGGTGCCTGGGGCCAAGAGGACCGGGGCCAGCAATGTCAGGAGCGCGCTCATGCCTTCTTGTCTCCGTCCCAGACATAGAAGCCTTCGCCGCTCTTGCGACCCAGCTTACCGGCGGCGACCTTTTCCCTCAGGATCTGCGGGATCTGGAAGGCGGCCTCGTCAGGGTAACGCTCAACCCAACCCTCCAGGATCGAGAGGGTGGTGTCGAGGCCCACATAGTCAGTCAGGGTCAGCGGTCCCATGGGGTGGCCACAACCGAACTGCATGGCGGCGTCGATGTCTTCCTTGGTGGCATCGCCGCGCTCGAGCATCTGGAGAGCCTGGCTCATGTAGGGCACCAAGAGACGGTTGACCACAAAGCCCGGTGTGTCCTTACAGGAGACGGGGGTTTTCTTGCAGGCCTCGCCAAAGGCGCGGGCGGCGGCGAAGACCTCTTCGTCGGTCTCGTCCGTGCGCACCACCTCCACCAGGCGCATCAGTTGCACCGGGTTGAAGAAGTGCAGTCCCACCATGCGCTCCGGGCGGCCCGAGGCCTTGCCCATTTCGGCGATGGGGAAAGAGGAGGTGTTGGAGGCGAAGATCGTGTCGCCCTTGCAAACCGTTCCGAGTTCCTTGAAGAGCTCGTTCTTGACCTCCAGGTTTTCCACGATGGCTTCCACCACCAGGTCGCAGTCGGCCAGATCAGCCAACTCCAGCGTGCCGCTGATACGGCCGCGGGTCTGGGCAGACCAACCGTTGGCTTCCTCTTCGGTCAGCTTGCCCTTTTCAACCTGCTTGGAGGCGAACTTGGCCAGGCTGCGGTCGATGCGACCGAGGCCCGCGTCCAGGGCTCCCTGGTCGCCTTCGAGGGCGACGACGGTGAATCCGGACTGGGCGGCGACCTGGGCGATGCCATGGCCCATGAGGCCACAGCCGATGATTCCGACTTTTTCGATGTTCATGGTATTGGGTTGGTGTGGGGCCTAGGCGGGTTCGAACGGGCCCGAGCGGTGGAAGGCCGTGGCCATCCCCATGCCTCCGGAGATGCACAGGGTGGCGAGGCCGTGCTCGGCCTCCCGACGGGCGAGTTCGTGGAGCAGGGTCACGACGATGCGCGTGCCCGTGGCTCCGATGGGGTGACCGAGGGCAATGGCGCCCCCGTTGACGTTTACGCGCTCCATGGGCAAGGAGAGCTCCCGGTCGCAGGCCAGCACCTGGGCCGCGAAGGCTTCGTTGAGCTCGATCAGGTCGTAGGACTTGGACGACAGACCGTTGCGCTCCTCCAGGGCGTTGACCGCCGGCACCGGACCGATGCCCATAATCGTGGGATCCACTCCGGACTGGGTAGCGGCGCCGACCCAGGCCAGGGGCTGATAGCCGAGTTCCTCGGCCAGGGACTCCTCCATGACGAGCACGGCCGCCGCGCCATCGGTGATGCCCGATGAGTTGCCAGCGGTGACCGTGCCGTTCTCGCCGCCGAAAACCGCCGGCAACTTGGCCAGGGATTCCAGCTTGGCGTCCCCGCGCGGATGTTCGTCGGCGTCGACGACCACTTCTCCCTTGCGCGTCTTGACCGTGACCGGCACGAGTTCGTCGGCGAAGTTTCCAGCGGCCACGGCGGCGGCACACTTCTGCTGGCTGGAGAGGGCAAAGGCGTCCTGCTCTGCGCGCGTTATCTCAAGTTGACTAGCCAACTTCTCAGCCGTCTCCCCCATCACCATGTCGGTCAAGGGACAGACGAAGCCGTCCTTGTACATGGCGTCCACCACCTTGCCGTGGCCCAGGCGATAACCGCGGCGCATCTTCGGCAAAAAGAACGGCAAGCCGCTCATGGACTCCGTGCCGCCGATCAAGAGCGCCCGATTGCGCCCGGCGGCGATGGACTCGGCGGCCAGGTTGATGCCCTTGAGGCCCGAACCGCAGGCCATGTTCATGGTCCAGGCCGGAACTGAATCCGGGACGCCGGAGCGGTAGCTGATTTGGCGCGCCACATTGGGGCCGCCCCCGGCTTGGCGGCCGTTGCCCATGATGACTTCGTCGAGGCGCGCAGCATCGAAGTCCGCGTCAGCCAAGAGGGCGCTCACCACCGCCTCGCCGAGCTCCGCCGCCGAGAGATCCGCGAAGCCACCCAGGTACTTGCCGATGGGCGTGCGCCGGGCGTGGGTGATCACCGCGCGGGGCGTCCGGATGGGGGAACGGGAGGTCATGGTCAGGGGCCTGGGTGGGTATTTCTGTATTGGGTGGGTGCTTCTATATAAGGAGAGGCGCGGTATCCCCGGGTCTTTCGACACTCCGCTGGGCGCTCTGGCGAGCTACCCGCGGTGCGCGTTGCAGGAGACTTGGGCTGCCCCCAGACGGAGATTGGGGCAACTAGAATAGGAGTCCCGAGCGAGAACCGCAAGGCGAAGTGGGCCACTCCCGAGGTTGCTGGAAGCGCGCTCTTCACAGGGGGCCGCGAAGGTGGATAATGAATCCACAGGATGGCGGTCAACGGCCTCGGCCTAGGCCGTTCCAAAACCATCCGCCGAGCACCTTGAACACGCGCCCCGATCCGGACAAAAAACCCTCCGCTGGCTCTCCAGAGGCCATTAAGCCCCAGTCCGCACCGAGTTCCCCGGCGACTGCCGGGGCCGAGGCGGCCGCGCGTGAGGGCCTGAATCCGGATGGGGACCAGGAGTCCCTTCACCCCCTTCGAGACGGCAGCCAGACGGTCAACAGGTTCGAGGACTCCCCAAAACAACTCCCCGCCGCCGCCCCCACCACGGCTTCACCACGGCCCGCGGTTGCGCGGCCCCAGCCTTCATCCCCGGCTCCCCTGGCCGAAGTTGTTCCGCTCTTGGATCTGCTCAAGGACGATTCCCCCAGCGTCCGCCGCCGCGTCAGCCAACGACTCCTGGCCCTCGGGCGGCGCGTACATCCGGCCCTAGCCCGCGCCGCCCGCGGCCCGGACGCCCGCCTGCGGGGACGGGCCCGGGAACTCTTGCTCTTCGCCGAGCGCCAGGCAGCCGCCCGCCGCCTGGCCTGTACCGCCTCCCGCGGAGCCCCGCCCCTGGAATCTGGCCTGCTGCGCCTGGAACGCTTCATCGACCCCTCCCTGGACGCCCGCCCCTATCTCAAGGCCCTGGATGCCATGGGGGAAGAGGTCGCCAAACGGGCCGCCGCCGAGCCCGAGGGCCTGCGCCGCCCCCTGGCCCTGGTGGACTACCTCTCGGGCGAACTCTCCTTCAGCGGCTTCGACCCGGAGCTGACCGCCGCCCCCGGCCTGGCCCATGTGCAGCTGCACCGCCTCTTGGAAACCAAGGAAGGCCTGCCCCTGACGCTCTGTGCCTTCTACGCCTTGGTGGGCCGCCGAGCGGGCTTCACCGTGGACATCCTGCCCCTGCCCGGACGCGCCATGGTGCAACTGACCGCCGGGGACGAGCGCGTGCTCATCGATCCCTTCGACGGCGGCCGCCCGCGCACGGAGTCCGATCTCGTGGACTACCTGGCCCACCACGGCCTGCCCTACCGCCGCGTCTGGTTCCGAGCCGCGCCGGATGCCGTCGTGCTCCAACACCAGATCGTGAACGCGGTGCGCTGTCTGCGCGCCCGGGGGCTCAACCGCGAGGCGCACCTTTTGCGCCAGGCCCTGGGCTCCCTCTCACGCAACTCCCCTGGCGATCGGGACCAGTCAGACAAGGGCCGGGAAAAACGGCGCCATCCATGAGCGACGAGCTGCTTCCCGCGGGCTGGCCGCCCCAGGAAGAAGGTCCGGCGCTCCAACAAGCGCCCCTCTTCCCCCTGCCCAACGTGTTCCTCTTCCCGGGACATGTGATGCCCCTGCAGATCGTCGAGCCGCGCTATCGCACGATGATCGAGGATTGCCTCGACGGGCCGGGACGCATTGTGTTGGCCGCGGTCAACGAGGGGCACCACGAGGAACTGGAGGGCTCGCCTCCGGTCTGTCACCTGGCGGGCTTGGGCGAGATCGCCCGCCACGAGAAGCTGGCGGACGGGCGCTTTCTGATTTGGCTCGTCGGCCTGGCACGGGTGCGCATCGAGGAAACGGACAGCGACAAGCCCTATCGCCAGGTGAACTTCGAGATGATCCACGAGGTGCAGCCGAATCCGGAGGAAACCGAGGACACCCGCGAGCGTGTGGTGGAGGCCATCCTGGCCCGCACCCCACAATTAGAGGAACTGCCGGAAAACGTGCCGCTCAGCTATTTGGCTGACCTCTTGCTGCAGCGCATGCCCCTGGAACAGGAAGCCATGGAGGGTGCCTATGGGGAGTTCGACGCCGGGCGCCGGGCGGATCAGGCCCTGGCCCTGCACGAGCTGACACCGATCCCGGATCCGGAGGAAGAGGACGGAGAAGAAGACGAGGGGGTGAGCGGCGACGACGAAGCCGCCGCGGGCGGCGGATACGACCCCTCCCTCAACTGAGGGTCAGAATCACCGGCGCGTGGTCCGAGGGCTTGGCGCCTTCGCGCGCCGTCAGTTCCACCTCGACGCCGCTGCAGGCCTCCATGGCCGCCGCGGACAACAGGAAGTGGTCGATGCGCAGGCCATCCCCGCGCTGATAGCCGCGGGTGCGGAAGTCCCACCAGGTGTACAAGCCGCCCTCTTCGTGAAAGCGGCGGAAGGCGTCCGTGTAGCCCAGGTCCATGATGCGCGCGAGGGCCGCGCGCTCCGGCTCGGAACACAGGATGCGGTCGCGCCAGGCGTCGGGGTCATGCACATCGCGGTCGTCGAAGGTGATGTTGAAGTCGCCGGTGACCACGACTTTCTCGCCAGCGGGGAAGCGCTCGGCCATGTAGGTCCGCACGCGCTCCAGCCAGGCCAGTTTGTAGGCGTACTTGTCACAGCCCACTTCGCGCCCGTTGACCACATACAGGTTGAGCAGCATGACATCATCCACCGTGGCGGCGATGACCCGCGCCTCTTCGTCCTCTGCGTCGTCCGGCATGCCCAGGGCAACATCCTCCAGGCCGTGGCGCGAGAGGATGGCCACGCCGTTGTAGGTCTTCTGGCCATGGCGGGCGATCTGATACCCCAGATCCTCGAAGGGCTCGGCCGGGAAGAGCTCATCGATCACCTTGGTCTCCTGCAAGCAGAGCACGTCCACGCCGTGCTCCTCCAGCCAAGGCAGGATGCGCGGCAGGCGGGCCCGCACGGAGTTCACATTCCAGGTGGCGATCTGCATGGCGAGAGGATCCCCGCTGCGCTAGACAGACGCAATGGGAGAGGTGCTTTCAACAGGCAGTCGGGCCCGAGTGTGTCAAGGCCGGGGTTTGAGAGCTGGGACCGGGGCAGTGGAAAAGGTGATTACTGTGGTTTTAGGCTATTTCGCTGCCGACGAAACAAGTCCACGGTTTCCCTCGGCGGGGGGGCTCCCTATGCTCCCGGGTCCGCCACTCGATAGCTGGCGAAGAAAACACTTGGCAACAGATCAACGAAAAGAACGGGCCGGCGGTCGAGGCCGCGGCGGACAATCCAGTGGTGGCGGACGGCGCGGAGGCTCCGGCGGAGGACGCGGGGGCGGCGGCTCCCGTGGACGAAAGGACGGGCCTCGCCCTGCGAGCGCCAAACCCCGCGGCGGCCCCGTGGAACCCCTGCATCCCACGGAAACCCCGCCGGACATCAAGAGTTTCCACGAGTGGGACCTGGGCGATGAGATCCAGGCCGCCATCGAGAAGATGGAGATCACCGAGCCCACGCCGATCCAAGCCCTGGCCATCGGGCCGGTGCTGGAAGGCAAGGATGTGATCGCCAAGGCGGAGACCGGCACGGGCAAGACCCTGGCCTTCGGGGCGCCGATCATGGCGCGCATCGACCCGGACCGGGCCACCGTCCTGGCCCTGGTCCTCTCCCCCACCCGCGAACTGGCGGAACAGGTGGCCACGGTCATGGCGGAGCTCGGCGAGCCCCGCGGTCTATCCGTGGCTCTGGTGGTCGGCGGCGAGCCCCTCGGCCCCCAGGTCGAGGCCATTCAAAACGGTGCCCAGGTCATCGTGGCCACACCCGGCCGCGTGCTTGATGTCTATGGACAGGGCTTTCTCAAGTTCCCCTGGACCGAGTATGTGGTCCTCGATGAAGCCGACAAGATGCTCGAGATCGGCTTCCTCGACGATGTGAACAAGATCCTGGAGAAGACGCCGGAGGAACGCCAGACGCTGCTCTTCTCCGCCACCTTTGACACGGCCCTCTTGCGTCTGGCGCGCAGCCAGACCAAGGACCCGGCGGAGATCGCCACCGCCTCCGGCGTGGCCACTGTGGACACTATTACGCAGACGCACATGTGCCTCCCGGAGGAGGATCGCGTGCTGGCACTAATCCGTCTGGTGGAACGCAGCGCCGAGGAGGAAGTCTTCCTGGTCTTCTGTGATCGCCGGGTGGATGTGGACAAGCTGCTACGGCGCATGGAGCGCGAGACGTTTTCAGTCAAGGCGCTGCATGGAGGCTATGACCAGGCGGCTCGTTTCCGCGTCATGAGCGCCTTCCGCGAGAAGACGGTCAAGGTCCTGTTGGCCACCGATGTGGCTTCCCGCGGCCTGGATGTGAAGCACGTCAGCCATGTGATCAACTACGATGTGCCGCGGGATGTGATGGACTACACACACCGCATCGGCCGCACGGGTCGCGCCGGGCGGGAAGGCCGAGCGATCACCTTTGTGACGCCGGCCAAGAACCGCTACTGGCGCTTCGTGGAGAGCCAGGCCACCTGGGAAATCCCCCAGGAAGATGCCCCCGGCGCTGGCGGCGGACGCGACGGCGGACGGCGTCCCCGTGGGCGCGACGATGGAAGCGGGAGGCGTGGAGGCGAGCGCGGCGGCGAGCGCGGCAAGCGCGACGGCGAGCGCGGTGGACGCGGCAAGCGCGACGGCGAACGTGGTAAGCGTGGTGGTGCGCGGCGCGCGGGCAGCCGGAAGAGCGACTCCGACGGGCGCGAACGATCCTCGCGATCATCAAGGGGTGGCGGCGGAGGGAAGCCCCGGCGGGGTGACAGGAAGAGCCAACAACACAATGCCCAGGGCGGCCGCCGGCCTGACTCCTCGGAGGTCCAGCCTCCGCGGAAGAGCGGCGGCTTCGGCAGCGGCGTAGACTGATTGCTCGGGGCTGGAATTAGCGTCTGGAATCGCCGGCCCCCTGGATCCAAGAAACAGCATGGGCGCCACCAATCCACAGCAAGGAAACACCTCCACAGAGTTGCCGGGCAGTGCCTACGCAATCACCTTCCTGCCGGCAGACCAGCGGGTCGAGGTCAACCCAGCCGAGCTGCCCTACTCAAGGGATGGGCGCGTTGGCTCCCTGCTGGAGATCGCCCTGGGTCACGACATCGAAATCGACCACGCCTGTGGCGGCGTGACCGCCTGTGCGACCTGCCATGTGATCGTGCGCGCGGGCCTGGAATCATGCTCCCCGGCCACGGAGGATGAGGAGGACATGCTCGATTTGGCCCCGGGCCTGACGCCTGAATCTCGCCTTGCTTGCCAAGCCGTGCCCGACGGTTCCTGCGGGGAGCTGGTCGTGGAAATCCCAGAGTGGAACCGCAATCTGGTCCAAGAGGCGCCCCACTGATGGCAACGGACCACGAGGTCCACCTGGCCACGCCCCGGGGTTTTTGCGCCGGCGTGGACCGCGCCATTGAGATCGTGGAACGAGCCTTGGCCATCTGGGGTGCGCCGGTATTCGTGCTGCACGAGATCGTCCACAACCGCCATGTGCTAGAGGACCTGGGCAGCCGCGGCGTGCGCTTCATCGACGATCAGAACGAGGTGCCCGACGGCGGCGTCCTGATCTTCAGCGCCCACGGCGTCTCGGAACTGGTCGAGAAAACGGGCCGCGCCCGGGACCTGCGCGTCATCGATGCCACCTGTCCCCTGGTGACAAAAGTTCATCAACAGGCCCGGCGCTATGCCGGGCGCGGCCTGGAGTTGATCCTCATCGGACACCCGGGCCACCCGGAGGTGGAGGGCACCCGCGGCCGCATCGAAGGCAATGTCCATGTTCTCTCCACCGCCGCCGAGGTTGAGGCCCTCGAGGTCAACGACCCAGAACACCTGGCCTATGTCACCCAAACAACCCTCTCCATCGACGACACGCGCGAGGTGATCGATGCTCTGGAAGAGCGCTTCCCGACCATTTCCGGCCCCGACCTCGCCGACATCTGTTACGCCACCCAAAACCGCCAGAACGCCGTCAAAGACATGGTGGAACGGGTAGATCTGCTCTTGGTGGTTGGCTCGCGCAATAGCTCGAACTCCAACCGCCTGCGGGAACTGGGAGAGCGCAGCGGGTTGGAGTCACATCTCTGCGATCACGCCGACCAAATCGAACCGGCTTGGTTGGAGGGTCGTCGCGCCATCGGTGTCACCGCCGGTGCCTCGGCTCCTGAAGCTCTGGTTCAAGACATCTTGGAACGCCTGCGGGAACTGGGCGTGGCTACTATCCACGAAGCATCCGGTGAGCCCGAAGACACCGTCTTCAGCATGCCCGAGGCTCTGAACTAGGAGTCTGTTGGAAAAGTCCCGTCGCGAGGCGAAGCCATCGTCGGCGAAGGCAAAGCCATCGTGGGGAGTTTATCAACGGGCTCCTAGGTCCGCTGCCTGACCGCATCGAGCAGGTCAGCGGCGTAGTCGATGCCGGCTGGGGTGCGGGAACCGTGCCAGGAGATGAACTCGCCATCGGCGACGGAGAAACTGGCCCGGGGCAGGCCGGTCAGGTCGGCGAGTTCCGCGGCATGGGTTTCGTCGAAGGGGAAGGGCTCGGTGCAGAGCAGGACAAGATCCGGGCGCGCGGCGGCCAAGGTGGCCGGCTCAACTTCGCCGTAACGCTCGATGCTGCCCGCCAGGACATTCTCGCCTCCAGCCAGACCAATGAGATCACTGGCGTAGGTATCGGCGCCCACCGCCATCCAGGGTTGGCGCCAAATCAGATAGGCAAAGCGCACGGGAGCCAGCCTCACACTTCGGGCCCGAGCCAGGCCGTGGCCATCCTCAATGTCCCCGGCCAGTTGCTCGAAGGGCAAGAACCCCTGGTCTGTATCACCATCCTGCGTTGCTGGGCAGAGGGCCGCGCCTATCGTGCGCACCATCTGCGCGGTCTCGAGAACCGTCTTGGGAAACGTGGAGAGGCAGTTGATGCCAGCGCCCTCCAGCACTCGAGCATCCTCCAGGCGGTTTTCCTCATCGTTCAAGAGCACGATGTCCGGAGCCAGCTCGATGATGCGCGCCGTGTCCGGGGTCTTGGTGCCCCCCACTTTCTCTACAGTCGAAACCGCCTGCGCCGGGTGGATGCACCAGTCCGTGATGCCCACCAACTCATCCCCGCGCCCGAGGTCAAAGAGCATCTCGGTCAGGCTCGGACAGAGGGAGACGATGCGCATGGAGCCTGTCTTCACACTTCTTCGCCTGCGCGCCCGCGGCCAACCTCGCTGGCGTCACCCAGCAGGGGTTGGACTTCGTAGCGCTTGCCATCTCGCCCCAGGCGACCAAAGGCGTGGATCGGATCGTGGTAGAAGAGCCCGGTCCAGGCGCCGGCCGCGGCCCGCGCCAGCCACTCTGAACGAACCTCGAAGGAACGCACCACATCGATGTCATAGGCCATGATGTAAGGGGGCTGGATGTGGTGCGTGGTGGGCACCACATCAGCCCAAAAGATCGCGGTTTCGCGCCCTTCCGCGGCTTGGCCCACACCACAGCTCCCCAGGGTGAAGAGGCTCACGCCCTCGGAGTGACCGCCCAGGGTATGGGCCCAGAGGTCCGGCAGCAGCTCGCGGCCCTGGGCGCATCCGGCGCTATCGAAGGCCTCCAGCAGGCCGGCATTTTCCACCGCCTCCAGGTCCTGCCAGCGATAGGAAGCGGCCCGCGCATGGTCCGGATGACGGGCGCGTTCGATCTCCGCCGCTGGGGCCAGGTGACGGGCAGCGGGAAAGCGCGGCAGCAGCTTGCCGGCGCGCTCGCAAACAACCGCGCCGATGTGGTCGAAGTGGCAATGGGAGGCGAGCACATGGGTCACTTGCTCCGGAGCCACGCCGCAGGCAGCCAAGGATTCCTCCAGGCGAGGTCCGCCGCCGAGGTGGTAGATGTCACGCCACTTGTTTTCCCAGCGATCGCCGATGCCCACTTCGATCACGACCTTCAATCCCTCGCGCTCCGCCAAGAAGGGACGCAGGCCGAGGAGAATGGTGTTGTCCGGAGCCGGTGGAGTCAGGTTGCGCCAGATGTTTTGGGGAACGACACCGACGTGGATGGTAATCCCATCAACCTGGTCAGCGTGGATCAGGGTGGCAACGGTCTGGTGGTCATCAACGAGCCAGCTCTAAACGGTCTGTCGGCCCTCGCCCAGACAGGGCAGGTGACCTACACGCCCAATGTTGGGTTTATCGGTACGGATCAGTTCACTTACTACATCGTGG
>NYXZ01000086.1 GCA_002686595.1 Planctomycetota bacterium | reverse complement strand
TTGGGCGGCCGACCCTGCGGCACAACCCGAAGCGGGCGATGATGCGCGGCGACCGAGGCTCCCGCGACAGCCACTCCGCAGCCCAGCTGCGGGAGCGCGAGGCGGGTCGCCACCTGCGCCGCGGCCCCGGCGCGGCCGAGCGCCGCGCACCTCGACGCGCGAGTCAGCGCCGCGCGCGAGCGCGACGTCGAGATCCGGCCGGAGGGAGTGGACGAGGGCGAAGACTCCCCCACGACCCAGACAACCTCCGAAGAGTGACTCCGGGCCGAGCCCACGAGCTCCCCCGCCGACATCCTCCTCCTCACGGCCTGCGCGACCGGGGAACCGGTGTGATCCCGGCTGACTCCACCCTGCTCCTCCCCGAGTAGACCTCTTGCGGACTACCGCAGGGTCTCGAGGTAGGCGAACAGGTCCGACACCTCCCCGGGCGCGAGGGATTCGAGCAGGCCCTCGGGCATCAGGGAGAGGGAGTCGAAGCGCAGGCTCTCGATGCGCGCGCGCGACAAGCGCAGGTCGGGGAGCTCGGTGCGACGCAGGAGGATCGCGTCGGGCTCCTCCCGCGCCAGAAAGCCCGTCAAAAGGAGCCCGTCGTCGGTCCTCACGACGAGGGTGCGGTAGCCGCTTTCCACCCCGGCGTTGGGCGTGAGGATCGAGCGCAGCAGGCCCTCGCGTCCCTTGGCAGCGACGCCGTCGAGCGCCGGTCCGATCTCCGTACCGGCGTCGCCTACGGTGTGGCAGACGCCGCACATCCGGGCGAAGACGGCCTGACCGCGGGGCGCGTCGCCCCCGGCGGCGGCCAGGGTACGGTAGACGGCGAAGCGCTCCGCCTCGGCGCGGGCCTCCTCGCGCGTCACCGCCGGCGGAGGGTCGTGCGCACCGACGATGCGGGCGTTGCCCGACAGGGTCGCCCGTGCGCCGGGCAGGATGAAGCGCGGACCCTCGCCCGCTCCCGCACTCGCCTCCAGTCGCAGGCGGAAGCTCGCGCCGATCTCCTCCGCCGTGCGGGCGCGGTCCCACAGGCGCACCTCCGCCAAGGCCCCGGTGGTACCGGTTCCCGGGGTCGTGCGGCCTATGTCGAGGCCCTCGAATCGCCCTGGAGTCGCCGTCGTCGAGGTCTGGTCGAGCTCGCCGTCGAGGAACAGGCGCAGGATGCCCCCGGCGTCCCGGGTGAGGGCGACGTGGGTCCAGGTGTCGGGGCGCACGCGCCCCTCGGCGACGATCACATCTCCCAAGCCGCTCCCGCACCACAGGCGAGGGCGGGCGTCGTGGAAGTTCAGGTCGAAGTCCCCGCTCCCGCACAGGAGTCCGTCGGCGTTGGTGAGCGGCTCTGCAAAGCGCACCCAGGCCTCGACCGTGAAAGGCCCGGAGAGGGCCAGGTCGGTGTCGGCGAAGTCGCCCCCGCCGCCGTCCAAGTACAGGACCGGCGTGCCCTCCTCGGCGAGACCCGCGGTGACGGCGGCCAGCGCGGGGTCGTCTCCGAGCTGGGTCGCGAGGCGCTCGAGCAGCGCCCGGTCGAGGATCGACGGCGGGAGCGTTCCCTCCCCCAGCGCAGCCACGACGCGCCGCGCGCCTTCGCGTCGAGCGACGAGCGCCGCGGTGACCGCGCGTTGCGTGGGGCGCTCCAGCATCGGCCACAGTTCCTGGGTCAGGGCGAAGGCCTCCTCCCCGCCCAGGCCGGCCAGGGCCGTGGCCGCACGGCGGCGGACGGGTCCGGTCGGGACGCTCGCCAGGGCGAGGTCGTAGTAGAGTCCCCCGTCGGACGCGCCGCAGGCGACCAGGGCCTCCAGGCAGTCGAGCACCTCCGCCCGGCCACCGTCGAGGATCGCGAGGACCTCGTCCTCCAAGGCTCCCAGGCGCATCACGCGCGCGCCGCGCAGGAGCAGGCGGTCGCCCTCCTCGCCCGGCGCCTCGCGCCGGTGGGCGAGCAGGGACGCGGTGACGCTCTCCGCCAGCAGCGCGAGGTCGTGCACTTCGGCCAGTTCCAGCACGGCTGAGAGGGCATCCCCGCGCTCGGCAGGGGTCGAGAGCCATCCTTCGACGGCAGCGCGCACCGGCGGGTCGCCCAGGTGAGGCGCCAGCAGGGCGAGTTCCTCGCCGCTCGGCCCGCGCCCGCCGCGGGCGAGCTCGCGCGCCACGAACTGCGCCCCCACGAGCCCCTCCAGGCAGACCAGGGCCAGGGCACGCCCGGAGTCGGAGAGCGCGCCCTCGGTCTCCAGCAAGTCCACGAGCGCTGGCGAGTCACCCTCCAGCGCAACGCGCAGGCGGCTGCGCTCGAAGGCGACGTCCGCCTCGCGCGCCGGGGAGGGCCGGGGCGCTGCGGGGTCGCGCTCCATGGCCAGGAGCAGGGAGACGGCCTCGGTCCCCAGGCGCGGCAAGCTCGCCAGGGCCCCGATCGCCGCCAGGCGCACGCGCAGGTCGACCTCGTCACGAACCCAGGCCAGGCGCCGGGCAGCCTCGACCGATCCCTCGCCCAGACCCTCGGTGAGGGGCGCGACCAGGCGCGCCGCCTCGCGTCGCAGGGCCGGCTCGGGGGAGCGCGCCAGGGCCGCGAGCAGCTCGCCGTCGAGGAGCGCGAGGTCCTCCAGGGCCCACAGCGCCAGAACACGCTCCCCGGTCCGCTCGCCCGCGTCCTGCGCCAGGCGCGCGAGCTCCGGGCCGAGGTCGACGGCGCGCCGGTCGGCGATCTGGTGCCAGGCCGCCCGCGCTACCCAGGTCGAGGGGGAGCGCAGCAGGTCGACAAGCTCCCCGTCCACCGCGGACCCCACGTCCGTCGGCGTCCGTCGGTCCTGGCTCTCGTGCCGGATGCGCCAGATGCGGGTGCGGTGCTTGTCGCGCTCGGGATGGTCGCGGGGGACCTCGTTGTGGGAGATGATCGGGTTGTACCAGTCGACGACGTACAGGCAGCCGTCCGGACCGAAGTGGATGGCGACCGGACGGAAGTTGCGGTCCTCGCTCGTGAGCAGGTCCTCGGCCCGCTCCAGGGAGAGGTCGCCACCGTCCGGCCCTCTCCGCGTCACGCGAATGGCCTGGATCGCCGACAGGATCGGGTTGGCGATGAAGAAGGTCTCGTCCCAGGGCGCGGGGAAACCGTCGCGGTCCTCCGACAGGGCCAGGCCCGAGAGCCCGGTGCCCCCCATGCGGAACTCGGCCGTCCTGGGTCGCCAGGGCGAGTGGGGTCGGGCCTTCTGGTTGCCGATGCCCGGGTAGCTCGCGCCGTGCTCGAAGGGCACGAGCGGGTAGCCGAGGTCGTTGGCCTCCTGGATCCACCTGTCGCCCCCCCGGTCGAGGACGAAGCCCCAGATGTTGTTCAGGCCGACGCCGACGACCTCGAAGCGGCTGCCATCGCGCTGGAAGCGGCCGACCTTGCACTTGTCGAAGGCCACGACCTCACCCGAGCCCGTACGGACCTGCGATGAGTTGAATGCGCCCTGGGCGAGGTAGACCCAGCCGCCGCTGGCGCGCACGAAGCGGTGCGGCAACAGATGCGAGTCCTGGATGCCGAACCCAGTGAGGACGACCTCGCGCCGGTCGGCGCGCCCGTCCCCGTCGTCGTCGAATAGGCGCAGGATGTCCGGGCCGTGACCGATGAGCACGCTGTCCGCCTCGGGGAGGATCGCCATCGGCATCACCAGGCCGTCGGCGAAGACCCGCGGCTCCTGGAGCCCCTCCGCCCAGGGCCGTTCGAAGACGAGCACCTGATCCCGCCCGCCGCGTTCGTAGACAGCGGCGGCCCCGGGCGTCTCGTTGCCGTCGAGGGGGTACTCGCGGGCGGTCACCGCCCACATGCGCCCGTGGTCGTCGAAGGCGACGTCGACGACCTTGGGCATCACCGCCTCCGACGCGACCAGCTCCGCGCTGAAGCCCCCGGCGAGGTGAAAGGCCGCCCGCTCCTCCTCCGGCGTACGCGCTGGCGCCTGCGGGGCGCCTCCCTCCTGGGCCTGGGCCTGGGAGACGGCGACGAACCCGGCGAGAGCCACGGCCAGGACGGCTGGCCCGATCCGGGTCTCAGTCGGGCTAGAGCTGGGTTCACGCATGCCGCCAATCCTAACGGGCACAGTCCCGCAGGTGCCCGGCGCGGCGCAAGACAGCAGAAGCGGGACCAGTCCAGGAGATCTAGGCGCCATGGCACTAGTTTATACGGCGCGGCGAAGAGGATCGGGGAGACTCGCTTGCGAGCGCCCTAGCGCTTCCAGGGCAGGCCCGTGGGCTCCGAGTTGCCCGTTTCCCGGCGCACGAGTTCCCTGGCCTGCGCCAGGAGTTCCTGCAGGCCCTGGCGGCGGACGGAGGAAATCGTCAGCACGTCCTGGCCTAGCTCCAAAGCCAGATCTCCGGCGGCGGCAGCGGCGGCCTCGTCCTCGACCTTGGAGGCCACCACCAGGTGCGGGCGGGTGGCCAGGGTCTGGGAGTAGGCGGCCAGTTCCTGTTCGATGGCCCGGTAGGCGGCGGCGGGCTCCGGAGCGGAAACATCCACCAGGTGCAATAGCACTGAGCAACGTTCCACATGGCGCAGGAACTGGTGCCCGAGGCCGTGACCTTCGGCGGCGCCCTCGATCAACCCCGGCAGGTCGGCAATGACCAAGGTGTCGTAGTCCCCCACCGTGGCCATGCCCACATGGGGCTGCAGGGTGGTGAAGGGATAGTTCGCCACCTTGGGGCGCGCCGCGGTAACCGCCGCGAGGAAGGTGGACTTGCCGGCGTTGGGCAGGCCGATCAGGCCCACCTCCGCCACGAGCTTTAGTTCCAGCAGGAGCTTGCGGGACTCGCCTGGCAGACCGGGTTTGGCTTGGCGCGGCACTTGGCGCACGGGGGTGGCGAAGCGCGTGTTGCCATGGCCTCCGCGGCCGCCCTCGGCGGCCACCAGTTCAGCCCCCGGTTGGGCCAGGTCCTTCAACAGATTGCCGTGTTCCGCATCACGCACAAGAGTGCCCACGGGCACTTCAATGATGCGGCCCTTGCCCCGTCGTCCACTGCGCTTGCGCGGCCCACCGGGACGACCGTTTTCCGCGCGGTAATGGTGGTTGCGTCCAACCCTCAAGAGGGACGACTCGGTGTCCACCGCGCGCAGGATGACATCGCCTCCGTGCCCCCCATCGCCCCCGTCCGGCCCGCCCTCGGACACATACTTCTCGCGCCTGAAAGACACGAGTCCGTCGCCGCCCTTGCCGGCGGCCACCTCGATGACAGCCTCGTCGCGGAACACGGTATTACTCCAGGCCGACGCTCTCTCGGCCGGCGCCAGTAGGCTTCCTAGGCCTGCGCCAGGGGATCGATGTGGACCCGGCGCCCACTCTGGTAGCGCACGGTTCCAGCGGTCAGGGCGTAGAGCGTGTAGTCATTGCCCAAGCCAACATTCTGGCCGGGCTTGAAACGCGTGCCGCACTGGCGGACCAGAATCGTGCCGGCGGTGACCTGTTGGCCGCCCCAGCGCTTTACCCCGCGGAACTGGGGGTTTGAGTCACGACCGTTACGGGTGGAACCTTGTCCCTTCTTATGTGCCATAGTCTGGTTGCTCCTTAGTCTGTGCTAGCCGTCGATGGCGGTGATGCGGACATTGGTGTACTTCTGACGGTGCCCCTTCTTGACGCGCACATTCTTGCGGCGCTTGAAGCGGAACACGACCAGTTTGGGGCCCTTTGATTGGCCCACAACTTCCCCGGTGACCTTGGCGCCTTCGATGAGGGGCGTGCCGATCTTCGTTTCACCCTCGTCGCCGAGCAGCAGCACGGAGTCGAAGGTCACGGTGTCACCGGCGGCGAGGTCCTGATTCAGGTCACAGGCGACGAGGTCGCCCACACGCACGGTGGTCTGCTGGTTTCTATCGCTGATTATCGCGTACAAGGGGACTCCCTCGTTTTCCCGCGGTGGAAATCCTCCCGCGGGCGGCTAGGTGCCGGGTTTTGGCTCGGATGGGTAGAGATGAAGGGCGAAGATTCTAGCCCCTGGACGCGGCCCATGGCCAGCGGGCACATCGAAAACTGGTGCCCCCCAGGCAAAAAACAGCCCAGGGGAGCATTAGATGTCGGTTAATCAGCGTTTCCGGCGTCCCCCCGGGCGCACCTCGCGGCCGTCCGAGCGCATATAACGCAGCACGCTGTCATCCAACTGGTCTTCCACGGCGGTGAAACGGATCTCGCGCTCGTGCCGTTTCTCGAGCTCGCGCAAGCGCTCCATGCGGTGCTTCTTCACATACTCGATGGTATCCGGATGGGCGCGCACTTCCACCGAGCTGAAGCCCTTGAGCGTCAGGGCCGAGCCCAGGCGACGCAGCAGGGCGGCGGAGCGTGACTCCACCGTGCGCACACGGCCCTGGCCCCGACAACGGGGACAGTTGGTGAAGAGCTTTTTGTTCATGCCCGGCCCCAGGCGCTGGCGCGTCAGCTCCAGCAGACCGAACTGGGAAATGCGCCCCACGCGGCTGCGGGCGCGGTCGGAGGCCAGGGCATCGCGGAAGGCCTTTTCCACGGACCGGTTGCTCGCCGGACGCATCATATCGATGAAGTCGATGACCAGGATGCCTCCGAGGTCGCGCAGACGAATCTGGCGGGCGATTTCCGGGACCGCCTCCAGGTTGGTCATCAGGGCCGTTTCCTCGAAGTCATTCTTACTGGAGCGCGTGCGCCCGGAGTTGACATCGATGGCCACCAGGGCCTCGGCCTGGTCGAACACAATGGAACCGCCGGAAGGCAACTCGATGCGCCGCGAGAAGATCTTTTCGAACTCCTGCTCCAGCCCGTGGTGATGGAAGATGGGACGATCGCCGTCGTGCAACTGGATGCGGTCTTCGTGCTCGGGCATCAAGCGTCGGGTGAAGTCGAGGACCTGTTCATGGGTTTTCTCATCATCAACGACGACTTTTTCGGTGGTTGGCCCGAATAGGTCGCGCATGGTGCAGATGGCCATGTCCGATTCCTGATACAGGGGCATCGGGCCGCGGCCGAGGGGCAGGCGCTTGCTGAAGTTGGTCCAGACACCGAGCAAGTAGTCCAGATCGCGCTTGATCTCTTCCTTCGTCTTCTTGGTGCCCGCGGTGCGCACAATGATGCCCATGCCCTCGGGCACATTCAGGCTGTCGAGGATCTTCTTCAGGCGCTTGCGCTCCTTCTCGTCCTCGATCTTGCGACTGATACCCACGCGCGCCATGGACGGCATCAGCACCAGGAAACGGCCGGGGATGGAAATGTAGGTCGTCAGGGTCGGGCCCTTGTCGCCGATGGATTCCTTGGTCACCTGCACGGCGACGGACTGGCCCACCTTGAGCAGGGATTCGATTGGATGACGCGGCCGTGAACGGCGCGGGGCTCCCCGGTTACCGCGTCCGGAACGGCCACCTTGCCCGCTCTTCTTTTTCTGCTGCTGCTCGCCTTCGGCCCCAGACATTTCCTCGCCCACCGAGGGCTGGCTGGAGCTTTCATCCCACTCTTCGGGGTCGACCGCGGCGGTCAAGAGCTTGCTGACGGTGAAGCCCTTTTCGCCGTAGATGGAAAGCACATCGGAGGTGTGCAGAAAACCATTACGGCCCTGGCCAAAGTCCACGAAGGCCGCTCCGATGGCCGGTTCGAGGTTTACCACCTTGCCCCGGTAGACATCGTTGACCAGAGATTTCTGGCTCTCCACGGACATCATAAAATCCGTGATGCGGCCCCCGCTGGCCACGGCCACGCGCTGCTCCTCATCGTTGGCCACATTCACAAGGATCGTCGAGTCGCGCACGACTTCCTTTTCAGCCTGGGCGGGCCTCTTGGTGGCGGTCTTACGACCGGTCTTCTTGGCCACCTTCTTCGTGGCCTTTTTGGCCGTTTTCTTGGTGGCTTTCTTGGCCGTTTTCTTGGTGGTCTTCTTGCGCGAGGCCTGCTGGCGGCGTCCCGAGCGGCTGCCCCGTCCCCCTCCCTTATCTTCCACAAGCTCCGCCTCATCCGGCAGATCAGGGAGTTCCGGAAGGTCATCCACTTCGCCGGGGATGGCGTCCGCCAAGGCGGCCCGCTCACCCTTCACAGCGCGCCCGCGTCCCCCACGTGACCCGCGCCGGCGACGCCCGGCGGGCCTAGTCTGCTTGTCAGCGGAGCCGCGGGCTTCGCCCTCTGACTGCGTCTCAGCCTGCTTGCCAGAGGCCTCTTCCCCGTCCTTGCGCCCCTTCTGTTCATCAGCCCGTCGCGCGCCTGACCTGCGACGCCCGCGCGCCGGAGCTTCGTCCCCGGACGCTGTCTTGTCAGCAGCCCCGCCCCGGCCACGGCCGGAGGAACGCCGCTTCCTGGCGCTCCCGCCTGAACGAGTACTCCGTTCACTCTGGCGTTCCTCGCCAGTTTTCCCGGCGCTGTCCTCGCCCTTGCCCTGTTCCGAGCTGGAGCGGGCCTTGCCACGGCCGCGGCCACGGCTGGAAGAGCTGCGCTTGCGTCCTCCGCGTCCTCCGTCTTGATCGTCCTTGGCGGAGCTCTTGGCGGAGCCCGTGGCGGAGCTCTTGGCGGAGCTCTTGGCACGGGCGGCACCTTTTTCACTGGCAGCGCCCTTCTTGCTCGCCGCCGGGGCTCGTCGGGTTTTTTTCTTGCCCTTCCGAGAGGCCGTGTCTAGTCCTGCTCCGAACCCCGAGCTCTGGTCTCCTCCGCCACTGGAGGCACCGGAGGCACCGGAGGCACCGGACGAAGCCGAAGCACCACCGGAGGAACTGGAGCGGGAAGAGTTGTGCGAGTCAGCTGCGAAGCTGGGGGAGGCATCCGAACCGGGTTGGCCTGCGGCCCCCGGGAGATCTGTCTGGTTCATGTTGTCGTTTCCGGCGTCTTTTGACGCCTGGCCCATGGCGCAGAGGGTTCTGGGGGGTGCTGCCTCTACCATTCGGGAGCGCGCTGCCGGGGCTCTCAGCTCCGACCTCGCGGCTTCCCGCAGGGGTGTCCCCTGGTGCTCGACACGCTGTGGCGAGGAGCTGGGCGGGACACGGGGCGCTCCCGAGGACATTCTGCCCGGGCCGCTGGGTTGTATTGCCGCCCCCGGAAGTGCCAGGGGCCGTGTATTGGTCTTGGGGCTTCAGCACATTCCGGGGTTTCTACCCGGAGGGGAAGCCATCTACTCCCATGCTGCCCTATCCGTTGGGTCCTGTCGAACCCGCTTGTGGGATTTGTTCGGAGACCGCCCCAAGGGGTCCAGGAGAGGCCCTAGGGACCGCTCTAGCTTTTCCCGGGCACCGCCACCGGGCCCCTATTGGTCCCCGCTTTCCCCCTCGGGCTCCGCCGCTGCCCCCTGCTCAGCCGGGAAGACATGGTCTTCCACCACCTGGGGCACGGCCACCGGCAGGGCCGGCGGTCCCTGCCAGGGATCCGCCTCGGGCCCGGCCTCTTCCTCCAGCATCACTCCGTCGATCAGGGCATCCAGTTCCTCTCGCAGCCGCCGGTCGCGGCGCTCCAGTTCCTCGCTCAGGATGCGTTGGGCATCCTCGCGCCCGTGGAGAATGGTGGGTGTGATGAAGATCATCAGGCTGCGCCGGTCCTCCGTGTCCGTCTCGTGTTTGAAGAGCTCCCCCAAGAGCGGAATCGAAGAGAGCAGCGGCACGCGGCTCTCACTCTTGGCCTCCGAGTCCGTGGTCAGGCCGCCGATGACCGCCGTTTGGCCGCTGTCCAACATCATGTTCGTGACCAAGGTCGAGGAACGTGTGCGCGGCAGGGCGATGGAGCCCTCCAGCCCCGAGGCGCCCAGGGTGAAGACATCGAAGCCCTGGGGCGCGAGGGCGCTGGAGCCCGTGCCGGAGAGGCTGGTCTCCTTGGGAATCACCTCGAGCTCGATGCGCTCGGTCCCCGGTACCACATGGGGCCGGATGAGCAGTTGGAAGCCCACTTCCACCGGTGAATTGGCGGCTTCGGTCACCGAGAGGGAAAGGCCGCCAGCCTGGCCCTGTTCCGTCTTGGCTTCCGCATAGCGGATCGTCTCACCGACGAAGATGGTCGCCTCGCGCCCGTCGAGGGTGACGATCTTCGGGGCCTGGATGACCTCCGTCGAACTGTCGCGCTGCAGCAACCGCAGGGTGGCCTGGAACTGGGTGAAGTTCAGGGCACCGAAGATGGTGTCCGGGAAAACCGTGCTGCCCACGTTCAGGTTTTCATCGGACCAGGGACCGCCGTTGTTGTTGACGATCATGCCGTCCTCGAAACCGTTGCCGCCGGCCAGGTCAAAGGGAAAGGTAATCGGGATCTGGCCGCCGGACATGCTCGCCATGGGGCCCGCATCACCGTAGTCCACGCCCAGATTCAGCAGCGCGCCTTCGGTGGTGGAGACGAACTTCACATCCACGTAGACCTGCACCGGTTCCACATCGAGGCGCCGCAGGATCTCCTGCACGACATCCTGCACCTGGGGTGTGTCGCGCAGAATGATGACATTCTGGGAATCGATGAAATCCAGCATGCCCAGGGGGCTGAGGGCTTTTTCGAGGGCTTGGAGCACGGTGAAGTCATCCTCGATGCTGGTCGGCGGCGCGGCGGCGCCTTCCACGAACTCGGACTGGATGACGGGCACGTAGTTGCCCCGCGGCCGCAAGTAGCGCAGTTGGTAACTGCGCGTCACCAGCTGTTTTTCCAGCGTGGCGGGATCCGCCACGCGCAGGATGCCGCGCCGTTCCTCCACCACGGAATAGCCCAGGGTCATGCAGAGCACATCGAGGGCGTCGCGCCAGGGAACCTCCGCCAGACGCAGAGTCACCTGGCCTTTGACCTCCGGCGAGATGATCACATTGGCTCCGGCCACGCGGGCGATGTTCTCGATCACATCACGCAGGGGCGCGTCCTTGAAGTTGTAGTCAGAGAGGTAGGGCGGTCGCGAGATTTCGATCACGCCCGAGGCGCTCTCATCCACGGAGCAGCGGGCCAGTTCCGCAGCGTAGTCCAGGGCATCACGCCAATGCACGTCGTTCAACTCCAGGCTGACGGGCGAGGCGCCGCCTTCCAGGACCACGATATTCGCCCCTGAGTAGCGGCGCAGGGTGCGCACGACTTCTTCCAGGGGTTCGTTCTCCACCGCCAAACGCAGGCGCGCATCCAAGCTGGGCACCTGGGCCAGGACCGGCGGCGTCCCCATCGCCGTCACCATCGCCGCCATCAACCAAGCCCCTAATCGGGGACGGATTCGAAGGAGGCCGTGCAATACTCTCGCTTTCATGTGCTCACCAAAGGGGGTTTCAGGAGTCGGCCATCCGACGCCTCTACAGGTCCCGCGAGAGCTTCACCCCGCGGAATTCGAAATCCACTGCTCCAGGCCGAATGTCACAGACCGTGACACCTTGGCCGAGGCGATCACCGATGGTGACCGCTTGTCCATTTACCAAGGCCACGGAGTTGCCCCCGCGCAGGCAGACGATGCCCGAGAGCTCCAACTCCAAGGCCGCCAGGTCGCGGGCCGTGCGCGCTCCGCCGCAGAGGCGCAAGACCGCCTCTACCAAGCCCGCGTGCTGACCCCGGGCGCGGGCCTCGCGCAGGAGCGGCTCGGCCCCGCGTCCCGCGTTGATGACCGCGTCCCAATCCGCCTGGGCCTGGCGTGCGCGCATCCATTCCAGGATCGCCAACAGGTCCTCGCGCTCCACACCCAGATCCGGCTCCGCCGCCCGGACCATCTCCCGGCTGAGGTCTTTCAGCACGGCCAGGACACTTCCCTCCAACCGCCGCGCCGTGGCCTCGTCGGTCAGGGAGCGATCCAACTGAGCCCGCCGGTACTCATCTTCAATGTCGTCCAGCTCAGCCCGCAGGGCCAGGCGCCGGCCGGCTTCCGCCTCATCCAGTTGCGCCTCCGTTCCCGGAGTCGGCACCCGTTCCCAGGCCAGACGCAAACGCCTGGTGCGCCGTTCCAGTTCAGAGGCAAAATCACTCTCCCGTTCCGTTTCGATGATCTCCACCACCTCCGGCTTGACCACCGGGGTGCGCGGGTCGACCCAGGGGTCCCGGCGGCCACGGGGCCCGTCGTAGGGCACCGGAGCCAGGGCCAACTCCAGGCGACGGGCTACCAAGTCCTCTTCCAACCGCGCCAGCTTGCGCTCGGCATCGGGAATCGTCGCCGCCATGCTGCCCGCCGCCGCCCCGTGGCGATAGGTTTCCACATCGAGTTGGATGCGGTGCCAAGCAGGCGAGGCATGTTCGCCGCCGTGGCGACGCGCGGCGGTCAGCTTGAGGTTGGGCACCGCCAGAAAACGCCCGTGGTTCTCCACGCGCTCCAGGAATGCGAGGAATTGGAAGGCGCCGGCCTCAAGGGTAAACGTGTAGGCCGCGCGTTCCACGGCGGGAGTGCTTGCGCCGCGCCGCGCAGGCGGGTCCGCCCGGCGGCGGTAGCCCGTGATGCGCACCCCCGCATCTCTCGAGTATTGGTGCAGTTGGTGTACGAGATCGTGCACATCCTCCTCCGCCGGCAGGGCCCGCTCCACAGCCGGGGCCACGGCGCGGGCGATGAGCACGCGTTTCTCCAGCTCCACCAGGCCCTCCACCGTGCGGTGGGATGTGACCAGGGTGCCCTGCAAACTGCTGCGTTCCTGCGCGAGCTCGGCGACGCGAACTTGGGCGCTGTGAATGCCCCAGGCCAACAACCCGAGAACCACAGCTCCGCCCCCTAGAATCCAACTCCAGCGCTGGCGTTCGTTCATCGCTTGCCTCCGGTGTCCTGGGTGGGCGCGAACTCGAGTTCCAGGGGGAATGACCAGACCACGGCGGGGGCGAGTTCTTCGTCCACACTTGATTGGGTGCCCTCGGGCCAAGCCGGGGGAGCGAAGCCCTCCATGAACGGCGTGCTCTCCAGGTCCGAGAGGTCTTCCAAGAAACGGGCCACCTGGTCCCACTCCTCTGAACCTGATTGGCCTGCAGCGCTCAACGAACCGGGGCCGCGGCCACTGGACCGTCCGGTGACGTTCAAGTCGTCGAACCACACGAGATAGCGCCCGGCCACCTCGCCGTCGGCCACCGTGTCCACAAACTGATCGAGCTTGGCGGTCCAGGGCACGCGCTCGGCGGCGATGAGCTCCAAAGCCGCCTCACGGGCGACAAGGCTGCGCAGTTCAGCGGTCAACTCGCGGTGCAGGGCCAAGCGCGGAGCCAGCCCGTCCCGTTCCACTTCCAGGGCCGCCACTTCGCTCGCCAGGCCGGCCACTGTCACCAGTCGCAGCCAACCCCACCAGAGCCCGGCGCAGGTAGCCAGGACCGTGAGCACCGAAATGGCCGCCGCCCGGACCAGGGGGGCGCGGGCCGGGCCGCGGGCCTCCCGGGGTGCTAGGTTGATCCGAATCATTTGGCCAGTCCCCTCCAGGCCAGGCCCAAGGCCACGGCCAGGGAACTGCGCCAGGCGTCCAGTTCCTCAAGTCCCCGGGCATCTGCCCGCGGGGCCAGGCCGGCCAGGGGATCCCATGCCGCCACCGGACGGGCCAGGGCAGCTCCCAGCCAATCGATGACACCCGGTGCCAGGGCACCTCCACCGGACACCCAGACCTCCTTCACGGGCAAGCCCTCGTGGTGTTCCACATAGTCGAGGGAGTGGGCCAGTTCGTGGCCCAAATCTTCCAAGACGCCGCCGGTGGCCGCCCGCAGCTCGTCTTCCCGCTCACCGGGGGCACGTTTCTGCGCCTCCGCATCCTCCGTCCCCAGACCCAGGGCGCGGGCCACGGCCTGGGTCAAATCCGCGCCTCCCAAGCCGATTTCACGGCTGAAACAGGGCCTCCCACCGCACAAAACGCTGACCGTGGTGCGCGTCGCCCCCACATCCACAACGGCCACGCCGGACTCGTTCTCCAATCCACCTGCCGGCGACGGCACGGGTCCATCTTGCGAGTGTGCGGCGACCGAAGGCTCCTCTCCCTCCCGGCCATGTGTTTCATCGGGCGCTTCACGGGTCGCGTCCTCGGACGCTTCCTCCGTCGCATCACGAGCTGCCTCACACTTCGCAGCACCAGGCGCGTCGCCAGCCGAGTCATCCTCTTCGGCGCCCTCCCCAGCCCCGTGACTTAAGGGCTCGGCCGTGGCCCGTTCCCAGGCATTTAGCACGGCGAACAGCTCCACATCCATGGCTCCAGGAACCAGACCGCGCCGTCGAGTCAGGTCCAATCGCTCCTGGACCTCATCTCGCCGACAGGCCGCCAACAAGACGCTGACCTCCTCCGCTTCACCCCCACGCCCATTCGACCGCGGCCCCAATACCTGGAAATCGAGTTGCATCTCATCCAACTCAAGGGGCAGCAGACGCTCCGCCTCAAGGGGCATGGCCTGGCGCAGCTCCGCCTCCGAGGCCTTGGGCATGGGCACATAGCGCACCAACACACCCCGGCCCCCCACCGCCAGGGTCACTTCCCGGCCGCTGAGAGATCTCTGACCCAGCACCCGTCCCAGGGTTTCACCCAGGTCCTCGCCGGGGCGCCGCTCGGAACAGGACAGGCCGCTGAGGGTCACGCCGTCCCCGTCCCGCGTCAACTCCACGGCCTTGACCGTGGCACTCCCCAGATCAAGGCCGATGGAACGGCTGATCTTCTTCTTGAAAAAACGCCTCAAATGTCAGGCCCGCCTCTCCCAGGCTCAGGCCGGTAATCACCTTCGGCCAGGGGCGTGGCGCCAGTTGAGCCGGATTCGTATTCCCGGCGCGGCGGAGAGGCCTCGGCCCCGGCGCCTCAGGCCTCTCCATAGTCGAAGCCAGCCAAAAACAGCCGCTCTAGGCGTTCCAGGAGCTCCGCCCCATCAGTGCCGTTGGCCATCAAAACGAGCTCCGTGCCCTGGGGCGCGTTGAGGGTCATCAAGGCCAAAATACTCTTGCCGTTGACCTCTTGATCCCCGTTGCAAACCGTGAGGTCCGCCGCGTACTCAAGGGCCAGGGCCACGACGGCGTGACAGGGTCTGGCGTGCAGGCCCTGGGAGTTGACCACGCAAACTGTGCAGCGCAACTCCATGACGCGCGCGGTTCTCTCCGCCGAATCAGACGGCGGACATCTCCTTCAACAGGCTGATGAGGTCCGCCCTTTTTTCCGCCTTGCGGGCGAAGCGCCGGAAGTCTTCTTCCCGAGCCAGGCGCGCGACCCAACGCATCATGTCCAAGTGTGCCTCGGGATCGTGGTGTTCCCCGGCCTCATCCGGGCGCAACACGGTGAAGAAGACGTGGGCCGGAGCTCCGTCCACGGAACTCCACTCCAACCCTTCTCCGTGTACGGCGAGGCCACAGGCGACCTTTTCCAGGCCCGGGACCTTCACATGGGGAATGGCCACGCCCATGCCGACACCCGTGGTAGCCAGACGCTCGCGCTCCAACAGGGCTTCTAGGGCGGCTTCAGCCATCTCCTTCGGCAAGGCGCGCCCCTTGATGAGCAGGGAGACAATCTCTTCCAGAGCAGCCTCCTTGTCCTGTGCCTTGAGGGAAATGCTGCAGGAGGAAGCTTTGAACTGTTTCCAGTAACTCATGGAGACGGTCGTCGTCATTCTGTCAGGTTTGAGCCGCGTCCGAGTTGCTTGGGTGCGCCCGCTAGAAGCGGGGCGGCAGGCCGGGCGGGGCGTGTGGGCTAGGGCTGGGGGGATTGGGGAGGCCGAGGTGAAACGCCCAGGCTAAAGTCTAAAGTGGCCGGGCGGCGACCGACTAACATAGCAGACCGCCGCCCTTCCCGCGCCCCCCCCGTCCCGGCTATTCCGCCGGGTAGGAAGCGAGGCGTCTGGGCGGCCACTGGGTGTGTCGTTCTGCTCAAGAACCCACGCCATCAGCGGCCACCCGGTCAGTGGCCTCCTGTCAGTGGCCTCCTGTCAGTGGCCTCCTGTCAGTGGCCCACGCGGCCGCCGCGGCGGCGGGCATCAGTCTGCTTGGTCTTATGGCGCGTCAGGACGCGCGTCATGCGCTCGGTGGCCTCATCCAAGGCACTGCCGAAGGAATCACTGCGGGCGTCGACAACAAGCACATTTCCGTTTCCAACATTGGCCACAAACTCGACCCGATGGTCATCATTCTGCTTTTCCAAGAGGGCCCTAATGGAGACTAAGCGGTCGTTGAACTTGACCAAGCGTTGCAGCTTATCCTCCACGGTATCGCGGACCTGTGACGGGTAATCATGATGCAGGATGGAAACTTCGGTCTTCATGTTGTTCTCCTGGGCCGAACGCGTCGGCTCCTTGATGGTGGGAAAAAGAGGAGGCCGGCCGCGGGGAATAACCCTGGCCGGAAACGGTATGAGGCCCACGCCGCGCCCTACTGACTCGGCATACCTAGCCCGCAAAAACGGGCATGCAGAAGGCGGTGCGGTGCGCGACGTGGGGACGGTCAATAGTTGCCGCCGGGTCCGGGCGGGAGTTTCGTTCTCCCTGCCCCCCGTTGCGGCGGGGGGCACATTCAAGCTGCTGTAGCAATAGTTGGTGACCTTCAAGACCAAGGTCTACTTTGCACCCAAAACGCAAAACGGTCAAGGCACTCTTCTCGGTTCGTGCCGCTGCAAACCGAAGGGGGTACGCACCCCTCCCAAGGGGCCTCCGAAGGGGTATTGAGGGCAGGGCTGGGACCCCTCGCCAGCGCGCCCGCCGCCCAGACGTCCCGCGGTCCTGCCCGGCGCTGAGTTCAGCTGGTTCGCCGTGCCCAAAGCCGGCGCAAGCCGCTCAGGAAAACAACCCCGGCGCTCCCCGCGGCCCGCGGTCTGGACCCTGGAAGACCGGTTCGTCGTACATGACGCGCAACAGGTATAGACCGGCCGCCGGAGCCGTGGGGCCGGCCTCCGTGCGCTCACCGGTTTGTAGGGCGCGACTGACGCAGTCGGGATCCAAGCGGCCGCGGCCCACATCGATCAGCGTGCCGGCGATGGTGCGCACCATCTTGTAGAGAAAACCAGAGCCTTGAATCACGAAGGCCATGCGTTCGCGCCGGGCGACGACGCGCAGGGCGTGCACGGTGCGTACGGTTGTCTTGCGCGGGGAACCGGCGTTGCCAAAGGCCACGAAGTCGTGGGTGCCTACGACCTGGGCAGCGGCCCGCTCCAGGGCGGCGCGGTCCAGGGGTGACTGGACCCAATGGCAATGCTGTTGGGCGAAGGGTGGCCGAAAGCGCGTGGTGGCAGTCAGGTAGAGATAGCGCTTGCCGCGTGCCGAGCGCAGGGCGTTGAAGTCTGGGGCGCAGGTCTCCAAGCGCCTGATGACGACGCCCTGGGGCAAGTGGGCGTTCAGGGCGTGGCGCAGGCGGTCGTCGGCCATGGCGGTTGATAGCTGAAAGCTGGCCACCTGGCCCAGGGCGTGGACGCCGGTGTCTGTGCGCCCGGAACCGTAAACCGTGGCGGGCTCGCCGGTGAGATCGTCGATGGCCTCCTCCAGGGCCTCCTGCACGGAGAGGAAGCCTGCTTGGCGTTGCCAGCCAAAGAAGCGGGCACCGTCGTAGGCCAGCAGGACGCGGAGATTGCGCGGAGTGCTCATCGTCCGCAGATGATAGCCGCAGTGTTCGCCAGGGGTCAGGCTTGGTCCGCGTCCGGGCTCAAGGAACAGGCGTCGCTGGCGCTGGATTCAAGGCCCGGAGCCAGTCGGCCCCTGGGCTCGGGATCCGGTCCGGATGGGCGGGCCGGCGGTGCTTTTCAATCGAAGCGGCGGCGGCGATAGGAGCTGGGAATGCCCAGCTCGCGGCGGTACTTGGCCACGGTGCGGCGGGCCAGGGGCCGGCCGCGCTCGGAGAGTGCCGCCGCGATGGCATCATCCGAGAGTGGAGCACTGCCGTCCTCGGCCTCCACCACGCGCCGCACTTCATCGCGCACATCGCCGCGGGCCGCGACGGCTCCGCCGGGCTCCTCCGTGCCTCCGGCGGCCTGAAAGAAGTGGCGCAGGGGAAAGATGCCCCAGGGAGTCTGCACGTGCTTGCCCGAAACGGTCCGACTGACCGTGGAAACATGGATGCCGAGATCCTGGGCCAGTTTGTGCATGCGCAGGGGCAAGAGGTGGCCGGGTCCCTCCTCCAGGAAGGCGCGTTGGTGGTGGAACAGGGCGCGGGATACGCGCAGCAAAGTGCGGCCGCGCTGCTCCACGGCTTCGACGATCCAACGGGCCTGGTCCAGGCGCTGGCGGAACCAATCGCGAGCTTCGCGCTCTTGGTCAGGGCGGCGAGCCAGGGCCTTGATCTCCTCGTCAACTGACACAGCGGGGAAGGCGCTGCGGTCCACCCGCACTTCAAAGCCGCTGCCGGTCCAATCCACCAGCACATCCGGGCGAATGGCCTCGGCGCCGGATTCCGCCAGGGCGGCCACAGGGCGCATTTCCAAGCCCCCCAGGCGCGTCAGCAGGGTTTGGAGTCCGGGCATGTCGAGTTCCATGGCGCGCGCCACCGCCGGCAGTTTGTTTTGAGCCAACTCCTCCAGGAAATCCTCCAGCAGGCGGCACAGGTCGGCGTAATCCGGGTCGCTCGGTTCCAATTGCAAGAGCAGGGCTTCGATGGCATTGCGCGCGCCCAAGCCCCTGGGCTCCAGGGTCTGCAGGCGGGCGATGGCCAGGCCCAGGAGACCCGCATCGGGGGTGAGTCCGGACTCCGCTGCCAGCTCCAGTAAACGCTCGTCGGAAACGGAGAGGTAACCGGCCTCGTCGAGACAACCGAGCAGGAAGTGCAGCCAAGGTGTCAGTTCGTCATCATCGCCCAGGTCGGCCAACTGCAGGGCGACCTGTTCCGAGAGGCTGGCTGGACCCGCTGGATGGTTGCGGAGCATCTCGTCGTGGCGCTCCGTGGCCTCCCGGCCGGCACCGCGGGTGCCCGGGGCGAAGCTCGAATGCTGGCCAGCGGCGGGACTGGCTTCCTGCGGTGGGCCGAGGACCAGGGCGCCATTATCGGCGGCGACCTGCTCCAGGTAGGACTCCAGATCACAGGCCGGAATCCGCAAGACCTCGATGGACTGGAGCATGCGCGGGGCCAGGGCCAGCTGCTGTTCGCCACGCTGGCGCAACCCCTGGGAGAGTGAGGGACGATCCATGGGGACCGTATCGACGCAATGGGCCGCCGGGTTGAGAAGCAAGGCCCGGGCCAGGTGGCGGGGAGGGGCCCCGGGCAAGGATTAGGGGGGAGGGAACGCCAGAATCGGCGCTCAGACCGGCCTGCGCCCCGCCAGGGCGTCCTCCAGGACTCCCCTGTGCAGGTATTCGATGGCGCTGCCCGCCGGCAGGCCGCGGGCCAGACGCGTGATGCGCGGACCGGACTCGGAGCTGGCTCCTGGGTGCCCGCTGCGCAGGGCCTCGCTGACCAACTGGGCCGTGGCCTCGCCCTCCTGGTCTGGATCTGTGGCCAGGATTACCTCACGCGGACGCTCCTCCCCCACCCGCCGCAGGAGTTGCTCCAGGGTCAGGTGGCGCGGCTCGCTGCCCTCCGCCGGATTGTAGGATCCCATCAGGACATGGTAGCGGCCCTTGAAGGCACCCGAGCGCTCCATGGCCTCCACATGGCGGGGCTCCTCCACGACGCAAAGCAGGCTGTCGTCCCGGTCCGGATCGGCGCACAAAGGACAGGGATCGCTCTCCGCCACATTGCAACAGCGGCCGCAACGCTGGGCGCGGGTGACGGCCTCTTCGATGGCCCGGGAGAGGCCGCGGGAACTGGGATCCCGCAGGATGTGGAAGGCCAGCCGTTCCGCCGTGCGGCGACCGATGCCAGGGAATCGCTCAAAAGCATCCACCAAGGCTTCGAGGGCTGCGGGATAGGCCATCAGGCGGACTCAGAGCAAACCGGGCAGGTTCAGGCCGCCGGTCACCTTGGAGAGGCGCTCCTCGCGCAAGACCTTGGCCCGCTGGAGGCCATCGGTTACCGCCGCCAACACCCAATCCTCCACGCCGCTTAAGCCGCCCTGGTCCAGGGCTTCCTTGGCAATCTTTACCGAGCGCACCAGGCCCGATCCGGTGACCAGGACCTTGACCTGTCCGCCGGCGGCGCTGCCCTCGACGCGCAGTTCCTCCAACTCTTCCCGAGCCAGGTCCAGTTCACGCTGCATCTTCTTGGCCTGCTGCAGCAGGCTGCCCATGTCGTCGGCGGCGCCGCTCATGATCGTTCCTGTATCTGGCCGCCTAGTTCGCGGGCCACGCGGGCGGTGAAGAGATCCTCGGCGCCCGGAGTGGCCCCGGCGGGGTCCTCAAGGGTGACTTCGACCGGCTGGCCGACGACCGAAGATAAAGCATCCGCACAGACTCGCCCATTGCGTCCGTCCCGAATGAGTAGCAGATCCGCCTCGGACAGGCGGCCGAACTGGATTACGGCGCGGCCCTCTTCCCGGGAGAGGGCCACCATGCTGCCAGAGCGCTCCAGGACTTCCGCCAGGGAGGGGGCGCGGTCCCGCAGTTCCGCCAGGACGGCGTCCCATGTTTCACGGTTGCTCATGGTCGCCGAGGCGGCTGAGCGATCCTGCTCGGAGGCAGCGGGGGAAGCTGAGTGCGGGGCTCTTGCGGCGGAGGCCACCGGTGTCTTTGCCGCAGGTGTCTTGACCGCAGGTGTCTTGACCGCAGGTGCCTTGGCCGGAGCTGTGCTGGTCGAGGGCTCTGGATTCGGCCTCGTACGGCTCGACGGAGCGGCCGGCGGCGCGGGCGAGCCCTGGCCGGCACGCGCGGCCGGAGTGGCGGGCGCAGCGCCTCCCCCGGCTCCAAGGCGCGACTCCAGCACCTCGAGGCGCTGGACAAGCTCGCCCAGGGGAGCGGCGGAATCCCCTTGCAAGAGGTCGAGCAGGGTCAACTCCATGATCAAGCGCGCTTGGCTCGGCAAGAGACGCATGCGTTCCCTGGCGTGGAGCAGCTCCTGGAGCCAAACCTCCAGCACGTCTCCTCCGAGGCGCTTGGCCCGGGCGCTCATGGCCTTGCGCTGTTCCGGACTGGCGGCAGTGTGCATCAGGAGCGGTGAATTGTCGCCGCACAGGACCGCGAGCAGACATCCGCGCAGGTGGCCCAACAGGCCCTCGACTAGTTCCTCTTCCCGCCCACTGCCGGCTGGCAGGGCCGCCAGGAGGGCGCCGCGATCGCCGCCTTCCAGGGCCTCCACCAGGGCATGGGTGGTGGCCAGGCCGCCCTCGCCGGAGAGACGGTCGAGGTCCGCCAGCTGCGGCGCATCGCCCACCAGGGCCAGGAGTTGGTCGCTGAGGGAAAGGGCATCCCGCAGGCCGCCCCGAGCGCGCCGGGCGAGTTCGGTGAGGACGCCTTCCCCGACCTGCACGCCTTCCTCTTTAAAGATATGTGCCAGGTGCTCGGCGATGGCCTGTTCCGGTACCGGGTCGAGGCGCAGGATCTGGCAACGGGAGAGCACCGTGTCAGGAACCTTGTGAGGCTCGGTGGTGGCGAAGAGGAACTTCACATGGTCCGGGGGCTCTTCGAGCGTCTTCAACAGCGCGTTGAAGGCGGACTTGGAGAGCATGTGCCCCTCGTCGATCAGGTACACCTTGAAGCGCGCGCGCATGGGCACATAGACGGCCTGGTCACGCAGGGCGCGCACGGAGTCGACGCCCGTATGGGTGGCGGCGTCGATCTCAATCAGGTCAGCCTCGGCGCCGGCGTCCGCCGCCTGACAACGCTCGCAGGTGCCGCAGGGATTCGGGGTGGGGCCGCTCTCGCAGTTGAGGGCCTTGGCGAAGATGCGGGCACAGGTCGTCTTCCCGGTTCCACGCGGGCCGGTGAAGAGGTAGGCGTGCCCGATGCGCTCTTCGCGGATGGCACCGCCCAAAACTTCCGTGACCACATCTTGGCCCACAACCGTGTCAAAGGTTCGTGGACGCCACTTGCGGGCGAGGACCTGATAGGCGTCAGCAGCCATGATGCGAGCAGTCTACGAAATGTTGATATGTGGGGGAAGTTCGGCGAAGCGGGCCCGGGAGAGGGCCCGGGCACCAGGCGCCTGGCTCGGGATCCTTAGGGCTGCTCCGTTCCCGGCCTGACCCGGTTCGAATCCGATCCATCGCCCGGGACCGGACCCGCTCCCGGGTCCGCGGGGTTGGCGGAGAGGGCGGGATTCGAACCCGCGGTGCCATTGCTGACACACCCGCTTTCCAGGCGAGCACCTTCAGCCACTCGGTCACCTCTCCTTGTTCCATGCGAAAACGCTGATGGTTGTGGCCACCGTAGGGTGGGTGGTGGCGGAGAGGGAGGGATTTGAACCCCCGGTGGCTTGCACCACGCTGGTTTTCGAAACCAGTCCGTTCAGCCGCTCCGGCACCTCTCCAGGTGTTACTCGCCCCATCGCCTGCTTTGGGAAACCGGTGGCCCGGTCCCGTGGCTGGGATGAGAAGAGATCAGCGTTTGCTTTGAAAGAACTCCCGCAGGAGTCGCCTGGCTTCGTCAGCTAGGACTCCTTCGGTGATCCGTGCCCGGTGGTTTAGCCGTGTATCGGTGAGCACGCCTCCGAGGGAGGCACAGGCACCGAACTTCGGGTCGCGCACTCCCCAGACAGCCCGTTCGACACGGGCGTGGGAAAGGGCCCCGGCACACATGAAACATGGTTCCACGGTCGAGTAGACCGTGGCGCCGGTGAGACGCATGTCGCCGAGGGCCGCCGCGGCTTGGGAAACGGCCAGCATCTCAGCGTGGGCCGTGGGGTCCCTGCGGGCGCGCGTCTCGTTGTGGGCGCGAGCGAGCACCGTCCCCTTGAGGACGATGACCGCTCCCACGGGGACCTCGTCCCGGGCGGCGGCTCGTCGAGCCTCCTCCAGGGCCAGTGCCATGAATGCTTCATCCTCGCCGTGAGGTGGGGTGAAACTGGCGGTCCAAGACGGATCGTTCATTACTTGTATGGGAGCAGCCCCGGTCAGGGGGCGGTGCTCCGGCTCGGGTCCCCGCCCCACCGCGGGGTGCAGGGCGACCGGCGCCGGAGTTGTTCTGGTACACCCGACAGGATTCGAACCTGTAACCTCCTGATCCGTAGTCAGGTGCTCTATCCAGTTGAGCCACGGGTGCGCGACCGAAGGTTGTATCTCCCTCCCCGACCATAGTCAACCGTGGGGGTCATCTCCGCTGACCTGGGAGGGCCCCCAGAAAGCCCGCTTTCCGGGCCTCGCCGGGCCCTCTCCTTTTGGAAAAACGCCCCGCTCCGGGTATCCTGCCACCATGGTCAATCACGGCGATATCCAGCACCTCCTGCGCCTGACGGACCTCGCCCCGGGAGCCCTGGAGGAGATCCTCAAAACGGCCCGCGAGATGAAGACCAGGGCGGGCTCGGGGGGAGCCGGAGAAGTGGCCTCCATCGCCGGACGCACCATCGGCATGCTCTTCTTCCGCGGTTCCCTGCGCACGCGGGCCTCCTTCGAGGCGGCGGTCAACCAGCTCGGCGGGCACTGCGTAAACCTGACGGCGGCTTCCGATTTTTGGGAACTGGAATCGCGCGAGGGCGGCGTCATGGACGGGCCGGCGCCGGAGCACATCAAGGACGCGGCGGCGGTTCTCTCCCGATATGTGGACGCCATCGCGATTCGACCGCGCCCGGCGGGTCGCTCCTGGGAGACCGACCGCCAGGATGCCAGCATCCGCGAATGGGCCGACCATGCCCAGGTGCCGGTCATCAACATGGAGAGCGCCCTCTGGCACCCGCTCCAAGCTCTGGCAGATTTGATGACCATGCGTGAACGCCTGGGGGAACTGGCGGGCAAGCGCATCTCCCTGGTCTGGACACGCTCCCCCGTCCCCGCCAGCCCGACGGTCGTACACTCGACGCTCTTCGCCTGCCTGGCCCAGGGCATGCAAGTGACCATCGCACACCCGGCCGGTTACGACTTGGACGGTTCTCTGCTGAACGAGGCCCGCGCCCTGGCCGGCGGCGGCACCTTGACGCTAACGGATGATCTCGAACAGGCGGCGGACGGCGCGCACATCGTTTACGGACGCTCCTGGAGTTCCCTGGAGGTCTATGGCAACGAGACCTTGGCCGCCCATCGCCTGGCGCGCACCTCGGGCTGGATGCTGGACGAGGCTCTCCTCTCCCGCGGCGACGACGCCGCCCTGATGCACGCCATGCCCGTGCGCCGCAACCTGGAGGCCAGCGACGAAGTCCTCGATGGCCCACGCAGCCTCCTGTACGACCAGGCGGAAAACCGCCTGCACACTCAGCAGGCCCTTTTGGCCAACCTGCTGGGCACACGCCCCGGAACTTAGCGGCTCCGGCCCGGGCCAGTGCCCCCACAACCTGATTCCACACCCTGATGACCGCGCCCGAGTTTGCCCACCTACATGTCCATACCGAGTTCAGCCTGCTAGACGGCGCCAACCGGATTCCGGATTTGGTGCGCGCCTGCAAGGCCGATGGCCAAAACGCCCTGGCCATCACCGACCACGGCAACATGTTCGGCGCCGTGGACCTCTACAAGGAATGCACGGCGCAGGACATCCGTCCCATCCTGGGCTGCGAGATGTACGTGGCGCGCCAGTCTCGCCACAAGCCCCATAGCAAGGCGAAGGGCAACGGCTACAACCACATCACGCTGTTGGCCCGCAACCAGGAAGGCTATCGAAACCTGATTCAACTGGCTTCCTTGGCCTACACCGAGGGCTTTCACTACCGACCACGCATCGACCGTGAACTGCTCTCCCAATACGCTTCCGGCCTGAACTGTCTCTCGGGGTGTTTGAGCGGTGAGATAAACCAGTTGGCCCTCGGCGGCAAGGAAGCGGAGGCCGAAGCCCTGACCACGGAGTTCCGAGACCTTTTCGGCAAGGAGCACTTCTGGCTCGAGCTGCAACGCAATGGCATCGAGGACCAGACTGCTGCCAACGAAGTCCTGACGCGCATCCACGGCCGCACGGGCATTCCCCTCGTAGCCACCAACGACATCCACTACCTGCGCCAGGAAGACTGTGCGGTACAGGATGTCCTGTTGTGCATCAACACCGGCGCGCGCAAGGATGATCCGGACCGCTTCAAGTTCGATGCAACTTCGCTCTACTTCACCACGCGGGAGCAGATGGGCGAGATGTTCAAGGATCTGCCCGAGGCCCTGAAGTCCACCATGGATGTGGCCAGCCAGACCGAGGTGGAGCTCGAGTTCGGCACTTACCATCTACCGATCTTCAAGAGCGACACGGGCGAGGCACCAGATGAGATTTTCGCGCGTCTGCTCGACGAGGGTCTGAACAAGTACTACGGCAAGGACAATGCCGCGGCCCGCGAGCGCCTTGAGTACGAGAAGGCCACCATTTCGGAACTGGGCTTTGTCTCCTACTTCCTAATCGTCTGGGACCTGATCCGTTGGGCGCGGGCACACGATATCCATGTGGGTCCCGGCCGCGGGTCCGCGGCCGGCTCAATTGTCGCCTACCTGCTCGATATCACGCGTTTGGACCCGCTGGAATACGGCTTGATCTTCGAACGTTTCCTGAACAGCGCGCGGGTCTCCATGCCAGATATCGATATTGATTTCTGCAAGGAAGGTCGCGAACGCGTGATGGAGTACACGCGGGAGCGCTACGGCTCCGAGAATGTGGCCCAGATTGTCACCTTCGGAACCATGGCCTCGCGCACGGTGGTGCGCGATGTGGGGCGCGTCCTGGATGTCCCCCTGCGCGAGGTGGATCGCATCGCCAAGAAGATCCCCCAGGGCCCCGGCGCGCCAGCCCTCAAGGAAGCCCTAGAGACCGACAGCGACCTAATCGCTATCCGCCAGGAGAAGCCCGAGTACGGCGAGCTATTCCGCTACTCCGTGGCGCTGGAGGGCATGGCGCGGCACATCTCGACCCACGCGGCGGGTGTCGTCATTGCCGATCGCCCGATCGTCGACTATGTGCCCCTCGCCAAAAACGGAGACGACATCACCACCCAATGGTCGGCGGGCCATCTGGAGGAACTCGGCCTGCTGAAGATGGATTACCTGGGCCTCAGAACCCTGACCATCCTGGACCGCGCCCTGGCCAACATCAAACTGCTGGGCGATGAGCCGCCGGATCTGGAGGATTTGCCAGAGAACGACGCCAAGGTTTTCGAGTTCCTGACTAGCGGCGACACCCTAGGCGTCTTTCAACTCGAATCCGAGGGCATGCGCAAGCTGCTGCACCGTTTGAAGCCTGACTGCTTTGAGGACCTGATTGCCGTCTTGGCCCTCTACCGCCCCGGCCCCCTCGAATCGGGCATGGCCGACATGTTCGTGCGCCGCAAGCACGGTGAGGAAGAAGTCGTCTACCCCCATGCCAGCGTGGAGGAGATCCTCGAAGAGACCCACGGCTGCATCGTCTACCAGGAACAGGTGATGATGATCTCCAATCGACTGGCGAACTTCTCCCTCAATGACGCCGACAACCTGCGCAAGGCCATGGGCAAGAAGAAGCCCGAGATCATGGAGAAGTTCTCGGCCCAATTCCTGGCAGGAGCCCTGGCCAACGGTTGCGCCAAGCGTACGGCCAAGGAGGTCTGGGACAACATCGTCAAGTTCGGGGGTTATGGCTTCAACAAGTCGCACTCCACCGCCTACGCCCGCATCACCTACCAAACGGCCTACCTCAAGACCCACCACCGCAAGGCTTTCCTGGCCGCCAACATGTCCTGCGAGATGTCGGACACGGGCAAAGTAAAGGAACTGGTGGATGACTCACGCCGGGCGAGCATTGACGTCCTGCCCCCCGACATCCGCTACTCCCGCTGGGAGTTTCTCGCCACGGCGGAGGGTATTCGCTACGGCTTCGGAGCCCTCAAGGGCACTGGCTCAAAGGCCGTCGAGCTTCTACTGAGCACGCGCGACTCCATTAGAAGCGGAGCGCGCCCCATCGGCCTGCACCAGCTGTGCTCGGAACTGGACCCGCCCCAGATCGGTCGCTTGACCTTCGAGGCTCTGATCAAGGCAGGCGCCTTTGAGGCCACCGGCCACAACCGCGGTGCTGTGCTGGCGGCCTTGGACTCAGCCCTAAGCGATGGTGCGCGCGCCGCAGCTGACCGCCGCTCAGGCCAGGGCAGCCTGTTTGGCGCCAGCCCCGACTCCGAGGCCCCCGCCGCCGCCAGCGACGGCATCGATGCGAGCCGCGCCCTCAACCGCTCCGACACCCTGACCCTGGAGTTCGAGGCCCTCGGCTACTACTTGACCGGCCACCCCCTGGAGGAACGCGCCGGACTAGTGGCGCTCTTGTCCAGCACTGCCACCAGCGAACTACCCAATCTCCCCCACCGCAGTGAGGTCGTCTTGACCGGCTTGGTCATGGGCAAGAGTGAAGTCGTTGTGCGCTCCGGTCGTATGGCTGGGCGCAAGATGGGGCGCTTTCGCCTGGAGGACCTGCAGGGGGCCGTTGGCGTGACCTGCTTCCCGGATGCCTATGAGGCCTCTGGCGATTTGATTGAAGATGGCGCCGTGGTCGTCTGTCGCGGCAAGCTGGAATCCAAGGATGATGAGGTCGGCCTGCTCTTGGACGAGATTCTCTCCCTGGACCAGGCCCTGCAGGGGTTTTCAGGCGGACTACTGCTGCACCTGTCTCCCACGGATGGCGAGCTCCTGTCCAAACTGCGCGCTTGCCTCGCGACCCACAGTGGCAACTGCCCGGTTTACCTGCAGGTCACCGGTGACGACGGTCGTTCCCGCCGCATCCGGGCCGGCCGCGAGTTTCAAGTCTCCCTTTCCGACCCCATGGCCGAGGAGCTGGTGCAATTGGTAGGGCGCGAGCGGGTCTGCCTGACGCGCTTCTAACTGCAAGGCGCCTGCAAGACCGCGCTGGGTCTGGCAGACGCCTTGTTGTTTAGATCCAGCACAGGGCGCGCAACCCGCGCCCAGGACCACTATTCGGCGGCTGCCTCCGCCGTGGCTTCCTCCTCCACCACGGTGCGTTCCACGAACTCCAAAATAGCGCGTTGTCCATTGTCGCCCAGGCGCGGCTTGCTGAGTTTCAGAATGCGACAGTAGCCACCGGGCCGCTCCTTGAAGCGCGGCCCCAAGACGCTGAACAGTTTGGCGACCGCATCCTTGTTGCGCAGAGTCGCAATGGCTTGGCGGCGGTGATGCAGGGTCGGCTCCTTTGAGAGCGTCACCAGCTTCTCCACAAACGGCTTGACCGCTTTGGCCTTCTGGACGGTGGTAATAATCCGCTCGTGCTCGATCAGCGAGGCCGTCATGTTGCGCATCATGGCGATCCTGTGGCTGGTCGTTCGACCGAGCTTGTATCCTGCTACGCGGTGTCGCATGGCTAGTTCCTGTGGTTTTCCTGTGGGCTTACTGGGCTGTCATTCCGAGCGAAAGGCCCTTTTCGGCCAGCTTGCTCTTAATCTCTGTCAGGCTCGTCTTACCGAGGTTTTTGAGGTGCATAACCTCGTTCTCGCTCAGGGAAACCAGCGCACCAAGAGTTGTGAGGTTGGCGCCATCCAAACAATTGCGCGCCCGCACTGAGAGCTCCAGCTCGCTAATCGACTGATCGAGTAGCACGGAGAGTTCATTGACCTCAACTCGGTCCTGGTTGAACTCGGAGGCACTGGGATCTTCAACAACCGGCTCAGCATCAACGCTGGCACCAAAGAGCACGATCGGGTTCAAGTGCTTGCGATAGATCTTCGCTGCTTCAACCAGCGCCAGCTCCGGGCTCACCGTACCGTCGGTCCAAATCTCCAGGGCCAAACGGTCGTAGTTGGTAAACTTGCCGACGCGCGTGGCTTCAATGGCATAACGCACGCGCTGCACCGGTGAGAAGATCGCGTCCACCGGAATGGTGTTTAGCTCGTCGCCCTCAGCGCGCTCTGCGTCCGCCGGCAGGTAGCCGCGACCGCGCTCCGCTGTGAGCTCAATGTTCAGTTCCACTTCACTGGTCAAGGTGGCGATCAAGAGATCCTTGTTACAGACCTCTGCGTCACCTTCGCAGATCACATCAGCCCCAGTAACCTCACCGGGGCCCATCTTGGCGATGCGACAGGTGAGGTTGCCTTCACCTTCGTACCGCAGGCGTAGGCGCTTGAGGTTCAGGATGATGTCGGAGACATCCTCATAGACACCCTCGAGGGTGTCGAACTCGTGGGTTGCGCCCTCGATCTTGACCGATCGAATGGCTGCTCCCTCGATGGAAGAGAGCAGCACGCGCCGCAAACCGTTGCCGATTGTGTGGCCAAAGCCGCGCTCAAAGGGCTCGATGAGGAATTTTCCGTACTCTTCGGTCATTGAGCCGGACTCGGAAATGACCTTGCTCGGAAGTTCAAAATTGCGCCAACGAATTCTCATGTCAGTGTCTCCGCGGTTGTCTACTTCGAGCAGAGCTCGATGATGAGTTGTTCTTGGATCGGGTGGGGTACATCCTCGCGTTTCGGCATAGCCGTCACAGTACTGGTCATCGCATCGCCGGCCACATCAAGCCAGGTAGGAACAGGCTGGGACTTGTTGACTTCGATGGCTTCCGAGACGATTTTCTTGGTTGTGTCTTTGGTGGCAGGCTTGACCACATCACCGGGACGCAACTGGTAAGAGGCAATGTCCACGCGACGCTCATTGACCATGAAGTGACCGTGGTTGATTAGCTGCCGGGCGTGATTGCGAGAGAGGGAAAAGCCACTGGCCAGGACGACATTGTCGAGGCGGCGCTCCAACAACATCAAGAGGTTGGCTCCAGTGTTGCCCTTCAGACGTTCGGCTTCGACAAAGTAGAGGCGGAACTGTCGCTCCATGACGCCGTAGATGCGCTTGAGCTTCTGCTTTTCACGCAGGCGCACGCCGTACTCGGTGACTTTTGATCGCCGCTGTGCGTGCACTCCGGGCGGGTAATCTCGCCGTGAGAGTGCACACTTATCCGTAAAGCATCGCTGTCCCTTCAAGA
>NYXZ01000085.1 GCA_002686595.1 Planctomycetota bacterium | reverse complement strand
CGGTGGGGATGGGGGCGGGTCTGGTCGAATGGGGCGGGTGGGGAGTGGGAAGGGCCTTGTCCGGGGCGCGGGAGGCCGTATCTTTGTGCGCCTTGGCCGGGGCGCTCTGGGCGCCTTTGCATGCGTGGCCAAGCTAGCGCGCCGCCATGATTGCCGTCACCTCCGGAAAGCAACTGCCTTGAGACACGCCGTCGGTCTCTTCGGTTGCCTGTTCGTCCTCTGGCTCTTGTGGTCGGGGCACTACACCAGTGGCATCATCACCCTGGGCGCCCTGTCCTGCCTGGTGGTGGTCCTGCTGGCGCGGCGCATGGGCATTGTGGATCGGGAGGGCGTGCCCCTGCACCTGGCCCTGCGCTTGCCGGGGTATTTGGCCTGGTTGGCGTGGGAGATCGTCAAGGCCAACTTCGATGTGGCCCGGCGAATCCTGGCGCCGCGGCTGACCATCGATCCGCGGGTGATCACCTTGGCGGCCTCCCAGGAGACCGACCTGGGGCGTGTGATCTACGCCAACTCCATCACCCTGACGCCGGGAACGGTCTCCATCGAGGCCGAGGGCGGCGTGATCCGCGTCCACGCCATCGCCGGAGCCGCGGCGGAGGGCCTGGAGGAGGGCTCCATGGATCGCCGTGTAACGCGTCTGGAGGGCGGAGCCTGATGTTCGCCATGGCGACGGCTGCGCTCCTGGTTTGCATGGGCCTGTGCCTCGTGCGGGCGGTCTGCGGACCGACGGTGTTTGACCGGGTCCTGGCCGTGAACAGCTTCGGCACCAAGACCGTGTTGTTGATCGCCGTCCTGGGCTTCCTCACTGGGCGGCCGGATTTCCTGGACCTGGCCCTGGTCTATGCCCTGATGAATTTCATTGGGACCATCGCCGTGATGAAGTTCACGCGCTTCGGCGACCTGGCGGGCATGGAAGAGGAGGGCGGTTGATGGAGGCCTTCCTCGATTACAGCGCCTGGGCCTGCCTCGGCCTCGGCTCTTTTTTGGTGTTGGTGGCAGGCTTGGGCCTCATACGCCTGCCTGATTTCTACACCCGCGTCCACGGAGCCGGCGTCACAGACACCCTGGCGGCGGCGTCCATCCTCGTCGGCCTGATGCTCCAGAGTGACGCGCCCCTGGTCATCATCAAGCTGATCTGTATCGCCCTTTTCCTGGGACTCACCAGCCCCACGGCGGGCCATGCCCTGGTCAAGGCCGCCTGGCTGCGGGGGCTGGAGCCCTGGACCCGCGAGCGGGCGGCGGAGGGGGTGGAAGGGGAGGAGGTGACGCCATCCTAGGTGTCATCGACATCCTGCTCTTCGGGTTCCTGGTAGCCCTGGCCGTGGCCATCATTCGCCTGCACGACCTGTTCGCGGCGGTCATGCTCCTGGGCATCTTCAGTCTCTTGTCGGCGGCCCTCTTCACATTAATGGATGCGGTGGATGTGGCCTTCACAGAGGCCGCCGTGGGAGCGGGCATCTCCACCATCCTGCTGCTGGGTACCCTGGCCCTGACCGAGAGCGAGGAGAAGCCCGAGCACAACCGCCGCGCACCGTTGGCCCTTTTGGTGGTGCTCCTGACCGGCGCCGTGCTGATCTACGGCACGCTGGACATGCCCCATTACGGGGATCCGGCCGCCCCCATCCACCATTACCTGGCGGACCGTTTCATCGAGTCCTCGCCCCAGGAACTCCAAATCCCCAACATGGTAACTTCCGTCCTGGCCTCCTATCGGGGCTATGACACCTGGGGCGAGACCACGGTCATCTTCACCGCCGCCATCGGCGTGGCCCTGGGCCTGGGGGCCCGCCGCCGCAGCCGTCGCCAGCTCCAGGAAGAGGAACGGGAAAACAAGGGGGGACGGGCATGATCCGCCACGTCATCCTGCGCATCGTCGCCAAGACGCTGATCCCCTGCATCCTGCTCTTCGCATTCTATGTGCAGTTTCACGGCGACTTCGGCCCGGGCGGTGGCTTCCAAGCTGGCGTCATCTTCGCCGCCGGCATCATCCTCTTCGCCCTGATGTTCGGCCTGCCCGCCGCTCGCCGCGTCTGCTCCCCGCGCGCCCTGGAAATCCTGATCTCCCTGGGAGTTCTGCTCTACGGCGGCGTGGGCCTGGCTTCCATTTTCAAGGGCGGCAACTTTCTCGACTACTCGGTGCTGGCCCACGATGCCGTTCACGGTCAACACATAGGCATCTTCCTGGTGGAGCTCGGCGTGGGGCTCACGGTCACGGCGGTCATGATCAAGCTCTTCTTCCTCTTCGCCGGAAGGAAACACATCCTGTGATCGAGCCCGGCCTCTACAACTATTGGTTGTGCGTCATCCTGATGATGACCGGCCTCTATGTGGTCATGGCCAAGGGCAACCTGGTCAAGAAGGTCATCGGCCTGAACCTCTTCCAGGTCTCGGTCATCATGCTCTATGTGACCATGGGCAAGGTGGAGGGAGGCACGGCGCCGATCGTGGTGGAGGGGGCACCCGACACGATCTATTCGAACCCCTTGCCCCATGTGCTGATGCTGACGGCCATTGTGGTCGGCGTGGCTACGACGGCCCTGGCCCTGTCCTTCGTCGTGCGCATCCACGAGGACTACGGCACGATTGAGGAAGGCGACATCGCCGCCATGGAGGAGGGGCGATGAGCCTCTTCGCCCAGCTCGCCTCCCTGACCGTCCAGGCCGGGAACGGAGCTCACCATTCTGACGCCCAGCATGCCGCCCAACATGCCGCCCAGCATGCGGCCCAGCAGGCCGTGAACTGGAGCGAGCACCTGCCTGCCCTGCAAATCGCCCTGCCCCTGTTGGCGGCGCCGCTGTGCGTGCTGTTGCGCCGGGCGCGCCTGGCCTGGGGCCTGGCCATGTTGGTCAGCGCCGGAGCCCTGGCCATCTCCTTGACCTTATTGGGGCGCGTGCTGGCCCTGGGGGAGGGGGGCGCCATCAGCTACCACCTCGGCGGTTGGCAGCCGCCCTGGGGCATCGAATACCGCATCGATGCGCTCAACGCCTTCGTGCTCGTAATCGTCACCGGCATCAGCACCGTGGTCATGGCGGCCACCCCCCGCAGTCTGGAGTCCGAGCTGCCACGAGAGCGCCACTACCTGTACTACGCCGCCTATCTGCTGTGCATGACCGGGCTGGCGGGCATCACCATCACCGGCGATGCCTTCAACATCTTCGTCTTCCTGGAGATCTCATCCCTCTCCGCCTACGCCCTGATTTCCATGGGCCGCACGCGGCGCGCCGTGACCAGCGCCTACCAGTACCTGGTCATGGGCACCATCGGCGGCACCTTCCTGCTGCTCGGTATCGGGCTGCTCTACATGGTCACCGGCACGCTCAACATTGCTGATCTCTCTGAACGACTGGCACTGGTGGGCGCCAACCGCACGGTACTTGTGGCCCTGGCCTGCATCGTGGCCGGCGTCAGCATCAAGCTGGCCCTCTTTCCCCTGCATGTCTGGCTGCCCAACGCCTACACCTACGCGCCGGCGGTGGTGACCGCCTTCCTGGCGGCCACGGCCACCAAGGTTGCCTATTATGTGTTGGTGCGCTTCGTCTTCTCGGTCTTCGGCACGCCCCTGGCCTTCGACGAACTGCACCTGGACGCCCTGCTCCTGCCCCTGGCCATCCTGGCCATGTTCGGCGCTTCCCTGGTGGCCATCTACCAGGCGGATGTGAAACGCATGCTGGCCTGGTCCAGCGTGGCCCAGATCGGCTACATGGTGCTCGGCCTGGCCCTGGCCAACGAGAGCGGCCTGACCGGCGGCCTGGTACACCTGTTCAACCACGCCCTGATGAAGAGCGGCTTGTTCCTGGTCATGGCTTGCTTTGCCCTGCGCCTGGGATCCACGCGCCTGGAGGACCTGGCCGGTGTCGGCCACCGCATGCCCCTGACCTTCGGCGCCTTCGTCCTCGGCGGCCTGTCCCTGATCGGCGTCCCCATGACGGCCGGTTTTGTCAGCAAGTGGTATCTGGTGCGCGGCGCCCTGGAGGCGGGCATGTGGCCCCTGGCCGCCGCCATTTTGCTCAGCTCCCTTTTGGCCGTGGCCTACATCTGGCGCGTGGTGGAGGTGGCCTGGTTCCGGGAACCGGCCACCGGTGACCTGCGCCGGGCTCCATTGAGCATCCTGGTCCCGGCCTGGATCCTGTTGCTCGGCACGCTGTACTTCGGCCTGCACACCAGCTTCACCGTGGGCACCGCGAGCGCCGCCGCCCGCCTGCTGCTCGGGGGAACGCCATGAGCACCTGCCCCATCCTCGGCCCCTTCCTCAGCGAGGGGCCCGGCCCGGCCCTTTTCCTGGCCATTCTCTGGCCGCTGGCGGGAGCCCTCTTGGTTGGCCTGGCCAGCCGCCTGCCGAACCTGCGCGACACGCTCAGCTTCCTGACGGCGCTCTCCCTCTTCGCTTTTGTGGTGACGATCATCCTGCCGGCGGGGCGCGGGAGCGGCGATGTCTCACACGACATCCTGGAAGTCCTGCCGGGGCTCACCCTGCGCCTGCGCCTGGAACCCCTGGGCCTGCTCTTCGCCCTGGTGGCCTCCGGCCTCTGGATCATCACCAGCCTCTACGCCGTGGGCTACATGCGCGGCCACGGCGAAAAGCACCAAACGCGCTTCGCCATCTGCTTCGCCCTGGCCATCGCCGGCGCCCTGGGCGTGGCCTTCGCCGGCAATGTCTTCACCCTCTTTGTCTTCTACGAGGCCATCACCATCTCCACCTACCCCCTGGTGACCCACGCCGGCACGGAGCAGGCGCGTCGCTCCGGCCGCCTGTACCTGGGCATCCTGATGGGGACCTCGGTGGCCTTCCTGTTGTTGGCCCTGGCTTGGACCTGGCACCTGGCGGGCACGACGGAGTTCACCCCCGGTGGCATCCTGGCGGGCAAGGCCAGCCCGGCGGTGCTCACGGCTCTCTTGGCCCTCTACGCCTTCGGCACCGGCAAGGCGGCCCTGATGCCGTTCCACCGCTGGCTGCCGGCGGCCATGGTGGCGCCCACGCCGGTCAGCGCCCTCTTGCACGCGGTGGCGGTGGTCAAGGCCGGCGTCTTCACCGTGGTCAAGGTAATCGTCTACATCTTCGGCCTCGACCTGATGCACGAGATCGGCGGCGACCAATGGCTGGCCTGGGTCGCCGCCTTCACCATGTTGAGCGCCGCCTGCGTGGCCCTCTCGAAGGACAACCTCAAGGCGCGGCTGGCCTACTCCACCATTAGCCAGCTGGCCTACATCGTTTTTGGCGCGGCCCTGGCCACGGACCACGCAGTGCTCGGTAGCGCCCTGCACATCGCCATGCACGCCTTCGGCAAGATCACCCTCTTCTTCTGCGCCGGCGCCATCCTGGTGGCTACTCACAAGTCCAAGGTCAGCGAACTGGCGGGCCTCGGCCGCCGCATGCCCTTCACCTTTGGGGCCTTCACCTTGGGCGCTTTTTCGATCATCGGCCTGCCGCCCCTGGGGGGCTCCTGGAGCAAGTGGTATCTGGCCTTGGGCACCATGGATGTTGGGGATGCTGGGGATGCCGGAGGGTCGGGGCGCCCCCTGATGCTCGGCGTCCTTTTGCTGAGTTCACTGTTGGCCGTTGGCTACTTGATGCCCGTCATCGTCACGGCCTTCTTCGGCCAGGCCGAGGAGGACAAACAGCACTCCGGGCACGGTAGTCATGGCAACCAGAGTGAAGGTGGCCTGCGAGAAGCTCCACTCCTGTGTGTCCTGCCCCCGGTTGTTTCAGCCCTCGGTTGCCTGGCTCTCTTCTACTACGCCGACGAGTTGGTGACGATCTTGAAAGGAGCACTCTTGCCGTGAGCGAGCACAAGCCGGAACAGGGCTCCGTGGCCTCCACGGATGAGCGCCAACACATCTTCGACAATCCGCGGAATGTGAAGCGCTTGATCCGCATCTTCTTCGTGACCGCCGCGGCCCTGCTCGCGGTGGACCTTTGGTTTCACCGCTACGGCTCCTTCGAGTACAGCCCGGCGGAGTTTCCCCAGGAACACTGGTTTGGTTTCTACGGGGTCTACGGGTTCGTGGCCTGCGTGCTGCTGGTGATCGTCGCCAAGTATGTACTGCGCAAGCTCGTGATGCGCTCGGAGGACTTTTATGACCGGTAGCCTGCACCCGGCCCTGATCCTCCTAGGCGCCGGGCTCCTGATACCCTTCCTGCGCGGCCGCCCGCGCCAGGCACTGCTGCTCCTGGCACCCCTTTTGGGCTTGGCCAACCTGCTCGGCTTCGAGGCCGGCCAGACCAGCGAGCTGACCCTGGCGGGCTTCGAACTCCAGCCCCTGCGGGTGGACAAGCTCTCCCTGCTCTTCGGCTACCTGTTCCACATCGCGGCCTTCCTGGCCTCGATCTACTCCCTGCACATCTCCGGCAAGGACCGCGGTCAACACCTCTCGGGTCTGGTCTACGCCGCCAGCGCCGTGGGCACGGTCTTCGCCGGCGACCTCTTGACCCTGTTCGTCTTCTGGGAACTCCTGGCCATCTCGTCGGTCTTCCAGATCTGGGCGCGGGGCACAAGGCAAGCGGACGGCGCCGGCCTGCGCTACCTGGTGACCCATATCCTCTCGGGTCTTTTGATGCTGGCCGCCGCCGTGCTCCAGTATCAGGCCACCCGTTCCCTGGCCTTCGGGCACATGGAACTGGCCGCCGACAACCCGGCCGCCTGGCTGCTCCTGGCCGCCATCGGCATCAAGTGCGCCTTTCCCTTGATGCACTCCTGGCTGGTCGACGGCTATCCGGCGGCCACCCCCACGGGCGCCGTCTTCCTGTGCGCCTTCACTACCAAGGCCGCCGTCTACGCCCTGGCCCGGGGCTTCGCTGGCGCCGAGATCCTGATCTGGATCGGCAGCGCCATGGCCATGTTCCCGATCTTCTACGCGGTGATCGAGAACGACCTGCGGCGCGTTTTGGGCTACAGCATGATCAACCAGATCGGCTTCATGGTCGTGGGTATCGGCCTGGGAGAGGGCATGGGGGTCAACGGCGCCGTGGCCCACGCCTTCAACGATGTCTTCTTCAAGGGCCTGCTCTTCATGTCCATGGGGGCCGTCCTCTTCCGCACGGGCCGCATCAACGGCTCGGATCTCGGCGGCCTCTACAAGTCCATGCCGCTGACCGCCGGCTTCTGCATGGTGGGGGCCGCGTCGATCTCAGCCTTCCCGCTCTTCAGCGGCTTCGTCAGCAAGTCCATGGTGATGGTGGCCGCCGCCGACGGTGGCTATATCTCGGTCTGGCTGATGCTGCTCTTCGCCTCCGCCGGAGTCTTTCACCACGCGGGCATCAAAATCCCCTTCTTCGCCTTCTTCGCCCACGACTCTGGCCTGCGCCCCAAGGAGGCCCCGCTCAACATGTTGGTGGCCATGGCCCTCGCCTCCGTGCTCTGCATCGGCATCGGTTGCAATCCGAGCCTGCTCTACGCCCTCTTGCCGTTCGAGGTGGACTACGAGCCCTACACGGCCACCCATGTCCTGACCCAGCTGCAGATCCTGTTCTTCTCCGCCATGGCCTTTACGGTGCTCATGCTGGCCAAGATCTACCCGCCGGAGCTGCATTCCACCAACCTGGACATCGACTGGCTCTGGCGGCGGGCCCTACCCGCGATCCTGCGTTCTCCCCTGCGCTTTTGCTGGTCATGCTGGCAAGGTCCGCTCGGCGGCAGCCGGCGCCTGGTGGGCAGCGCCGTGGCCGGCGTCCATCACCTG
>NYXZ01000150.1 GCA_002686595.1 Planctomycetota bacterium | reverse complement strand
GGCGGCCGCAGGTCGCCCGGCCGCCGAGATGGATCGGCGTCCAGAAACGTGGAGTTATTTCCTGACGATCCCTTAAATTGTCCCGGAGCCCGGAGGACCCATTGCGCGAACTCGCCATGCTGCCGCTGGCACTGCTGCTGTGCCTGGCGGGCTGTCCCGAGACGCCCGAGGCGTTCAACTCGCTGTCCGATGACGGCCAAACCGACGATGACGACGACGACACCCCGGCCGACGAATCGGACGGCGACGGCGACGGCTACTCGGTGGCCGACGGCGATTGCGACGACTCCGATCCCCTCGCGAGCCCCGGCGCCGCCGACCTCTGCGGCGACGGCCTGGACAACGACTGCGATGGCGAAGCCGACAACGACTGCGTGGACTGTGACCGCTGGGTGCAGGCCGGCGAGGAGATCCAGCCAGTCCTGCTCGCGGCGGAGGAGGACGAAGTGGTCTGCGTGGAGCCCGGCACCTACGCCGAGAACCTGGACTTCGCGGGGCAGGACGTCCACCTGCTGGGCGTGGGTGGGGCGACGCTGACGTGGCTCGACGGCGGCGGGGCTGGGCCGGTGGTGCGCTTCGGATCGGCCGAGAGCCTGCTGGCGGTGCTCGAGGGATTCACCCTCCACGACGGGAGCGCGCCGGAGGGGGGCGGTGTGCTGGTCACCGGGGCCTCTCCGACCATTCGAGGCTGCGCCCTGGAGGGAAACAGCGCCGACGTCGGCGGGGGTATCGCCGTGAGAGACGGCTCGCCCTCGCTGACGCGCCTGCGGGTGGTCGGCAACCGGGCGAGCGGCAGCGGCGGCGGCATGCACCTGACCCTGTCGCTGTCGTCGCTGGACGAGCTGGAGGTGGCCGACAACCAGGCGGGCGCCCAGGGCGGGGGCCTGTACGTGGGTGACGCGAGCACGCTCGTGCTCTCGAGCTCCCGGCTGAACGCCAACACGGCCGAGGCCGCGGGCGGGGGCGTGGCGGTCAGCGACAGCTGGCTGCTGCTGGTCGAGAGCGAACTGGCGGACAACCTGGGGCGGACCGCGGGCGGGGGACTGTGGGTAGACCAAGGGGCGCTGTCGCTGGACGACTGCGAGTTCCGCGACAACGTCTCGCTGGGCGGGGGCGGCGGACTGTGCGCGTCGGCCTCCCCCGCGCGCCTCGAGCAGGTGGCGTTCGCGGGCAACATGGCCTCGGACGGCGGGGGCATCCAGCTCAACGGCGACGCTCAGGTCGAGCTGACCAACGTGATCTTGGCCGGCAACCAGGCCTTGCTCGGCGGCGGGATCGACCTGCAGGGAGCCTCCCCTCGCATCGTCCACGCGACCCTGGCGGGCAACCGGGCCACCTCCGGCGGCGCGCTGCTGGTCCGCGACGGGTCGGCCCCCGACCTGTCAGCCACGCTGATGGCCGCCAACCAGGCGGACAGCGGCGGCGGGGCGATCCATGTGCTCGACGGCTCGCCGGCCCTGGCCTACTGCGACGCGTCCGGAAACCTGCCCGCCAACTACGACGGGTTTCCCGATCCCAGCGGTCAGGACGGCAACCTGGACCTGGACGCCCGGCTGCTGGACACCTCCGACGCCGACCCCGCCCGGTGGGACCTGCACCTGGCCGCGGACTCGCCGCTGATCGATGCCGGGGATCCCGACGCCGGCACCGATCCCGACGACTCGCTCCCCGACATCGGCGCCTTTGGAGGCCCGGAGGCCGACCACTGGGATCGGGACCGGGACGGATTCCCCGCCTGGTGGCAACCCGGCGAGTACGACCCGGTCGAGTACCCCCTTCTGCTGCTGGACTGCGACGACAGCGACCCGCTGGTCTATCCTGGGGCCGGATGCTGATCCGCGCCGCTCTGCTGCTGATCCCCCTGCTGGCCCTGGGCCCGGGCTGCGATCCCACGATCGACGACGACGACTCGACCGAGGACGTGGCCGATCCGCCGCAGCTCTCCCTCCCGGTCCTCGACCCGACCAAGGTCGCCCCCCCGGTGGTGGGATTCGATCACGATCCCGAGGACCACGATGGGGCGTACCAGGTGCTTTGCACCGACTACGACGGCCGCGCCTTCCCCCACTGTTACGACGGCCACGACGGCAGCGACTTCATGCTCGACGGCGGCTTCGACGCCATGGACTACGAGGGCAGCGCGATGGTGATCGCCGCCGCGCCGGGCACGGTGATCGCCGTGGAGGACGGCCACTACGACCACTGTCACGGCGACCTGAACACCCTGGACGTGGACTGCGACGGCCACGAGATGATCGGCAACTCGGTGATCGCCGAGCACGAGTCGGGCTACCGGCTGCTGTACTGGCACTTCATGACCGACTCGATCCTGGTGGCCGAGGGGGACGAGCTGGACACGGGCACTCCCCTGGGCCTGATGGGCAGCTCCGGCCGCTCCTCGGGGCCCCACCTCCACTTCGAAGTGCAGGACCCCGACGGCGAGCCCGTCAACCCCTATGCGGGCCCCCACTCCCAGGATCACAGCTACTGGTGCGACCAGGGTCACCCGGACGATCTGCCCGGCTCCTGCCCTCCATCCGGCGCATAGCCGAGTTGCACGACGGACGAATCTGGGTAGAGTCGGGGCCCGGGCAGGGCGCGACGTTCCGGTTCGCCCTCCCCCGATAGGAGCCGACCGTGTCCGTCAAGCTGCGCATCTTCCTCGCCATCGCCGTGTCGATGACGATCCTGGATCAGCTGACCAAGTTCCTCGTCCGCCGTTCGATCCCCCTCAAGGACCGCGTCGAACTCATCCCCGGCTTCCTCGACCTGTGGCACCGGAGCAACGAGGGCGCTGCCTTCGGCATCTTCCGCAACTTCGAGTACCGCATCGCGATCTTCACCCTGGTCGCGATGTTCGCCTTCGGCTTCATCGGCTACTTCCTGCGCGGCCTCCCGCCGAAAGAGCGCTGGCTGCCCGCCTCCCTGGGCTTCATCGCCTCCGGCGCGCTGGGCAACCTGATCGACCGGCTGGTCTTCCGCGAGGTGACCGACTTCATCGACATCCACGTGGGCTGGAAGGGCGGACTGCAGAGCTGGCTCGTCGACCACATCGGCACCTACCACTACAACACCTTCAACATCGCCGACGCCGCCATCGTGATCGGCGTCGCGATGTTCATGATCCACGCGATCTTCATGCAGCCCAAGGCGGTCAAGAAGGCCGTGGACTAGCCGCGCCTTCTTTCCTTGTGTGCCCCCGGCTCCCGGGGCTATGTTGCTGCGATGCCCGACCCCGCCGACGCGGTCGACGTTTACGACTTCGCGCCCGCCTGACGGGCGATCGAGGGGGAGCGAAATGTCCGGTTTCCAAGGCAAGAAGATCCTGATCACTGGTGGATCGTCAGGGATCGGCCGCGCGGCGGCGATCCAGCTGGCAGCCCAGGGCGCCCACGTGGCGGTGGCAGCCCGCGACACCGGGCGACTGGAGGAGACGGTGGCGGCCTGCAAGGACGCCGCGCCCTCACCCGACCAGCGTTTCGCCCCGGTTGCGTTCGACGTCCGCGACCGTGACGCGGTCCGCGCGGGGACGGCTGAGGCCCTCGACGCGCTCGGGGGACTGGACATCCTGATCTGCAACTCCGGCTTCGCGGTGACCGGCTACCTGCACGAGCTGCCCGACGAGGCCTTCGACGACCTGATCCAGGTCAACTACATGGGCCACGTCAACGTGATCCGGGCGCTCCTGCCCCACTTCATGGAGCAGAAGGGCGGCCACATCTGCCTGGTGTCGTCCGTGCTGGGCTTCCTGGGGTTCATGGGCTACGGGCCCTACGCGGCCAGCAAGCACGCGGTCGTCGGATTCGGCCACTGCCTGCGCCAGGAGATGGTCCCCCACGGCGTCCAGGTCTCCCAGTACTACCCGACCACCACCGATACGCCGGGGCTGGCGCGGGAGAACGCGGACAAGCCCCCGGAGACCTGGGCCATCGAGGGCACGTCCAAGGTGATGAGCCCCGAGGACGCCGCCGCGGACCTGCTCAAACACGTGGCCAGCGGACGATACGAGGGGATGAAGATGCCGGACCCCTGGTATATCTGGATCGTCAACCGCTGGGCGCCGTCCGTGGTGCGGATGATGATGGACGGCGATCTGCGCAAGTTCCTCGCCAAGCGTTCCTAGGGTGAGGGTCACGGGTGCCGGGTGTCCCACGGCGGACGGACGAGGAGGATTGATGCGAGCGGACTGGCGACTTGCTCTCGCGCTGACGTGGGTGCTCATGGCGAGCGGTGGCTGCTCCCGCTTCACCACCACGGTACCGGACGACGACTCCGCCGACGACGACGACACCGGGGACGACGATGACATCGGCGACGACGACACCCTGGACGAGGCCTGGCCCGAGTTCGCGGTCGGCGTCGAGTACGCCCAGATAGGGCTCGGCGCGGCGTACACCGACGCGGGCGTCACCTGGACCAAGACCCGGCTGGAGGCCTTCGAGTGGGGCACCAGCGAGCCCGATCCGCCGTCCGATGGCGTCCACACCTACGACTGGTCGTGCACCGACGCGATGATCCTGGACGCCCAGGCGGCGGGGCTGGTGGACGTGCAGTCCTACCTGTCGCCGCGCAACCCCTGGGGTTCGGTGGACGTGAGCGAGCTCCTCGATGGCGACATCATGCCCGCCGCCGACCGCATGGACGACTACCGGGCCTGGGTCGCGGCGCTGATCGAGCGCTACGACGGTGATGGTCACGACGACATGCCCGAACTCGCGGCGCCGGTTCGCTACTGGGTCGTGGGGCCGGAGTGGACCGGTTTCTGGCCGAGCGACGACCACGAGGACTACATCGAGCTCGCCGAGGCCACCGCGGAGGAGGCTCGGGACGTGTTCTCCCAGGTGCGGCTGGGAACCATTCCGCTGCTCTTCGTCACCGAGTTCGAGGGCAACGAGCCCAGCACCTCCGAGATCGAGGATCGGATGGCCAGCTCGTCCGACTTCCGTAACTCCACCGAAGGGGTGCACGCGATCCTCGACCGCCTGGACCTGTTCGACTACCTCTGTGTCCACAGCCTGGGCAACTACACCGAGGTCGCGCCGATGCTGCGCTGGTTCCGCGACCAGATGAGCGACCGCGGCTTCGACCTGCCCATCTGGTTCGACGACGCCTTCCCGATGGGACCGCTGGCCAACTACCTGAACTTCCCGGTCCAGTATCCGGTGGACGCCAACCAGCAGGACGATATCTGGGACCTCCTCGAGAACGTCGCGCTGTTGGAGTCCGGCTACGAGGTCAACGCGGACTGGCTCCACGCCCACGCCGCCTCCGACACCGTCAAGAAGCTCGTCACCGCCCGCGCCGAGGGGGCGATCGGGATCCAGATCGGCAACACCGAGGACTGGGTTTCGGACGACGATCCCGCCCTGCGCCAGGCCACCGCCGCCCTCATCGGCGCGGCGTCGTTCATGGGAATGCGGGACGTGGACCACTCGGCCGGGTACGGCAAGTGCGACGAGCGCGCCGCTGGCGACCTGCGCCCCGCCTACCGTAACGTCCAGCTCGTGATGGACAAGATCGGCGACCAGCAGTTCGCGGTCATCGAAGCGATGGGCGACCTGGAGGGGGCCCGCGGCTACCGCTTCGCCGGAGCAGGCAGCGAGTTCTGGGTGCTGTGGCAGGAGGACGGCGTGTTCCGCCTGCCCGGCGACTCCGAGTCCCCGTCCACCTACACCTACGAGCTACCCGCGGGATCCCACGGAGCCTGGGGCACCGACGCGGTGGTCGATCCCTCCGCGCCGCCAGCCGAACAACGGCAACTGCATCCCACCGGGACGACCCTTCACCTCGAGCTGACGTCGGTGCCGGTCTTCGTCGAGTTCGAGTGAGCCGCGCCGGTCCAGCGCCACAGCTGGGACACGTGGACCCCCGACGACGACCGGACCACCAGCTCCCACCCGTCCATCCCCGCCGAGACCGGATCGGTCCTGCCGTCGGTCAGCAACCAGCTCTCGCCCTCACCGGGTTCCGGGGACTCCATCCACGCCTGGCAGCGTTCCTCGTCCAGGTGACGGAGCATGGGCGGTGGCGGCAGGACGACGCGGGGTAACAACGCCGTGCTCACCCTGAGTTCGGTGCAGTCCATCAGCCGATCCGCGGGCCCGAGCCGCGCCCGGACCGCGTCGACGCTGTCCCGCAGCACCTGCCCCTCGGCGTTGAGCTGGGTCGTGCTGCGGTAGATCTGGGCTGGGTTGCCGACGAAGACCAGGTAGACCGCACCGGCCGCAGCGATCGCCGCGGCGGCCCACGGCCCGACCTTGCGGGGCAGCGCCGTCCGGGCCAGCCGGATCAGCCCCACCGGGACGACCATCGCGAGGGGGCCCGCGAGGTGCAGCACGTAGCGCGGTGGCGTCGGGATCCGAAGCCCCTGGTAGGCCAGCAGTGTCGCCGCCCCGCCCAGGGCCACCGCCGCGGCCAGCGACCCCCGCCAACCGGAGCGCCCCGGCAGCAGCGCGAGCAGCAGGCAGCACAGGGTGATCCACAGGGGGAAGGGCGCCGCGCGGCGGAACTCCTTGTTCAGATTGTAGGTCAGGATCGACCGGGAGCACTCGCCCAGCAACGGGATCGACGCCGGGGGGTCGAACTTCCTGCAGGCGTGGAGCATGTCGCCGTTGCGGCTCAGATCGATCCAGCGCCTGGCCACGTCCCGCTGCCGCTCGAACTGCTGTTCCAGCGGCACGATCTTGCCGTCGATCCGATGGTGGCTGATGGGCGCCGGCAGCAGGCCCGCGGCCAGCACGAGCGGGAGCACGATCCGGCGCCAGGTCGGCTGCGGGCGGGTCATCCCGATCGCCAGCAGCACGAGCACGATGGGCAGCACCGCCACGCCCCGGGTGTCCAGGGCCCAGGCCAGCGCGGTGGCCAGCCCGGTGGCTGCCGCCCAGCCGAGCCGCGGCCAGCGAGCCAGGCAGCAGCCGCAGCCCACCGCCAGCGCCGTCGCCCCGGCGAGCGGCGGGGAGAAGGTCACCCAGCGGACCGCCTCGGCGATGATCCGGACCGTGGGCAGCGACAGTGCCGCCAGCGCCCCGGCCCAGGGGCCGGCCAGCGCCCGCCCCCCCAGCGCTGCGCCGACCACCAGCATGTAGGCCGCGATGGACGACAGGTAGATCCCGGCGGTCGAGTAGCCGATCCGCTCCCCCCACCAGGCCAGCACCAGCGGGTGCAGGTGGCGGCGCCAGTCGTCGGCCTGCGTGAACCCCCCGTGGAGCATCTCCCAGCCGGTGATCAGGCCGTCGAACCAGCCGTTGCCCGATGGGTACCCTTCGCTGACGAAGGCCTGTCCCCACAGCCACATCAACACACAGCCGGCGACGATCCCCAGCCCGGTGGGCAGCTCCCGCAGCGCGATCCCTCGCTCGTTGTCCGCGTTCCCGCGCATGGCCGCGAGTATACGTGCGGTCAACGATCCCGCCACCCCGGGCCGAGGGCGACCATCAGCGCCGCGAACAGCAGACCCAGCCAGAGCCGGTCGAACCCCACGTAGGCCAGCCAGACAATCCCCCCCTCGGCGATGGGATCCGGACGGCCGGCGAATTTCCACAGGCTGCCGGGCAGGTCGAGCCACAGCAGGGCGCAAGTGATCAGCGCCATCCCCCGCGCCCAGGGGCGCAGAGGCTCGGCCGGCCAGGCCATCAGGGGCAAGACGGCCAATGCCAGCACCACCTGGTCGTAGTGCAGGTGGGGCAACATCGTCAGGGAGCACACGGCGCAGATCGCCAGCAGCAACGCTGCCTCGCGGGGCCCACTGCGCCGACGGCAGGCCCAGCCCGCGGCCAGCAGCGCGCCGCCCCCGACGGCCGCCACCGCCAGCTCACCCCACAACGACGCCACCGCTGTCCCCGCGGCGGTCAGCTCGCTGGTGCGGAAGAAGGCGTGCTTGACCCCGGCGTGGGCCTTGAGCACGTACGCGTAGTCGACCGCCACCGCCCAGGGTCCCTGGCCCAGCCGCAGCCCGAAGGCCAGGTAACCACCGGCCACCGTCAGCGCCGCCAGCGCCAGGGTCGACCATCGCCCCCGCGCGGCGAAATAGACCACGAAGGGCAGCGAGAGGCTCCACTTGGTCAGCGCCAACCCCAGGGCGACGCCCGCCAGCAGGTGGCGCCCCCGCTGCCCGGCGGCCAGCGCCGCCACCAGCGCCGCCACCGTGAAGATCCCCAGCTGTCCGTTGCCCAGGGTCACCCGCGCACAGGCCCAGCCAGCCGCCGCCGCCAGCATCCACCACGCCAGCCGGCGGTCACCGCGGGCGAAGATCCGCGCCAGCAACGCCAGCGATCCCAGCCACAACAGGGTGTTCAGAGCGGCCCACACACCCCGCGCCACAGGATCGGGAAGCGCCGCCAGCGGGGCGAACAGCAGCGCCGCCTGGGGCAGATAGACGAACCCCGTGGGCAGGTCCACGTCGTAGGGGCTCACCCCCCGCAACCACATCCGCGCCCCCTCCAGGTAGGGCTGCAGATCCAGGCTCGAGCCCACCGCGTTGCGAACGCCGGCCACCAGCGACACGGCGGACGCGCCGAGGAGGAGGGCGAGCAGGGGGCGAGTGGGGAGGCGCCGCAGCATGGCCCCTACGGTATTTGTCCTGGGTGCGGTGGGGAAGGGGCAGGTAGGATCACGACAACAAGGGGGGACTCACGATGGCCAGTCACGCGCCCTGCCCGTTGGCGTCGTCTCTCCTGCTGGCTAGCTCGCTCCTGCTTGTTCCCGGCTGCCCCACCGGGCTGGCGGACGACGACGACGCGGCCACTGGCGTGGACGTACTGTGGATCATCGACAGCTCCAACTCGATGCACCAGGACCAGCAGGCCCTGAAGACCAGCTACCCCGCGATGCTGGCCCGGGTCGAGGCGGCACCGACCCCCGTGGACTACCGGATGGGGGGTACCACCACCCAGTCCCGGCCCTGCGACCATGACCCGTCCGCGTTCGCCGACTGCGAGGACAGCCACGGCAACACCGGACGGATACGTGGGCTGGGCAACAGCGGCCAGGACACCAACGCGCCCCCAACCTTCCTGGGACCGGCCGATCCCGACCTGGTGACCGACTTCCAGGCGCTGGTCGACATGGGCATCTACGGCGCCACCGAGGAATACGGGCTGTTCGTGCTGACCCAGTCGATCTGCGCCAGCCTCGAGCTGCCCCACGCCAGCGACTTCACCGACTGGGGCACGGACACGCCCTACGACTGCGCGGGGGCCAACTGGGACCTGGGCGATCCCCTGGCCGATTTCTGCCGCTGCCTACCTCCGGAGGCGGCGGGCTACAACGTGGACGCCGGCGGGGCGCGGTTCCTCGAGGGCCAGGGCACGCTGATGGTGGTGATCGTCAGCGACGAGGGGGACTTCACGCCGATGATGGGGGCGCAGGCGTGGCCATGGGACGTCTCCGGCTGCGACCTCTCCCGCGCCGGCTCCCCCTGGCCGTCCGAGATCCAGACGAACTGCGCCGCCGATCCGGTGGCCCTGTGCCTGAACTACTGCAAGCTCGACCTGTTCCTGCAGTTCTTCGACGCGCTGGAGCAGCAGGTGGTGATCTCGGTCCTCGGACCGGGGGCTGCCCTCACCCCCGACGGCCCGTACGCGGGACTCGTCGACCTGTTCTGCAACGATCAGAATTCCACGACCGCGATGATCGAGTTCTACCTGTGGGCCGCCTACCTGACCGGCGGCATCTATGCCCCCCTGAGCCAGGAGGATGGCGCCTGCCTGGAGGACGCGGAGATGGAAGCGATCATGGAGGATCTGGGGGACCTGCTGGTCGGGCTGGGGGGCTGAGAGGGCAGGGAGGCTCAGTACTGCGGAACGAGCTCGAGGATACCTTCGGCGGTACCGAGCCAGCCCATGTCGGCGTACAGATCGCACAGCAGGGTGCCGTCTCCCTCGACCTCGCCCTCCATCTCCATCGGCAGGTCCGGCAGCCAGCCGGTCACAGCGGAGAGCTGGACGTTGACCGTACCAGCCACGTAGTCGCCGCTGACCGAACCCTCGATCGAGACCGGTGCGTCGACGACCTCATCGCCCAGGTCGATGGTGACGGTACCCTCGCCGGCCAGGGTGGCCGCGTCCAAGGTCGCCGCCGCGTCGCCGAAGCCTTCGATGTCCCACCAGCTGTGGATGACCACGTAGACCTCACCCGCGAACTCGCCGCTGGCGTCGTCGTCGTCATCGTCGTCGCCGGTGTCGTCGTCGTCACCGGTGTCGTCGTCGTCATCCCCGGTGGCGTCGTCGTCGTCGTCGTCGTCGTCGTCGCCGGTGGCGTCGTCGTCGTCATCATCCCCGGTGGCGTCGTCGTCGTCCCCGGTGAAGTCGTCGTCGTCGCCTCCGACCGTCAGCGCCCCGGCGCAGCCCCACAGCGCAAAGCCGGCGATCAGTAGCGGGAGGATCCAGCGAGTCGCGCGGATCATGGCGTCCCCTTTCCAGGCCCGTGGCCCTTTCTGGCATTGAGATAGTAGAGCCGGTTCGGGGGCCTGTCCAGTGCACTTTCCGGCTACAATCCCCGGCGTGCGACACCGCTCTCCTCCGATCTCGATCCTGATCGTGCTGCTGTTTGCAGCGGCCATCGGCTGTCCGTCCGAGGTCCCCGTCCTCGAGCCGCCGCCGCCACAGGCCCCCGTCCGCTCCGCCGAACCCCCCCTCTGGGAGCCGCCGGGCAGCGAAGATCCCGTGGCCTTCGCCTGGGGCGTCCAGTCCGGCGATGCGGTCGCCGTGGGGGCCGTTCTGTCGGTCCGGACCACCGAGGAAGACGTGCTCCTGGTCCTGGCCCGGGCCGACGGCGACGCGGGCTGGATCGACGTCAGCGCCGATTCGCTGGAGGTCCCTGAGTCGGGGGTCGTCCAGACCACGGTCAACGGCCTGGAGCCGGACACCGCATACTCCTACGCATTCTTCGCCGCCGATGGCGAACGCCGCAGCCGGCCGGGGCGCTTTCGCACCGCGCCTGCCGCCGGCACCACCCCGCGGGTGGTCACCTTCGGCGCGTCCCACGGCTTCAAGGGCAACCAGGCCTGGCCCTCGCTGTCGTGGGCCGCGGACGAACGGCTGGACGCCTTCTTCCTGCTGGGCGACACGGTCTACGCCGACGACGCGAACGAGCTGGACGAGTACCGCGAGTACTGGGTCGAGGCCCTGGAACAGGAGGGCATGGGCGACCTGACCGCGTCGACCTCGATGGTGGCGATCTGGGACGACCACGAGGTGGCCAACAACTGGCTGCCCGCGGACCTGGATCCCCAGCAGCTCGAGGACGCGCTGGCCGCCTACCGCGAGGCCCTGCCCCAGCGGATCGGCCCCGGCGGAAGCACCGTCTGGCGGGCCATGACCTGGGGGGACACCGCCGAGGTGATCGTCCTCGACTCCCGGGGTGAGCGCACCGAAGACACCTACCTCTCCGACGAACAGATGACCTGGCTGCAGGATGCGCTGACCGCCAGCGACGCCCGCTTCAAGCTGATCCTCAACAGCGTGCCGATCACCGACTTCTCCCCGCTGATCGGGGACGCGCTGGCCTTCGACCGCTGGTCGGGGTACCCGGAGGACCGGGCCGAGATCCTGGAGTTCATCGACACCCACGGCATCGAGGGCGTGCTGTGGCTGACCGGCGACTTCCACATGGGCACCGTCAACCGGATCGACCCCCCGGGAGGCCTGGCCCACGACCAGTGGGAGGTGATGGTCGGCACCACCGGCTCGGCGCTCAACGCCGTCGCCCTGGTCGCCGAGCCCGACGAGCAGTTCCAGCAGATCATCCACGCCTGGTGTTACACCTGGCTCGAGCTCGACCCGGCCACCGGCCAGGCCCACGTCCGCTTCATCGACGACGGCGGCGAGCTCGTCGCCGAGCAGACCCTGTCCCTCTGACGGACGGTCTCGGTCTCGGTCTCGGTCTCGGTCTCGGTCTCGGTCTCGGTCTCGGTCTCGGTCTCGGTCTCGGTCTCG
>NYXZ01000084.1 GCA_002686595.1 Planctomycetota bacterium | reverse complement strand
TAGTAATCGCGTATCAGCCATGACGCGGTGAATATGTTCCTGATCCTTGTACACACCGCCCGTCAAGCCACGGAAGCGGGGAGCGCTCGAAGTCGTTGGTCCAACCTTCGGGAGGACGGCGCCGAAAGCGAGCTCCGTGACTGGGACTAAGTCGTAACAAGGTAGCCGTAGGGGAACCTGCGGCTGGATCACCTCCTTTCTAACGGATATGTTAGACCATCAGTTGTTCCTCGGAGGAGCTGGTGGGCAATGCGTAGGACGCACACTCGGTAGACGAAGGTCACCCTTTCTTTCCACACTGTACTCGGGAGCCCCATGGGACCCGTTTTCAGCGCCATGACATGTGGACCTCGGGCCTGTAGCTCAGTTGGTTAGAGCGTCCGCCTGATAAGCGGGAGGTCACAGGTTCAACTCCTGTCAGGCCCACCACCTGAAACTCTACGCTATCCACCGGCCTGGTACCGGGGGCGTAGCTCAGTTGGTAGAGCACCTGGTTTGCAACCAGGCGGTCGTCGGTTCAAATCCGGTCGCCTCCACCAGGGCCTGGCCAGTGCTGAAGAAGTCAGATGTGGAACGCCCGAACAGCGCCGCCTATCGGCGGCGTGTTCTTTGTAAACGAAGGTGGAATGGGAATGTAAAGTGGCAGCACGCTATATTTCGAATGAGCGTGGATAAGCTACTAAGAGTGAATGGTGGATGCCTTGGTGTCCAGAGCCGATGAAGGACGTGGCATAGCTGCGATAAACTTCGGGGAGCCGCTAAGCAGGCTGAGATCCGAAGGTGTCCGAGATCGGGAAACCGACCGGGATTCATCTCCCGGTGCCGTGCGAACGGCGGGAACGCAGGGAACTGAAACATCTAAGTACCTGCAGGAAAGTAAAGAAAAATCGACTCCCTCAGTAGCGGCGAGCGAACGGGGATCAGCCCAAACCAGTGCAGTGTCAAGGTTACGGCCGTTGCTGCACCGGTGTTGTGGGACCTACTGGGTTAACCGTAAAAAGACCCAGGGAGTTACAAAGTGTGTGTTTAGGCGAATGGCATGGGAAGGCCAACCGCAGAAGGTGAAAGTCCTGTAACCGAAAAATACACACCTCCCGTAGTAATCCCAAGTAGCGCCAGACACGTGAAACCTGGTGTGAATCGGGGGGGACCACCCCCTAAGGCTAAGTACTACTGGACAACCGATAGCGTAATAGTAGCGCGAGCGAAAGGTGAAAAGTCCCCCGTTTAGGGGAGTGAAATAGTACCTGAAACCATTTACTTACAAGCGGTCGGAGGCCTATGGCCCCCAGTATTAACTCGGGGCAATGGCTGACGGCGTGCCTTTTGCATAATGATCCGGCGAGTTACTCTGTACGGCAAGGCTAAACGTCTCAGGCGTGTAACCGAAGGGAAACCGAGTGTGAATAGCGCGACAATAGTCGTGCGGAGTAGACCCGAAAGCGAGTGATCTATCCATGGGCAGGCTGAAGCGGATGTAACAGTCCGTGGAGGGCCGAACGGGTAAAGGTTGAAAACTTTTCCGATGACCTGTGGATAGGAGTGAAAGGCTAATCAAACTCGCAGATAGCTGGTTCTCCCCGAAATAGCTTTAGGGCTAGCCTCTAGTAATAGTACACGGGGGTAGAGCTACTGAATGGGATAGGGGCCCTCACCGGGTACCCTACCTAATCAAACTCCGAATACCGTGTGCCCTATCTAGGGAGTCAGACTACGGGTGATAAGGTCCGTGGTCGAAAGGGAAACAGCCCAGACCGTCAGCTAAGGTCCCCAATATCCGCTAAGTGCAGCAAAGGATGTGGGATCTCAAAGACAGCCAGGATGTTGGCTTAGAAGCAGCCATCATTTAAAGAGTGCGTAACAGCTCACTGGTCGAGAGATCTCGCGCCGATAATGAACGGGGCTAAGTGGATAACCGAAGCTACGGCATGTACAGATTCGTTGAATGTGTACATGGGTAGGGGAGCGTTCCAAGTGGGTGAAGGATGACGGTAACGACATCTGGACGCTTTGGAAGTGATAATGCCGGAATGAGTAGCGATAAAGCAGGTGAGAATCCTGCTCTCCAAAAACCTAAGGTTTCCTGGGCACGGTAAATCCGCCCAGGGTTAGTCGGTCCCTAAGACGAGGCTGAAAGGCGTAGTCGATGGACGACAGGTTAATATTCCTGTACCACCAGATTCGCGTTACTACCAATGGGGTGACGCGGAAGGAAAGGTGATCGCACGGTTAGAAGTGTGCGTGTAAGCTTGAGGGTGGCGTGTAGGTAAATCCGCACGCGTAAGCCCAGGAGTGATGCCGAGCCCATTAGGGCGAAGTCACTGGCCTGACCGCCAAGAAAATCCTCTAGGGAGTGAATCTGGTGACCGTACCAAAACTGACACAGGTAGGTGTGGTGAGAATCCAAAGGAGCTCGAGAGAACTGCTGTTAAGGAACTCGGCAAATTAACCCCGTAACTTCGGGATAAGGGGTGCCCTTGAGGGTGAAGGTCTTTACGACTGAAGCCTTTGAGGGCCGCAGAGAAATGGCCCAAACGACTGTTTATCAAAAACACAGGTCTGTGCTAACTCTTAAAGAGGATGTATACAGACTGACGCCTGCCCAATGCTGGAAGGTTAAGAGGAGGTGTTAGCCGTAAGGCGAAGCTCCGAATTGAAGCCCCAGTGAATGGCGGCCGTAACTATGACGGTCCTAAGGTAGCGAAGTTCCTTGTCGGGTAAGTTCCGACCCGCACGAAAGGCGTAACGATTTGGGCACTGTCTCAACAGCAGGCTCGGCGAAATTGTAGCCGTGGTGAAGATGCCACGTTCCCGCACCAAGACGGAAAGACCCCGTGAACCTTTACTACAGCCTGATATTGGGGCTTGTTATGTAGTGCGTAGCATAGGTGGGAGGCTTTGAAGCTGGACCTTTGGGTTCGGTGGAGCCATCAGTGAAATACCACTCTCTGCATAATAGGTCTCTAACGCGATACCGTGAATCCGGGTCGCGGACAGTGTCTGGTGGGTAGTTTGGCTGGGGCGGTCTCCTCCTAAAAAGTAACGGAGGAGCGCGATGGTGGACTCAGTGCGGTTAGCAATCGCATGTAGAGCGTAAAGGTATAAGTCCGCCTGACTGCAAGAGATATAGCTCGAGCAGGCACGAAAGTGGGCCTTAGTGATCCGGCGGATTCCGAGTGGAAGGGCCGTCGCTCATCAGATAAAAGGTACTCCGGGGATAACAGGCTGATCTCCCCCAAGAGTTCATATCGACGGGGAGGTTTGGCACCTCGATGTCGGCTCATCGCATCCTGGGGCTGAAGAAGGTCCCAAGGGTTTGGCTGTTCGCCAATTAAAGCGGTACGTGAGCTGGGTTCAGACCGTCGTGAGACAGGTCGGTCCCTATCTGGTGTGGGTGTAGGATGATTGCGAAGGTTCTCCCCTAGTACGAGAGGATTGGGGAGGAGGACCCTCTGGTGCTCCAGTTATCACGCTAGTGGTACAGCTGGGTAGCTACGGTCCGAACGGATAAGCGCTGAAAGCATCTAAGCGCGAAGCCCTCTTCAAAACGAGTCATCCCCATCAGCCCCCTGGAAGACTACCAGGTTGATAGGCCGGCGGTGTAAGCATGGCAACATGTTCAGCTTACCGGTACTAATCGGGCGATCGGCTTATCCACTTTCTTCCCCGTCCGCGCCCGCGTTGGCGTGGAAGAAAGTAACTCATATGGCGTGCCTCACTTGCACCCCGTTCCACCTTCAGTTCCAAGCCTGGGCAGTTGCACAGTCCTCAGCGAGCAACCCCAGGTCGTATTCCCGGTGATTATAGGTGTCTGGCCATACCCGTTCCCATCCCGACCACGGTCGTCAAGCAGATGCCGCCGATGATATTGCCTTAGCGAGAAAGTAGGTCATTGCCGGGTTTTTCATGGCCCCCGACGGTTCGCCGTCGGGGGCTTTTTCGTTTGTGGGCTCACGGACCGACGTACCAAGCAAAAAGGCGCGGTGGATGCTGATCATCCGCCGCGCCTTCCCTTTGTGGAGCCGTCTGTCTGGAGCTCGCTGATTGTTAAGCGCGCCTGGCGCCTGTTGGTTTCAACTGTGATGGAACTGGTGGAATGCACGCCTTGGACGACTCCAACACCCATGAGAGTAGGATGCCCCGGACCCGCGGCTAGAGTGAGCGCACCACCCCGATCACAACGCCGCGGACTTCCAGGTCTGGGACATGAATCGGATCCATGGAGGCGTTGGCGGGCTGGAGGCGATAACCGTTCTTCTCGCGGTAGAGGCGCTTGAGAGTCGTCTCTTCGCCTGGCAAGACGGCCACAACAGTTTGACCGTCCCGCGCGTCTTGCCTGCGTTCCACGAGAACGAGATCGCCGTCCGCAATGGCGTCATCGATCATGGAGTTGCCTTTCACGCGCAGGGCGTAGACATCGCGACCGCGGGGAACGAGGGAGTCGAGGTGTAGCGTCTCCGGATTTTCGAGAGCTTCAATGGGACACCCGGCCGCAATGTCGCCGAGGATCTGCACTCCGTCGATGGCCTCGGAATCCTCCTTGACGAGTTGGATGGAGCGACTTGCGCCCGGCTCCTGGCGCTTGATGACTCCCTTGCGCTCTAGCTCAGCTACATGACCGAAGATGGTCACCTTGCTGACGCCGAAGTTGTGAGCCATCTCCTCGAGGGTTGGACTGATGCCGTGTTCCCCCTGGTAAGTCCGGAGGAACTCGATGATCTCGGCCTGGCGGCGAGTGAGGGGCGGTTGTGCCATGGAGGTGCTTTAGACGAAGAAAATGGCGGCGAGAATGATGGTGAAAAAACAGTAGGTGCCGGCTTCCCGGCGGGCGTCTTGGATGAGGGTGCTCATGGTTGTTCCTTGGTTGAAAACCTAACAGGACCCTAATCTATCGGGCCTTTGCACCCGAACAAGACCCGAACTTTCCTTTTCCTACTGAATCGGCCCTCGTGACGCAGCAATGGTGGTTTTCTTTCTTTTTTCCCGGTCCTTTTGGGATGCTGGGATCGTCTGAGGGGGCGGTGGCTACAATGGTCAGGCCCAGGGCCAGGGCGCTGGCGGCCTTCCATATGCAAATGACCCATCCCCACTCCTTGGAACTGGCATCAGAGCGCTGGCTGCTGCCCTTTTCCTTCAGGACGGTGCCTCTTTATCGCTTTGACGTGCTGGTCATCGGGGGTGGGGCTGCTGGAAGCTGTGCCGCCCTGGCGGCTGCGCGAGCCGGTGCCCAGGTTGCCCTGGTGGCCAAGGCGGAGTTGCTAGAGAGCAACACGGTGGCCGCCCAGGGAGGAATGGCGGCTGTCCTGGCGCCGGAGGATTCATTTGAATCCCATGCGGCTGATACCCTGCGCCTGGGCTGTGGCCTGGCCCATGGTGAAGTTGTGCGTCAGGTAGTGGACGGCGGTCCCGCTGCTGTGGAGCGGCTGGTGGGCTTGGGAGCGGAGTTCGACCGGGAATCCGGCGGCACCTTTGCACTCTCCAGAGAAGGAGGGCACTCCGCGCCGCGCATCATTCACGCCCAGGGAGCTGCCACTGGGCAGGAAATTCAGCGGGCTCTAACGGCTGGGCTGGAGGAGGCGGAGGCTGTCACCAGTTTCCCCACCACCTTTGTGCTTGATCTGTTGCCCGCCGAGGATGGTATCCAGGGCGCCCTGTGCCGAACTGACCGCGGTGACCTGGTGGCATTTGTGGCGCCGGAGGTAATCCTGGCTACGGGTGGCTCGGGGCAGATCTACCGGGAGACAACCAATCCGCCCATCGCCACCGGTGATGGCGTGGCGGCCGCGGTGCGCGCCGGGGCCCGGGTACGCGACCTTGAATTCGTCCAGTTCCACCCGACCTGCCTCTACATTGCCGGAGCCGCGCGCTTCCTGATCAGCGAAGTGGTGCGCGGAGCCGGTGGCGTGTTGCGTGATCGCCACGGCGTGCGCTTCATGCCGGACTTCCACGCTGATGGCGAATTGGCGCCGCGCGATGTGGTCAGCCGGGCGGTGTTCCGGCGCATGGTGGACACGGAAGACACTTCTGTCTATCTGGACCTGTCCGAACTTGACCGCGACCCGCGCCGGCTTTTCCCTCAGATTGCTCGCACCTGTCGCTATTTCGGAATCGACATCGCCCGGGATCCCATTCCCGTACGGCCTGGAGCCCACTATCAGATCGGTGGTGTCACCGTTGATTCCGATGGACGCTCCAGTTCCCCTGGGCTGTGGGCCGTGGGGGAATGCGCCAGCAGCGGTTTGCACGGCGCCAACCGTATGGGATCCAACTCCCTGTTGGAGGCCCTGGTGTTTGGCGAAAGGGCTGGGCGCTTGGCGGCGCAAGCTGGGAGCCGCCCCGATCTAGGCTTCCTGCGGACAGCGCCGCCCCGTGTTGTCGAGCGCCCTCCGGCTGGACTCAAGATCAACATCTCGGACATCACCTACTCCCTGAAGTCACTCATGTGGCGCGAACTGGGTGTGGAACGCAGTGGCGCCGGACTTTCCGATGCCGGTGAGCACCTGGGTTTTTGGAGCCGCGCCGTGGAAGGCTTGGCACCTGCTGAAATCCCGGCCTGGGAGCTGCAAAACATGCTGCTGTTGGCCCGCCTGGCCACCTTCTCGGCCCTGGCCCGGGAGGAGACTCGGGGCGTGCATTACCGAACGGATCACGGAGAGGAGCAGGCGGACTGGCGCGTGCACACGGAGCTCACGCCACACATATCAGGAGAGCATCTGGATGGGGTTGAGCTCACCCGATCAGCCGTGGAGGCCGGCAGCAGCTGTCAATGAGTCGTTCACCGAAGCCCACCGATGCTCCCCGGGAGCGCGTGCTTGTCTGCGGCGTGATGCTCGAAGGGCAACGGGCAGAGCTCGGCGGGCCCCTGGCGGAAGCCCAGGACCTGATCCGGGCTGCGGGAGCCGAGGTCGTGGGGGAGCCCATGACGCAGAAGCGTCTGAGGCCCCACCCGGCGACGCTGATGGGACGCGGCAAGGTCGATGAAATCGGCCTGGCAGCCCGCAGCGCAGGTGCGGATGCGGTGTTGGTGGACAACAGTCTTTCGCCGGCTCAGTTGCGCAACCTGGAAAAGGCCTGGGACCTGCGCGTGCTCGATCGCTCGGAACTGATTCTCGACATCTTTGCCCGACGGGCGCGGACACGCCAGGCCAGCCTGCAGGTGGAGTTGGCGCAAAACGAGTATCTGATGCCCAGGCTGCGGCGCATGTGGACGCACCTGGAACGCACCGAGGGGGCCATTGGAACTCGGGGTCCCGGTGAAACCCAGTTGGAGACCGACCGCCGTTTGCTGCGCAAGCGCCTGCATGATCTGCGCTCCCAGTTGAAACAGATCGAAGCTCGGCGGCTGCGCCAGGTGGAGTCTCGCCGGGATCAGTTTCAGGTTGGTCTGGTGGGATACACCAATGCCGGCAAGTCCACTCTACTCAACGCCCTGACCGGTTCCGGGGAGTTCGTGGCGGATATGCCGTTCGCCACCTTGGACACGCGCACCCGTCAGTGGAACCTGCCGGATGGGCGTATGGTCTTGCTCTCGGATACTGTTGGTTTTCTACAGCGCCTGCCGCACCACCTTGTGGCCTCCTTCCACGCCACTTTGGAGGAGTCCATCCACGCCGATCTCCTGCTCCATGTGATCGATGCCTCGCACCCGGATGTGCAGGGTCAGATGCTAGCGGTGGAGGAAACTCTGGCCGAGATTGCGCCGGGCCGCGCGCCGCAAGTGTTGGTCTTTAATAAGGTAGATCGCCTTGATGATCCCATTGGCCTGCACCTCCTGGAGCCGGAGCGTGACCAGGATGTGATCTATCTCTCTGCCGCTACGGGTGAGGGGCTGGAGCGCCTCGCGCAGCGGGTGGCCGAGGAGTTGGACCGACGCTCATCGCGGGTCGATGTCTTTCTGGCGCTGAGTTGTCTGCGCCTCTCGGGCACGGTTCGGGAACTGGCGGCTCTCGAGGAAGAGGAGTGGTGTGCGGATGGCAGCCTGCGGCTGCGCGTGCGTATCACGGACGAGGCCTTGGGGAACCTGCGCCACCAGGCTGGCCGCGATAGCGGTCTGCGCATCGCTGCTGTGAGTTCGGCCTCGGGCTAGGGCGGGCTCGCTCAGCGGTGAAACGCAGCGCCGCCGTCCCTGGACAGTTGCTCAAGCCCTGCCGCTGGTGGCGGTCGCCGGCCCGAGTGGCCAGTAGCTGTTACTCCAGGTCCTCCACCGGCGGCAGGAGCAGGACCTGGCCGGCGCGGATGCGGTCAGGACCGGAGAGTCCATTGAAGCGCGCCAGGGCTGCGACGAGGGCGGGACGCGCCGTGCCGTAGAAACCCTGGCACAGCTCACCCAGCGTGTCGCCGGGGCGCACGGTCACTTCAAAAACGGCCGGGCGTTCCGCGGCCAAGTCCGTGGCTTGCGCGGAGGCTGCCCCGGACAGGGTGGGGCGGGGCAACTGTTCCCGGGCATCTAGCAGGGGAGGCTGGGAATCAGGGGGTGCCTGGGGATCTGTGGGGGACGGGGCACCGCTGGGCCGCCCGACGATGAGGCGCGTCCAGCCCGCTGCCTGGGGAGCCGGGGCTGAATGCTGTCGCCACAGGCCCAAATACAGGCCCACCGCCGCCACCGCCAGGGTGGAGACGATGGTCAAAAGGCGTTGCACCGCTCTCCTGGTTGGGAATCAGTTTGCGGCGCTGGCCGCTTCCTTCGCAGCGGCTCGGTTTTCAAGCCAGAGAAGCGTCGGGCAGGCGACGAACATCGAGGAGTAGGTGCCCACCAAGACGCCGATGGTCAGGGCGAAGGCGAAGCCCTCGAGAACATTGCGCGTCCCGAAGTTGAAGGCCAACAGGATCATGACCGTCAGCAGGGTGGTGATAGATGTCAGCACCGTGCGCGAGAGGGTCTGGTTGATGGAGGTGTTCAGGGTCTCGGCGAGGGAACCGGCCATGCGCGGCTTGTTCTCTCGGACCCGGTCGAAGACCACGATGGTGTCGTTCAGGGAGTAACCGATGATGGTCAGGAAGGCGGCGATCATTGGCAGGCTGATCTCAGCCTCCACCAGGTCGGTCATGATCGCCAGAGCCAGGCAGCCGAGGGTGATGAGCACATCGTGTACCAGGGCCACCACGGCGGCGAAGCCATAACTGTACTCGGCGAAGCGCGCACGGATGTAGAGCACCACGGCGAAGAGGCTGACCAGGATGGCGAAGATGGCCTTGTCGCGCAGCTCGCCCACGACCTGTGCGCCGACTACGGAAGATTCTGGAATCGGGGAGGCCAGGCGATAGGCCTGCTCCGCGCTATCTGACCTGTTCTTGAACTTGCCGTTGATCAGGGTACTCAGGATATCCCCGTCCTGATCAGGCTGGGCCTGGCCAGAAAAGGCGAAGACGCTCGTGGCGCCGGTGCCGCTCGCGGAGGCTTGAACTTCGGTCAACCCGATCTCCGCCAGAGCCCCGCGCACATCGTCTTCCGAGTGGCTTTCCTCGAAGTAGAGGCGGCCGGAAACGGCGCCGTTATTGACCTCTAGTTCCACCGGACCTTTCTGCAACACCCCGGCCAGCGCCTCGCGGATTTCCCCTTCGCCGGTTTCGCCGCTTTCAGCCTGGGCCGCGGCCTGGACGGTGCCGTCCACCTCCGCTTTGTATGTCAGGCGGAACTGGGTGAAGCCGCCGTCGGGTGCCTGGGACTTGAGGATCGGCTTGACCTCCACGGATTCCCCGATTGTGCCAGGGATGGTGCGCACCAAGTCGCGAATATCATCCACGGGTTGGGGGGCTTCGGTGCGGGCTGTCAGCGTGAAGCCGCCCAGGAAGTCGATGGAGAGTTTGTCCTTGTCTTCCAGCGAGATGAAGAGCCCCACACCGCCGACAATCAGGATCAAGGAGCCAACCAGGGCCTTGGGTGCCAGGCCCATGAAACCGATGCGCGATTCCTTGACCAGGCGCACCATGGAGAATTCCTTGATGCCTCCCTCGACCATGCGGTGCACGAGCACCCGGGTAATAACCAGGGCCGAGAACATGCTGGTGATGATGCCGACGCTCAGGGTGGTGGCGAAGCCGCGCACCGGTCCGGTGCCGAACTTGTAGAGGATCAGGGCCGTAATGAGAGTCGTCAGGTTGGCGTCCACGATGGTCACCAAGGCGCGCTCGAAACCATTCTTGGCGGACTGCAGGACCTTGCGTCCCTTGAGGGCCTCTTCCCTGATGCGCTCGTAGATCAGAATGTTGGCATCGACCGCCATGCCCACCGTGAGGATGATGCCCGCCACGCCGGGTAGGGTCAAAGTGGCACGCAGGAAGGCCATGGCGCCCATCAAGAGCACCAAGTTTGCGATCAGGCTGAGGGCGGCGGCCAGGCCCAGGCGACGGTAGTAGAAGAGGATAAAAACCAGTACCGCCAAGATCCCGAGGCCGGCGCTCAAGGCCCCGCGGGAAACGTATTCGTCACCCAGGGAAGCACCCACACGCTCCTCCGCTTCCAGCACTGGCTTGATGCGCAGGGAACCTGAACGCAGGGAGGTGACCATCTCCTTGACCTCGCTCAGGGTGAAGCCGCCGGCGCCACCGGAAATCTGTCCGCCACCGGGCAGGCGTTCGTTGATCGTCGCCAGGGTCGTGATCTCGCCATTCAGCACGATGGCCATGCCCTCGCCCACATGTTCCTCAGTGAAGTCGCCAAAGGCCCGGCGCTGCATGGGTTCCATTTCGAAACCCACGGCGGGGAAGCCCATCTGGTCCTGGGTGATGGTGACCGTCTTCAGGTCGTTGCCGCTGAAGTTCCACTCGTCCTTTTGAACTTTGAGGGCCACCAGGCGGTTTTCCGGTGGCAGGGGCTCCTCTTCGGCTTTCTGCCGCCGGGGCGCCCAATGCAGTCCGGTCCAGGGCCCGCCGGCATCACGTTCCAAGCGGTTGTAATGGGAAACAGGCTCGCCGGGGTGGGCGACGAGCCAGGCGAGAACGCGTTCGCGTTCGCTGGTCAGGTCTGAGCCCGCGCCCACATCGCCAGCCTTGGCCTCGATGAAGAAGCGCATCTCGCCCACATTCATGATCGCCCGCCGGATAGCGTCGTCGCTGTAGAGCACGATACGGTCGCCGGTGCCGTGGGCGGCGGCGGTCGTTTCCGACTCGCCGCGGTCCAAACCGGAGAGGATCGCGCCCCGGCGGCGGGAGTAGCGAATCTTCTCTTGGCCGATGCGGATCACGCCTCCGGTGGCGGGGAAAGCGCGCAGGGCAGCGTTCTCGGTACTGGCCAGGGCCAGGGTGCGGTCGCCGGCTCCAATGTCCTCCTGGAGCGTATCCGAGGCACCGGCGGAGGCGAGTTCCGCCGTTCCCGGCAGCTCAATTACAACCCGATCTACTCCCTCGGCGCGGATAATCGGATCCAGCACGCCGGTGGGGTCGACCCGTTCCCGGATGATGCCCGTGAACTGCTGCATGAGTCCCGTCTTGTCGGCGAACTCAGCTTCGGTGATCTTGCCTTCCTTGAGGGCTTCCTCAAAGGGGAAGGACAGCACCAGGCGCGTTCCGCCCTGCAGGTCGAGTCCCATGCGGAAGGGGCTGGTGGGCGCCTGCTCACGGATGGTGGGCAAGGCCATGCACAGGATGGCGACGAGCAGCAGGAGCAGAATCGTGGTGACCTTGCGGCCGACGTTCTCAAGCATGAACGGAGGAGGGGAAAGGGAACGGGAGGGGCGGGAGAGGGGGGCGGACCCGGGGTGGCCCGGGTCCGGTTACCGCATTGGGCCTGTTGCCCAGTTAGACTTCGACCGGTTCGGTGTCGGTCTCGTTAGCTTCCACGGTCTTTTCCGCGGCCTGGGCCGCGGCGGCGTCAGCGGCTTCCTGGGCCGCCTGGTCGGCGGTGTCCTGTTCCCGCTCGCGGCGCACCTTGTCGCCGAGTAGCTCGGTGACGCGGGTGCTCTTGCCGACACGGTCACGCATGTAGTACAGACGCGCGCGCCTCACCTTGCCACGGCGCATGATGACTACTTCTTGCACCCGCGGTCCATGCAGCGGGAAGATGCGTTCCACGCCCTCGCCCTGCACGATGCGCCGCACCGTGATGGTACGACGAATGCCACGGCCCTTGAGGGCGATGACCGTACCGGAGAAGATTTGGATGCGTTCCTTGTCGCCCTCGCGGATCAGGTAGTGCACATCCACCGTGTCGCCCACATGGGCCTTCGGGGGGACGCGCTTGCAGACTTCGGCTTCTAGATTGTCGATCAGATCCATTGGATTACGGGGCGTTATGGCGGGTGTCAGCGGGCGTCGGCGTTTGCGCCGACCCGGAGTTCAGGGCCTGGTTAGTGGAGATTGTATTGTCGCCTGGAAGCAAGTCCGGGCGGGTGTTCTTGGTGCGTTCGAGTGCTTGTTGACGCCGCCAGGCCGCGATGGCCTGGTGGTCGCCAGAGAGCAGTACTTCTGGTACGGGGAGTCCGCGGTACATGCGGGGCCGCGTGTAGTGGGGGCAATCGAGTAGTTCCATTCCGTCCTCGTTCGGGGCGAAGGAGTCTTCCAAGGCCGAGCGCTCGTCGCCTAGCACGCCGGGGATCAGGCGGGCGGCGGCTTCCAGGACCATCAGGGCCGGCAGTTCACCGCCGGCTACGACGAAGTCTCCCACTGAGACCTCTTCGATTTCCAAGACCTGGCGGATACGGGCATCGAAGCCCTCGTAGCGGCCGCAGATGAGGAGCACGCGTTCCTCGCTGGCCAGTTCCGTGACCAGGGGTTGGCGTAGGACCTGGCCGCCGGGGCACAGGGCCAAGCGGCGGAAACGGCCGTGGCGTTCCTCCAGCCACTCGATACAGTCCACCAGGGGCTCTGGGCGCAGCACCATGCCCGGGCCGCCGCCGAAGGGGCGTTCATCCACGGTGCGGTGCCGGTCCCGGGCGAAATCCCGAAAATCGACTAGCTTGACATCCAAGAGCCCCTTGGACTGGGCGATGCCCAGAATACTCGAGCCGAGGTAGGGCTCGAGGGCGTCTGGAAAGAGGGTGAGAATGGCAAAGAGCGGCACGGTTCCCTCCTCGGAGAAAAGGCGCAGCAGTTTACGGGCGCCCACCCGAGTGGGCAAGTTAATTGGTAACAACCCGACCTGGAATGGCCCCGGGACTTGACGCCCTCTCGGCACTCGGTCAGACTGCCGTTCAACTGGCCCAAGCCCATTTGCCATAAGAAGATAGGATAAATCAGGTGTTCACAGGTATCGTCGCAGCCGCCGTTCAAGTCCGCCGTTTCGAGAAGCGAGGCAGCGGGGCCCGCATGTGGGTCCCAGCTCCCCCGGCCGAGGCCGGGGCTGAGCCCTGGGCCATGGAGGAGGGGGAGAGCGTGGCGATCTCTGGAACCTGTCTGACCGTGGCGGGCCTGGCGGACCCACAAAACGGGGCTGATGTGCCCTGGGGCACGCCCGGTGCGGACATGCTTTTCGACCTGTCCTCTGAGACCCTCGAGTGCACCTGGTTTGGTGACTTGGAGGTCGGCCGAGCGGTGAACCTGGAACGCGCCTTGGCACTGGGCGAGCGCCTCGGGGGCCACATGGTTTCGGGGCATGTGGATGGCCGCGGGCGCATCAGCGCCATCGAGGATGTGGGGGATGGAGGGCGCCTGTTCACCTTCGAGGTGGAACCGGACTTCGCCGCCTATTTGGTGGAGAAGGGCTCGGTCAGCGTGGATGGCATCAGCCTGACCGTAGTGGAACCGAAGGGGCGTTGTTTCGATGTGGCCATCATCCCCTTGACGCTGGAACGCACCTCCCTGGGAACGGCTGTCGTCGACCAACCGATTCACCTGGAGGCCGACATGATCGGCAAGTGGATCGAACGCCTGCTGCAGGAGCGCGGCGTCTTGAGTTAGCCGTTTCCCGAGGACGGGAACTCGGGGGATGGCGAACTCTGCGTTGGGGCGGCAAACGCCCCGTTCATTGCGCTAACGCTCCATTGGACGCCGTTATGCCAATGCGGCGAGCGGCCTTGCGGCGTGTCTAATCAGAAGGCTGTGAAGAGGACATTCGTGAAGGTCGTGATGGGTGCCGCCTCACGGTACTCCTCCAGGCTGCGGGTCAGAATGCCGAGAGCATTGCGGGCTTCGTCGTACAGTTCGTCGTCCATGATGAACTTGCCCAGGCTGCCTTCAGCGTGGCGCAGGGCTTGGCTGACGGCCACCAAGTCCTCGGAGACCTGGCGTAGATCCTCGTAGACTTCATCTTTAGTCAGGAGCGCGCCGAGGGTGCCTTCACCGCGGTCGACCTTGGTGGCGATCTCCTTGATGGCATGTACGGCGTCCGCCACATCCTGCCCGAGTTCCTGATCCATGGCTAGGCGTCCGAGGGTGCCCCGTCCATCCTTGATCTCAGTCACCACCGCACCGGCGTCCGCCAACAACTCATTCAGGGAGGTAGCGGCCTTCTCGGCCTCGCGGTAGAGGGCATCATCGTTGACCAAGAGGCCCACTGTGCCCGTACCCTGTTCGATGCGTTCGGCCACTTCACCGGCGGCTGTAAATGTCTTGGCCGTGCCCGCCATGGTTGTGGATAGGTCCTCGGCCAACTGCTCGTCATTGGCTAGGCGTCCCAAAACGCCGCGCCCATCGCGCACTCCGCTGACCAAGTCCTCCAGCCCCGCGATGGCGTCCGTCAGGGGTTGGCGATTTTCGTCCACCAGCGAGCCCAGGGCTGCAATGGCGTTGGGCATCACCCGGCCGAAGAGCACAGTGTCCTCCGCCAGCAGCGGGGCCGAGGCTGGGCCGGGGTCGATGGCCAGCAGCTTGCCTCCCAGGATCGTGGCGTCTTCGATCACAATATCGAAGCCCTCGTGCAGGTGGATCGGCTCGTCTAGCACAACGCGCAGGGTTACACGCTGGCGCGCATCGGCATTGGGGTTGAAAACCATCTCTTCGACTTTGCCCCAGCGCATGCCCGCCACCAGCACCGTGTCCCCGGCGCGCAGGCCGCCGGCCTGTTCGAAGTAGACGGTGCGTTCGTGGGCCTCACCTCCCAGGCGGAACTCCGTCATGAAGAGCGTGTAATAGGCCAGGATCGAAAGCGTCAGGATCAGAAAGACGCCGAGAATGGTATGTCTGGTGGTCGTCATGTGGTCGTTGGGATGTCGCGTTGGTCGCCGAGGAAACGCACCAGGCGCGGGTGCTCCGAACTGAAGAAATTCTTGGGCGTGTCGCGCAGCAGGGCGCGCCCCTCGTCGAGGAAAATGACCTCGTCGGCCACGGCCTTGACACAGGGGATGCGGTGCTCGACGACGATCGAGGTCACACTCAGGTTGTTGGTCAACTCGCAGATGACGCGATTGATAGCCGTGGCGATTTCCGGGTCCAGGCCCGCGTTGGGCTCGTCGTAGAGGATGATGTCGGGGTCGTTGATCAATGCCCGGGCCAGGCCCACGCGCTTTTTCATGCCGCCGGAAAGCTCTGAGGGAAACTTGTGAGCCGCGTCGGCGATGTGCACCCAGTCGAGCTTCTCGCTGACGCGGCGTGCGATCTCATCTTCGCTGAGCGGTGTGTTCTCGCGCAGTGGCAAGGCCAGATTGTCAGCCACGGTCATCCAGTTGATCAGGGCGCCGCTTTGGAACACGAACCCCATGCGCGTGCGCATCTCGGCGATTTCGGCCTGGGGGATATGGGCCATGTCGTGGCCTTCTACCTCCACTAACCCGGAATCCGGCTGCAGCAGGCCGACGATGTGACGCAGGGTGACTGACTTCCCCGTGCCGGAAGGTCCCATGATGGCCAGGGTGCGGCCCTTTTCCACATCGAAGGTGAGGCCCTTCAGGATGTTGTGGGAGCCGAAGCTCTTGTGCACATCCTTGAAGCGGATAATGGGGGAGCTACTCATGACATCAGCGGTAGATGATCCAGGTCATGAAGTAGTTGGAGATGATGATTGCGATGATCGAGTCGCGCACCGCACGGCGCGTGGCCGTGCCCACGCCCAGGGCGCCGCCGTGGGTGCGCAGGCCGCAACTGCAGGAGATGACCGTCACGATGGCGCCAAAGACGAAGGCCTTGAAGAGGCCGGCGAAGATGTCCTTGGGCAGGGGAATCCAAGTGCCCGTGGCGCGCAGGGCTTCCAAGGCCAGCTCCATGTAGAGATCGAAGGAGACATGGTATTGGGCCTGGGCCACGAAGCCGCCGCCGAGCACGCCGACGATATTGCAGATGATCGTGAGCACCGGGCACATGACGAGCAGGGCCACCAGGCGTGGCAGGACCAACAGGCGCAGGGGGTCGATGGACATCACTTCGAGGGCTTCCAACTCCTCCGAGACCGCCATCGTGCCGAGTTCCGCAGCGTATGCGCTGCCCACTGTGGCGGCCAGGATGATGGCGGTGATGAAGGGCGCCATTTCCCGCGCCAAGCCCAGGGCCACGAAGGTGCCGATTTGATCCTGCTGGCCCACGGTGGAGAGGGCGATGCCGGCCTGCAGGGCGGCGATCATGCCGATGAAGGTGCCAACCAGCAGAATCACATGCAGCACGCCGATGCCCGATTGGTAGAGCTGTTCCGTTATCCACTGCCAGCGGCGCGGGATGTCGCCCAGGCGTGCATTGACCTTGAGGTAGAGGTCGAGACGGAATCCCCAGTCGCGGAAGAAGGCGACGATCAAGCGGGTGGGGATCATGGGGTGGAGGTCTCCGCGGGGGCCTTGGCCTCGTCTTCGGAACCCGTCGCCGGCAGATTGCGGGGACGGGAATCGGGGGCACGTTCCAGGGGCCAGCCGGGGCCGGGGAGGGCCGGGGGCATCCACTTTATGCCTTCGGCGGCGCTACTACTCCATCGCAGCAGACCAAAAAGGAGGGAGGTCTCGGTTACCTCCTCGCCGCGGCGGCTGAAGATGCGCCGCGACCAGAGGCCAGCCAGGGAGGCGCGGTCCTCGTCACGGTCCTGTTCCCGGCGCCAGAGGCCGAGCCAGGAACGCTCGCGGCGGAAGTCGGTGCCCGTCTCACGCACAAAGGCCTCGTAGAGCCAAGCGTAATGCTCGTCCAGGTTGGGAGAGCGCCAGAGGGGGCTGAGGGCCGGGAAGGACAGGCGCCGTCGTTCGCCGTCGTCATCTCCCTGGAAGAGGGGCCAGAGCTTGGTGAAGGATGACTCGCTGCCGTCGGCGCCGATGGTGCGGGAGTGCTGCCAGATGGGAATCAAGGTCTCCGCGGCCTTGCGTCGCTCGCCGTATTCCTCCTGGCGCGTGGTGAACAGGGGCCAGAGGTGCGACGACTGTTTCAGGCCATCGCCCTCGAACTCAGAGAAAAGGGGCCACAGGCGGCGGCGCTTGCCGGCGGATGAGGTGCCCGGGTGCTGTCGGAGCACGAAGGGCCAGGGACCGTCCCAGGACCAGAAACCGCTGCGCGGATCCTCGGAGTAGCCGAAGAAGGGCCACAGGACGGTCCAGGCCCGGAAGGTGCCGCGCCGCGAGTGGCCGATGAAGGGGAAGACCATCCACTTGGTTTCGGAACCGTGCTCCCCCAGGGTCAGGTCGTTGCGCTGGTAGTGGAAAACCGGCCACAGAACAAAGCGCCGGTCATAGGTGCCGTCTACCCAACTGCGTCCCGCCAGGGGCCAGAGTTTCCAGCCGCCGCCGCCCTCGCCGGTGGTGAAGGAGAAAAAGGGCGCCAGGAAGTGCCAGGTCGTGCGGCCGTGACGCTGGGTCTGGGCGAAGAGCGGGAAGAGCAGGAAGGCCACCCGGTCGTAGGACATGGAGCGTTCCAGAACGCCGGCGATGGGAAAGGCGGCACGCAGGACGCGGCCATCGGTTTTCTTTGACCAATAGACGCCGGGCAGGGCCAGCAGGGACCATTCCTCCCGGCCCAGTTCATCGACGGAACGCTGGTAGCGGACAATCGGCAGGAACTGCCAGATCCACTCGTTGTGGCTGGCGTGGGCAGAGCCCAGGGGCGGCAGGAACTGGCTGGAGGTCTCGCCGTCCCATTTCACGGAGCGCGAGAAGAAGGGGCGCAGGGCCCAGGAAGAGGCGACGCCCCCGGGGACATGGCGGCGGGATTTCCAGAGGCCGCCGAGGGCCTCGGTTTCGACACCGCCCTCGGCCAGGGAAAGCTGGGTGAAGAGCGGGGCCAGGTGCCGCTCCTGGTCGAAGCTGGCACAGGAGGACAGGGCTGCGGCCAGGGCCAGGACGACCAGGGGCCGGGAGCGCTTCCTCCCGTGCTCTGCCCGGGCGCCCGCGTGCAGGGCAGTCAGGCGGCGTGTAGTTGCGTCTTGGATGCTGGGGGCCATGGCGGCGAGGCCCCGCGCGGATCGGCGCAGACGCCCGAGGGGATTGTCCCGTCCCCGGGGGCCGTTGCAAGAAGCACCTTGCTTCCCCCTGTATTGATGGGCGGTATTGATGGGCCGGTTGAGCCATTCCCAAGCCGGTGTTACCGTCGTCACGGCCATGACCACCTACCTGAGCGGCATCCAACCCAGCGGCCTCCAACACCTGGGCAACTACTTCGGCGCCATCCGCCAGCACATCGAGTTGCAGGCGGAGGCCGGCGAGCACTTCTACTTCATCGCCGATTACCACGCCCTGACAACCAACCGCGATCCAGCGGCCCTGCGGGAATGTGTGCGCGAAACGGCGATTACCTACTTGGCCCTGGGGCTCGATCCAGAGCGGGCCACCCTCTTCCGCCAGAGCGATGTGCCAGAGGTGACTGAACTGACCTGGCTTTTGGCCTCGGTCACGGGCATGGGGCTGCTGGAGCGCGCCCATTCCTACAAGGACAAGCTGGCCCATGGCGTGAAACCCAACGTGGGCCTGTTCACCTATCCGATTCTGATGGCAGCGGACATCCTGGCCTACGACTCAGATGTGGTGCCCGTGGGCAAGGACCAAGTCCAACATGTGGAGATGGCCCAGGACATGGCCGGTTACTTCAACGGCGCCTATGGCGAGGTTTTTACGCGTCCCGAGTACCGCCTGGCCGGGGAGGCCTTTACCAAGGTGCCGGGACTCGACGGACAGAAGATGAGCAAGACCTATGGGAACGACCTGTGGATCTTCGAGAGCGGCAAGCGCCTCAAGAAGCGCGTGGGCAAGCTCGTCACCGACAGCCGCCCGCCGGAGGAAGCGAAGGATCCCGACGAGATTCTGCCCATGGATTTTCTGGCCCTGTTCCTCGACCCGGGGGAGCTGGAGGAGTGGCGCGGGCGCGTGCGCGAGGGGGGCGCCGAGGCCCCGGGGTACGGCCACATGAAGATGCGCGTGGTGGAGGCCATGGAGGAGCAGTTCGCCCCGGCCCGGGCGCGGCGCGAGGAGTTATTGGCGGATCCGGGGCGCGTGGACGAGATCCTGGAGCAGGGCGGACAGGTTGCCGGTAACCGAGCGCGCGAGGTGCGCGAGCGGGCCCTGGCCGCCTGCGGTCTGCGATGAGAACGGCGACGGCCTGGGCTGGTCGGCGGACAAGGGGGAATGGAGCCCGGGCTGCTGGCGCCCCGCTGTTGCTCTCGCTCTTTTGCCTGTGCTCCTGTTTTGCTCGGCCCCTGTGGGTGGCCGACTGGAGCGGGCCCCTGGAGCGGCTGGACGGGGAGAGCCTGGCGCTTTTTGCTGCTTCCACGGCTCTGGCGGAACGGGGTGAGTTGGGGCAGGCCGTGGAAGCCCTGGAGGAACTGGCCCGCCGGGCTCCGGCCAACATGCCGGTGGCCAGGGCCCTGCAGGATGCGCGGCTGGCCCTGGAAGCCGCCGGGGCGGCGGGGCTTGGAGCGGTTGAATCAGGGGACGGCCCGGGTACCGCCGGGGAACTGGGCAGTGTCGGCCAGTTGCCGGATGGAGCGGATATGCAGGGGCCTGGACCGAGGTCAGAAGGCTCTGTTCCGGCGGTTGTCCAACTGCTCATGGCGGCTCGCGCCGAGACCGATCCGGAGCGGGCCCTGGCCCTGGTGGAGCAGGCCGGGGCGGCTGCCGGAGAGGGAAGCATGGCCTGGGTGCACTATGCCCGGGCGCACCAGATCCTCGCGGCGGACTACTCGGAGCAGAGTGGCGGTGAGGGAAAGGGGCATTTTGAAGAGGCCGGGGAAGTCCTGGGGCAGGCCCTGGAACTGGCTCCGGGACATGTGCCCAGTCGGCGCTTGGAGGCTTGGATGGCGTCTCGGCGCGGTCCCGCTGGCAGGGCCGCGGAATTGCTCGGCGCCTGGTTGGAGGCCGTGGGCGAGGACCCGCGGGTCAGTCCGGGCGAGCGCCGCCGCGCGCGCCTCGACCGTGCCCGTTGTTTGATCATGGAAGGCGAGGCCCAGGAGGCCCTGGCCGTCTTGGAGGATGGCGGCGTTGGCTGGGGGGCCGCTGAGCGCGACCGCCATCTGCTGCGGGCGGCGGCCCACGAGGCCCGGGGTTCGCTGGAGCTGGCCCTGGCGGAAGCGCGGGCCGCGGTGGCCTGCGCGCCCGGGACCTTTTTGCCGCATATACAGGAAGCCCTCTTGTGCGAGCCAAGCGACCCACTGGCGGCCGCTGCGGCCTGGGAGCGCGTCACCGAACTGTCCAAGGAAACAACCGGTTTCAGCCACCTGCTCGAAACCCTGCGTGCCAAGGTTCACTTGGAACGAGCCGCGGCCGCGGCGGCTTCCCGTGCACTCGCCGAACCTCCAGCAGGGGAGCGCGTGGATTCGCCACAGGGCGGCGGATCCGCCTTGGATAGTGATGGGGCGGGGGCCGCAGGAGCGGGCGCGTGAAGGCCGTTGTCCAACGCGTGTTGCGGGCCGAGGTGAGCGTGGATGGGGAATGTGTCGGCCGCACCGACGCGGGCCTGGTGATTCTCCTGGGCGTGCTGAAAGGTGACGGTCAGCGCCAGGCCGAACGCCTCGCGGAGCGCATCGCGGCCCTGCGCTGTTTCCGGGATGGGGAGGGGCGCATGAACCTCTCGGCCGTCGATCTGTCCCACTCCGCTCTGGTGATCAGCCAGTTCACCCTGGCGGCGGATTGTCGGCGGGGGCGCCGTCCGTCCTTTGAGCGGGCCGCCGCCCCGGATCTGGCGGAGGAATTGTACCTCCGATTCGTGGCCCATTTGCGCGCCACCGGTGTCCCCGCGCAGACCGGCGTATTCGGCGCCATGATGGAGGTTCTGCTGGTCAATGACGGGCCAGTGACCCTCACCATCGAGGAGCCTGCTGAGGCTGGTTCAAAGCCCTAAGCCATTGTGTGCAGGGATGTTATGGCTTGCGGTCGGCATTGGAGGAGTGGCCGAAGGCCCGCTGTCGCCCCAACTCCATTGATCGTAGAGGTTTGGGGCGTTTCAGCCCGCGGCTGAGAGGACCGCGGGGGGCGGCGATCGGGGCTGCCAAATGGCCACAAGTTCTTGCTTGACAGGTACATAGTGCCGTGTGATGCTCGCTCAGCACCCGGAGGAAGTCCCTTTTTGTGGCTAGAGGCCGGAGCGCACCCACGGCCCAACACCAAGCCCGGCTAAACAGCCCCCATCTTTGGCCCCACTTTTTAGGACACAACCAGAGCACCGAGACCATGGAAGAGCACCGGACCGTCACCAAGAAACAACTCGTCAACCGTCTCGCGGAGAAGACCGGTCAGACCAAGGTTGTGGTGAAGGAAATCGTGCAGAGTTTCCTGGACGAGATCATCGACGAACTCTCCCGTGGCAATCGGCTGGAGTTCCGCGAGTTTGGTGTGTTTGAAGTGCGCGCTCGGGCCGCCCGCCGGGCCCAGAATCCCCGCACCTTGGAAAAGGTGGAGGTGCCCGAGAAGCGCGTGGTGCGCTTCAAGGTGGGGCGCCGTATGCGCGAGCAAATCGAGCATGGACCGGTGCAAGCAGCACCGGAGGAAAGGTCCGAGCCGACGCCCCAGGCGCCGGTGACGCCGCCCGCCGCCGCTTCTCCGGAGCCCCCTCCGCCGCCGCCGCCGCCGAGCCCGAGCTCGCCGTTTTAGTCTAGGGAGTCACCGTCAGGTGCAAGGGCCGGCGCAGCCCGGTGCCTGTCATTCCCGCGCCCGGCTCAGGGCTTGGGATAAGTGCCCTGCTCCGTGATTCAGGCGCGTGCGGCGGCCGCCAAGCCGCGGTCGATGTCAGCCCGCAGGTCCTCCACATGTTCAATGCCCACGGACAGGCGCACCAGCCCGTCTTCCAGGCCGGCGGCGCGGCGCACCTCGACCGGGATGCTGGCGTGGGTCATGGAGGGCGGGGTTTCCACCAGGGACTCCACGCCGCCCAGGGACTCGGCCAGGGTGAAGATCTCCGTGGCGGTAGCGAAGGCATCGCCGGCGGCCACGCCGCCCTTGAGTTCAAAGGAGACCATGCCGCCGAAGGACGACATTTGGCGCTGGGCCAAGGCGTGCTGGGCGTGGGACTTGAGGCCGGGGTAATGCACGCGTTCGACCTGTCCGTGACCTTCCAGATAGGCGGCCAGTTCGGTGGCGTTTTCGCAATGGCGCTCCATGCGCAGGGCCAGGGTCTTCGTGCCACGCATCACGAGAAAGGCGTCCATGGGACCGCCGGAGCCGCCGGCTGAGTTCTGCAGGAAGGCCAGTTCCTCGCGCAGGCCCTCGTCGTTGCCGATCAGGGCGCCGCCCACCACATCCGAATGGCCACCGAGGTACTTGGTCAGGGAATGCAGGACGATATCGGCCCCCAGCTCCAGGGGGCGTTGGAGGAAGGGCGTGGCAAAGGTGTTGTCCACCGCCGTCAGGACGCCGGCCTGCTTGGCGATGGCGGCGATGGCGCCGATGTCCGCCAGGCGCAGGAGGGGATTGGTGGGGGTTTCCAGGTAGACCAGGGCCGTATCTGTCTCGATGGCCGCGGCCACGGCATCTGGGTCGCGGGTGTCGACAAAGGAAAAGCGCAGGCCCATGCGCTCGAAGACCTTGGTGAAAATGCGATAGGTGCCGCCGTAGAGGTCGTTGCCCGCGACGATGTGATCTCCCGGGGAGAAGCGCGCGAGCAGGGCGTTGGTGGCGCCGAGGCCGGAGGCGAAGGCCAGGCCCCAGGCGGCGGACTCCAGGGAGGCCAGGTTCTGCTCCAGGGCCGTGCGCGTGGGGTTGGTGGTGCGCGAGTACTCATAGCCCTGACGCGGGACCGCCGGCGCATCTTGTTCAAAGGTGCTCGTCAGGTAGACCGGAGTCATGACGGCGCCGTTGTTGGGATCGGACACTTGGCCGGCGTGGATGGCGCGGGTTTCGAAGCGACCGTGGTTATTGCGGATGGTGTCCATGGTGAGGCGGTGGCAGGTTTGGGTACTGGCGGGGCTGATGGCGCGCCCGCGGGCTAGGCGTGGGCTAGGCGTGGGCTGGGTCGCGTTTTCGCTGTCCTCTGTTCGGTTTCAGGTGACGAGTGTAGGAGCGCCGTCCTGGGCCTACAATCCGTGGACCATGGTCGAGTGTCACAGTGACGGAGCAGCGCCGCAGGTCGGCGACGACGGAGCGTTGCTCGAGAGCTACTCCGCCCGGGCCGTGGACTTTGGAGAGGTCCTCGAACTTCTGGCGGCGGAGGCCCTGAGTTCCCTGGGCCGGCGAGTTGTGGAGGAGTTGGTGCCGCGGGAGCGGGCCGACTGCCTCGCAGCCCGGGAACGTTGTCAGGAGGCCTTCATGCTCGGGCGGGCCGGGGACCTGCCCGGTTTGGCGGGCTTGACCGATCCCCTGCCGGATCTGGCTCGGGCGCGGAGTAGTGGGCGCGCCCTGGAGGCCGAGCGTCTGCTTTCCCTGCGGGGCCTGTGCGAGGCGGCGGAGCGTCTGGCGGCCTGGGGCCGGGAGCGAGCTGCGGACACGCCGGCCCTGGCGCGCCTGTTGAGCAGCGGCAGCTCCCTGGCTGCCTTGGTGGAGCTGCGGGGTGAGATCGACGGCGTGCTCGACGGACGCGGGCGCGTACAAGCTGACGCCTCGCCCCTCTTGGCCCGGCTGGGACGGGAAGCGGGCGAGTTGACCCAAAGCCTCGACCGCCAGCTGGCACGCATTATGGCTTCGCCGCGGGTGCGGGCCGTGCTGATGGATGGCCAGGTCCACCGTCGTGGCGGGCGGCGCGTCTTGGCGGTCAAGGCCAAGAGTTCCGGCGCCGTGCGCGGCATCACCCACGATCGCTCCCAGAGCGAGGCCACGGTTTTCGTGGAGCCCCAGGAGGTCGTGGAGGCCGGCAATCGCCTGGGGGAAGTGCGCGTTGAGTTGGCGCGGGAGGAGGAGCGCTTGTTGTTGGAGTTGACGCGTCTGATCCTGGCCCGCGAGGCGCTGGTGGTGGAAGCGGCGCGGCGCTTGGGGGAACTGGAACTGGCGGTGATTTGCGAGTCCTGGGGCAAGCGCATGGGAGCGCGCGTGCCCCTGCTGCCGGGAGAGAGTGGAGCCGCCAAGGGGCTCTTGCTGCGGGCGGCGCGCCATCCGGTTCTGCTGGATCAAGTGGAGCGCGGGCAACTCGACCTCGTGGTGCCCATCGATCTGCGTTTGGGGGGCGACTTCCAGATGTTGATCATCACCGGGCCGAACACGGGTGGCAAAACCCTGGCGCTCAAGACCGCCGGCCTCTTCGTGCTGATGGTGCGCTGCGGTTTGCCCGTGCCCTGTGAAGAGGGCAGCACGGTGCCGCTCTATGAAGGCATCGTGGCTGACATCGGCGACGAACAGGAGTTGCGCCAGAATCTGTCGACCTTCGCCTCGCACCTGACGCGCATCCGGGCCGGGTTGCAGCGTGTCACGCCCCAGGTGTTGTGCCTGCTCGATGAGCTGGGTGGCGGCACCGATCCGGACGAGGGGGCGGCCCTGGGAGAGGCGCTCATGGAGCACCTATTGGCCCGGGAAGTGCCGACTTTGGTCAGTACGCACCTGGGCAAGTTGAAGGAGTTTGCCTTCCGCCACGGGCGGGCGGAGAACGCCTGCGTCGAGTTTGATGTGAAAACCCTGGCGCCGCGCTACCGGATCATGGTGGGGACGCCCGGGGAGTCCGGGGCGCTGGTGATCGCCAGGCGTCTCGGATTGCCGGAGGAAATCGTGCAGCGGGCCGGGGAGTGCACGGAACGCCACGGGGATGAGGTGGCCCAGTTGCTGGTGGAAGTGGGGGAGGCGCGGGCGCAGACGGAAAAGGTGCGGGCCAGCGCCGATGAGCACTTGGCGGATGCGCGGCGAGCTGGGGCGGAGGTGGAAGAGGAGCGCGAAAAGGTCGCGCGCCGCTCGGAGCAGTTGGAGGCCGAGGCCCAGCGCGGACTCGAGGAGCGTGTGCGCGGGGCGCGGGATCGGTTGCGGGGCCTGCGGGCGCTGCTGCCCCAGGTGGGCGGGAGCCTGCGCGGGGAGTTGGAGGAGATCCTGAAGACCGTGGAGGGGGACCTCTCCGGGGCCTCCCTCACTAAGCGCCGTCGGGAGTTTCTGGTGGGGCTGGCCAAGGGGCAGTTGGTCTATCTGCCGCGGTATAAGAGGCGTGTCATCGTCAAGCGCGTTTATCGGGACAAGTGCGAGGTGAGCGTGTTGCTCGGTAAACTGAAGATCACCGTGCCCTTCGATGATGTGACCTGGTACGAGGGGCTGTGAGGGCTGGCGCCGGGAGGGGCATCCCGCAGTTGGATTCCCTACACTGGCACACCATGGAACAGGGTGAGCAACCGCGACAGGCCGCAGCAGGGGAAGATGCACGGGAGGCTGTGCCGTCCGGCGAGTGTCGGGGGGATTTGCTGCTGCTCGATAACGATCAGCGCATCGTGGGATTGTTGGCCATGTTCATGGAGCGGGCTGGCTTCGCCGTGCGCACGGCGGCCAGCTTCGCGGAGGCGCGCCTGGCCCTGGCCGAGCGCCAGCCGGACCTGCTGCTCTCGGATTTGGATTTGGGCCAGGAGAGCGGGCGGGTGGAGTTGCCGCGCTTGGCTGCCGAGGGGCTCCTGCCGCCAACGCTGGTGGTATCCGGGTATCTCGATGCTGAGTTGGAGGAGGAGTTGACGGCCCTGGAGGGCGTGCGCGGCACCTTGCCCAAGCCCTTTGACTTTCCCCAGTTGATGGGGCGCGTGGAGGGGCTCTTGGGAGAACTGAACAGGGAGGCGGAGCTGGCTGTAGTGGCCGGTGGCGGGCAGGATTCCGTTCCTGGTGATGAGCTAGGGGCTGCGTCCGAAGCGGCGCAGGAGGATGGCTGGATGGAGGTCGTGCCCTTGGAGCCGGAGGCCCTGCGGCCCTGGGAGGGGACGCCGGCGGTGAGCGGGCCTGAAGGGGTGGGGGAGGAGGAACTGTGACGAGCCTGCGTTGGACTACGGCGGGGGAGTCCCACGGGGCCTGCTTGGTGGGGATCCTGGAGGGTCTGCCCTCGGGGCTGGCCGTGGACTTGGAGCGGGTGGATCTCGAACTGGCCCGGCGCCAGGCGGGGTACGGGCGCGGCGGGCGCATGGCCATCGAAAGCGACCGTATCGAGGTTCTCGCGGGCCTGCGGGCTGGCGTGACCCTGGGCTCGCCCCTGGCCTTTCGGATTCAGAATAGAGATGACAGTTTGGAGCGCATGCCCGAGTTGGCGGCGCCCCGGCCGGGCCATGCCGATCTGACCGGTTGCCAGAAGCACGGGCATCGTAGTCCCCGGGCCGTTTTGGAGCGGGCCAGCGCCCGGGAGACGGCGGCCCGGGTGGCCGCGGGGGGCGTGGCTCGACAGGTGCTAGAGCACTTTGGATGCGAGATTTTCGGCCACCTGGTCTCCCTCGGGGAGGTGGTGGTGGAGGGCAGTGGAGCCTTTGAACTGCCGGTGGCTGAGCGCACGGCCCTGCGGGGGGCGAGCGAGTTCCAGAGCCTGGATCCAGGGCGGGAGAGTGAGCTGCGGGCGGCGGTGGATGGGGCGGCGGCGGCCGGAGACACCCTTGGGGGCGTGTTCGAGGTGCGGGCCCTGGGCCTGCCGCCGGGATTGGGAGGCTATGAGGACCCGGCCCAACGCTTGACAGCGCGCCTCGGTGGAGCTCTTTTCTCCATCCCTGCTATTAAAGGTGTGGAATGCGGCCTGGGCTTCGCCTCGGCGGGGTTGCCGGGGTCAGCGGTGCATGATGAAATCGTGGTTCGCTCCAAATCCGAGCCAGGTGGCTCTGGGGGCCGATTTGGGCGGCGCACGAACCGTTCCGGGGGCCTGGAGGGTGGCATGACCACCGGCGGTCCTCTTGTTCTGCGGGCTGCCATGAAGCCGATTTCGACTCTTAGGGCGGGCCTGGCCAGCGTTGATTTTGCCTCCGGTGAACTCGTCAAGGCACCCTATGAGCGTTCCGACACCACTGCGGTGCCCGCCGCCAGCGTGGTGGGCGAGGCCCTGGTGGCCTTGGTCATGACCTCGGCCCTGTTGGAAAAGCTCGGTGGCTCCAGCCTGGGGCAGTTGGAGCGGTCCTGGGAGGCCTTGGGGGCCGAGCTGGCGGAAATCTGAAAAAGTTGTCCGCGGCGGCGGAAAATGCTGCCGAGGCTTGACCGGGGCCCGGCGGCCTGTAACATGCGCGGCCCTTTCCCCGTCGGAGACCTCCAGTCGCCGGTCGAGGATCCGCCCTCGGCACTGTCCAGGGCCGGCGCTGAAAGCCAGCGTGGCTCAATTGGCAGAGCAGCTGATTTGTAATCAGCAGGTTGCGGGTTCGAGTCCCGCCGCTGGCTCCAGCCCCACCGGCTAGGCGCTGTCGACAGGCAAGGGGATCTGACATGCCTAGGCTTGTGCAGATCGCTCCATACCAACGAGAACACCTGAGGATGACACGGGAGGGCTCTCCCGGCGGTCACCGCGGCCCAGCGCCCGGTACGACTGCCAAGGGCGGGCCCGTCCGCACCGGCCATCCCGGGAGCGCCCAGGGGAGATTCCCGAGTGGCCAAAGGGGTCAGACTGTAAATCTGATGGCTCAGCCTTCACAGGTTCGAATCCTGTTCTCCCCACCACCCCGACACCGCCGATGGCCACTATGCGGTGCGCGCTTCCAGGTTCCCGGTAAGGATAACCCTCGCCCAAAGCCCACACTCACCCACGCTCGGCCGCTTGTGAGCCTGGCCCCCACGGGCGCGGCTCCAGCGCCCAGCCTTGCGGGCGTAGTTCAATGGTAGAACGTCAGCCTTCCAAGCTGAACGCGTGGGTTCGATTCCCATCGCCCGCTCCATGGGCAGCGCCTTCCTCAGGTCCCCACCGAACAGCGGAGCATCACCCAGTTGACCTCCGCTCCTGCTGCTGTAGCTCAGTGGTAGAGCACTTCCTTGGTAAGGAAGAGGTCACGGGTTCAAGTCCCGTCAGCAGCTCCAGCACACATCTCACAATCAAAAGAATCACGCGCCTCCGCTCAGCGGTGGCGCGCCCCCCCGGCGCCAACGGGCGTCGGACAACAACCCCATCAACATCCCCGGGCACGGCCCGACACAAGCAGAACCTGAATCATGGCAAAGGAAGTCTTCGAGAGGACCAAGGACCACGTCAATGTCGGCACCATCGGTCACGTCGACCACGGTAAGACGACCCTGACGTCCGCGATCTGTCGTCACCAGGCCAACCGCGGCCTGGCCAAGGCGATGGCGTTTGACGACATCGACAAGGCTCCGGAGGAAAAAGCCCGGGGCATCACGATCTCCACGGCGCACGTTGAGTATGAGACCGAGGGCCGCCATTACGCCCATGTGGATTGCCCCGGTCACGCTGACTACGTCAAGAACATGATCACCGGTGCCGCCCAAATGGACGGCGCCATCCTGGTGGTCTCCGCCGCTGATGGCCCCATGCCCCAGACCCGCGAGCACATCCTGCTCGCCCGTCAGGTCAATGTGCCGGCCATCGTGGTCTTCATGAACAAGGTCGACCAGGTGGACGACCCGGAGCTCCTCGACCTGGTCGAAATGGAGATCCGCGAACTGTTGGACAAGTACGACTTCCCGGGTGACGACACACCGATCATCCGCGGCTCGGCCTTGAGCTGCGAAAACGCGTTGAACTCGGAAACTCCCTCTGAAGACGAAGTCTTCAACTGCATCAATGAATTGATGGATGCCGTAGACAGCTTCATCCCGATCCCGGAACGCGCCGTGGACAAGCCCTTCCTGATGCCCGTCGAGGACGTGTTCTCGATCAAGGGCCGCGGAACAGTGGGCACCGGCCGCGTGGAGCGTGGTGTCGTCAAGCAGGGCGAGCCCCTTGAGATCGTCGGCATGAACGACGAGATCAGCACGACGACCTGTACCGGCGTTGAAATGTTCCAGAAGATCCTCGACGAAGGCCGGGCCGGCGAGAACGTCGGTGTCCTGCTGCGTGGCGTGGACAAGAAGGATCTGGTGCGTGGCATGTGTTTGTGCAAGCCGGGCTCCGTGACTCCCCACACAAAGTTCGAGGCCGAGGTCTATGTGCTTTCGAAGGACGAAGGTGGGCGCCACACGCCCTTCTTCAACGGCTATCGCCCCCAGTTCTACTTCCGCACCACGGATGTGACCGGAACCGCCAAACTGATGGGCGGAGCCGAGATGTGCATGCCCGGTGACAATGTCAAGCTCGAGATCGAGCTCTTGACCCCGGTGGCCATGGAAGAGCAGTTGCGTTTCGCCATCCGCGAAGGCGGACGCACGGTCGGTGCCGGTGTCGTGACCAAGGTTGTCGAGTAGTGGCCCAGGCCGGGGAGCCCTGCTGGGCACCCCGGCCGAAACCGAGCTTTCAGCATGAAGATTAAGGAACGCTATGTCTTCCTCGAGTGCACCGAGTGCAAGAACCGCAATTACACGACGCACAAGCGTCAGAAGGCGGCCTACAAACTCGAGAAGAATAAGTACTGTCGCTTCTGCCGGAAGCACACCTCGCACAAGGAAAAGAAGCTCTAGCTGCGGCTGGTAGACTCCCATGGCGGCCTACAAAAAAGATCAGGGCAGGATGGCGCGCATGGTGGCCTTTTGGTCACTGGCCGTGCTCATCTTCTATGGTTGCACATCCCTGCACACGGAGCTGGCTTCACGCTTCAGCTCCCTGGCCGTGCCCGTGGCTGGCATTCGCATCCCAGTGATTGGGGTGGATCTGAATCCGGCGGTGTTGATCGCCACCTTGATCCTGGCGGGCAGTCTGGCGCTGCTCTATCGCTGGCAACAGGCCCCCAAGCAGGCTGACCTGCTAATCGAAACGGAATCTGAGCTGCGCAAGGTGACCTGGCCGACGCTGAGCGAGACCATGACCTCGTCCATCGTCGTCATGCTGTGCGTACTTTTCCTGATGGCCTTTTTGGCTGGTTCGGATGTCCTGCTCGGGCGCTGGGCCTCTTACCTGTTGACGGGGAGGGGCTAACGCATGGCTCTTCAGTGGTATTTCCTGCGTTGTCAGTCCGGGCGCGAAGGCACTATCTCCAAACAAGCCATTACGCGTCTGCGTGTGGCCGGGGTGGACAGTGTTGTGCCCCAGGTCATCGTGCCCTTTGAGAACATCACTGATCTCAAGGCTGGCAAGAAGAAGACCGTGCAGAAGAAGCTGTACCCGGGATACCTGATGGTTCAGGCCGACCTGGATGACACCGAGGATCCCCTGGTGATGAAGGCGCGCGCCACGCTGCGAGCCATCAACGGCCTGCGCGACTTTCTCGGCGCGCGAGGTGAGGCCACACCCATCAGTGAGGACGAGGTCAGCGCCATCCTGGCGCGCATGCAGGCCTCCGAGGCCAAGCCTCAAGTGAACATTGGCATCCAAAAGGGTGACATGGTGAAGATTAAAGCTGGCGCCTTCGATGGGTTCGATGGCGCCGTGGACGACGTGAACCCCGAAAAGGGCACCGTCAAAGTGGTGGTGACGATCTTCGGTCGTCCTACCCCCGTCGAACTCGATCACTGGGAAGTGGAAGCCGTCTAAATATGGCCAAGGAAATCACAGGCAAGATCAAGTTGCAGTGCCCGGGAGGGCAGGCGACACCCGCACCCCCGGTGGGCCCCGCGTTGGGCTCCCACGGGCTCAACATCGCGGAGTTCGTCAAGCTGTTCAACGACCGCACTCGCGACCAGATGGGCATGATCCTTCCGGTCGAGATCACGGTCTACAAGGACCGCACCTTCGACTTCATCATGAAGTCACCGCCGGCGGCTGTGCTGCTCATGAAGGCGGCTAAGGTGGAAAAGGGAGCCGGCGAGGTCGGTACTGAAATCGTGGGCAGCGTGACGCGCGCCCAACTCGAGGAAATCGTCAACATCAAAGACGCGGACCTCAACGCTCGGGATATGGACCAGGCCTGCCGCATCATTGCGGGCACGGCACGCTCCATGGGCATTGAGGTGGAAGGCTGATCACCCACAGGTGAACCAATGGTAAAACGTAGCAAGAGATACCGCGCCGCCGCAGAACGCGTAGAGCGCAATCGGGCCTACGAGCCCACCGAAGCCATCGATCTTTTGAAGAACCTTCCGGGTGCTTCCTTTGACGAGACCGTTGAGGTCGTCGTGCGCCTGGGCATTGACCCGCGCAAGACGGACCAACTAGTGCGTGGGGCCGTGTCATTGCCCAATGGGCTCGGACGCGAGACACGCATCGTGGTCTTTGCCGAGGGCGAGAAAGCGGAGGCGGCCTTGGCCGCCGGTGCCGACGAGGTCGGTTCCGCGGACTTGGCCAAGAAGATCGCCGATGGCTGGATGGATTTCGATGTGGTCATCACCAGTCCGGACATGATGAAACACGTCGGCAAGCTCGGAAAAGTACTCGGGCCCCAGGGCAAGATGCCCAGCCCGAAGTCCGGAACGGTGACGCCGGACCTCGGCTCCGCTGTCAAGGAGTTCAAGGCCGGCAAGGTTGAGTTCCGCACGGACTCCGGTGGCAATGTGCACGCCGTGTTCGGCAAGCGGTCGTTTGAAACCGGCGCCCTGATCGAGAACCTGAAGGTCTTTATGGACCATCTTTCAGGAATGCGTCCGGGAGCCGTCAAGGGCGCCTTCTTCCGCAAGGTCTGCGTCTCCACCTCCATGGGCCCCGGGGCCATCATCCACTGGGACAACTGAGATGCCGAACATAGTCAAAACGATGGTGGTGGATGAGTTGACCCGCGAGTTCAAGGCAGCCGGCGGAATGCTGGTGGTCTCCTTCGGCGGCTTGACCGTGGAAGAGACTGAGAACCTGCGTAACGCCCTGGCCGCCCAGGGTGTGAAGTTCCGCATGGTCCCCAACGCCCTGGCCAAGTTGGCCTTCGCTGAGGCTGGCCTGGAGTTCGATGCGCAGGCCCTGAGCGGCAACACCGCCGTGGCCTATGGCGCTGACGAAGCAGCCATCCACGCCGCCAAGATCTTCACTGAAAAAGAGGTGCAGAAGCTAGGCAAGGTAACCCTGCGGGCAGCCCTCCTCGAGGGCAGCGTGCTGGGGGCGAACGACGCCAATGCCCTGGCCGACATCCCGGACCGGGACACGATGAATGCCATGTTGCTCGGTGTCATCAGTGGCCCGGCGCGCAGCCTGGTTTCCGTGTTGAACGGATTGCCGGCGGCCATCGCCCGTGTGATCCAGGCCCATGCGGACGATCCGGATGCGGTCCAGGCCGCTGAGGCCGCCGCCCCTGTGGTTGAGGACGCTCCGGCTGAGGCAGAAGCCTCCGCCGCGGAAGAAGCTCCGGCCGCGGAAGAAGCTCCGGCCGCGGAAGAAGCCCCGGCCACGGAAGAAGCCCCGAAAGCTGCCAGCGACGACGAAGCGGCGCCCGACACAGACTGATTCAAGGGGAGTGACACGCTGTCGCTCCCCTGTTCTTGACTCATCGCGCAGCGAGCGCGAGGAACACTACCAACCCCCTAAACTGTCCCAGGAGACCCACCGACATGTCTGAAGAAACGACCGTGGTCGAACTCGAGCCCGAGGTTCAGGCCATTGCAGACACCCTCGACACCTTGTCCCTGCTTCAGGCCTCTAGCCTTGTGAAGCACCTTGAAGAGAAGTGGGGCGTCAGCGCCGCTGCTCCCATGGCCGTTGCTGCAGCCCCCGGTGGCGGTGGTGGCGATGCCGAAGAGGAGCAGACCTCCTTCGATGTCATCCTCGAGTCGCCCGGCGACAAGAAGATCCAGGTCATCAAGGAAGTGCGCGCCATCACCGGTCTGGGCCTGAAAGAGGCCAAGGGCTTGGTTGATGATGCGCCCAAGGCCGTCAAAGAAGGCTGCAGCAAGGAAGAGGCCGAGGAAATCAAGGAGAAGCTTGAGGGTGCCGGCGGCACCGTCAAGATCGCCTAGGTAGCCTTTGCTCCGTGCCAGCACCACGCGAGATAGTGTCAGCGCTGCAGGACTCCACGAGCCCTGCGGTGCGAGCAGTCTATCTCCGCGTTCCGTATCGATCCGTACCCTTTAGCTCCCTCCCCCGTGGGAAGGAGCCGGGCGGGTGCCGCGTGCCACAGATGTGCGCAGGCCTGTCCACCCCTATCCCCTGAGCCCAAAATCAGATGAGTCCGCCGGGATCCGATATCCGAGTGATCCGGCGCCTCTGAGAGGCCACCCATGATCGACGCCACTGTTCCGGTCCGTACATTCGGGCGCTATCCCCACATCCTCGAGCTCCCCAACCTGGTGGAGATCCAGACCCGTGCCTACGAGGCTTTTCTTGGGACCAATGTCCCCCAGGATCAGCGCGTGCGCCAGGGTTTGGAAGCGCTGCTCCAGGAGATCTTTCCGATCTACTCCTACGACAAGACGATGTGCCTCGAGTACGTCGGCTATGAGTTGGGGCGGCCGCGCTACAACATCGACGAATGTCGGCAGTTGCGCATGAGCTACGGCTATCCGTTCAAGGTGCGCCTGCGCCTGGTGAAGCCGGAACTCGTCGAGGAGGAGGTCTATCTGGGTGAAATCCCGATCATGATCGGCGGGGGTGAGTTCATCATCAACGGCTCCGAACGCGTGATCGTCAGCCAGTTGCACCGCTCGCCGGGCGTGGACTTCTCCCTGGATCAAGCTTCGGGCGACAGTCGCAAGCTGCACAGTTGCTGGATTATCCCCGAGCGCGGTTCCTGGGTTGAGCTGAATGTCACCAAGAAGGAACTACTCAATGTGCGCATTGACCAGTCGGGCAAGTTCTCGGCGGTCACCTTCCTGCGCGCCCTCGATGAATCCCTGGGCACGGATCAAGACATCCTGCGCACTTTCTATGACACGGTAGTCGTCAAGAAGTCGAAGGCGCGCAGCCAGAATGCCTTTACCAAGGCGCTGACCGACAAGATTGCGGTGGGGGATGTGGTCGTGTTGAAGACCGGTGAGGTGTTGGTGCCCTCGGGTACCGCTATCCCTGAAGTAGCGGCCGAGGAAATCGCCGCCAGCGATCTCGCGGAAGTGGAAGTCCTCAAGGCCGATGTGGCCGAGGTGGACATGCTGCTGATCAAGACCTTGCACGAAGATCCGGCGGTCAAGAGTCACGAAGAGGCGCTGCTAAAGATCTACAGCCGGCTGCGCCCGGGCAACCCGCCGCAGCTGGAGAAGGCCCGCGAACTGTTCCACGAAAAGTTCTTCGACGAGCAACGCTACCGCCTTGGCCGCGTGGGGCGCTTTCGCCTGAATCGCAAGTTCAACCAGGACATTCCCGAAGATGTGCATGTCATCCAGCCGGCTGACATCGTCAATTCAATCAAGTATGTGCTGGAGCTGCGGGCCGGTACTGGGGAAGTCGATGACATCGACAACCTGGGCAACCGTCGCGTGCGCACCATCGCCGAGTTGGCGGGAGACGAGTTCCGCAAGGGCCTGCTGAAACTGCGCCGCACCGCCCAGGAGCGCATGAACCTGGAGAACTCGGAGACGGTTACGCCGCGTACCCTGATCAACTCCAAGACCTTCTCCAGTGCCGTTGACTACTTCTTCGGGCGCTCGGAACTGAGCCAGGTCGTCGACCAGGCAAACCCTCTCTCGCAGTTGACCCACGAGCGCCGCCTCTCGGCCCTCGGCCCGGGCGGATTGAACCGTAAGCGTGCCGGTTTCGATGTGCGCGATGTGCATCTTTCCCACTACGGCCGGTTGTGCCCGATTGAGACGCCGGAAGGGGCCAACATCGGCCTGATTTCCTCCTTGGCGCTCTACGCCAAACTGGACGACTATGGCTTCCTGACCGCGCCCTACCGGCGTGTAAAAAAGGGCAAATTGACGGACGAGGTCAACTACCTGCGCGCTGACCAGGAGTACGACTTGGTGCTGGCACCGGCCGGCTCGACGATTGACGAAAACGGCAATCTCACTGATGAGCGTATTTTGGCGCGCAAGAACGGTGACAACGTCGAAGTGCCGCCGAGTGGTGTCGATTATGTCGATGTCTCGCCGCACCAGATTATCGGTATCTCCGCTGCCCTGATTCCCTTCCTAGAGCATGATGATGCCAACCGGGCCTTGATGGGCTCGAACATGCAGCGCCAGGCCGTGCCGTTGCTGGAGGCCGAAGTGCCCCTGGTGGGGACCGGTATGGAGAAGGCCGTGGCCCAGAACTCCAACTTGCTGGTTTACGCCAAGGAAGCCGGCGAGGTGACTTATGTGGATAGCAACCTGATCATCGTCGATGACGAGGAGTATCAGCTGACGAAGTGGCGCGGCCTAAATGAGCGCACGGTGCAGAACCAGCGCCCGGTGGTCGAGATTGGCCAACAGGTTGAGCAGGGTGAACTGATCGCTGATGGTGCCTCTACCCAGGGTGGTGAACTGGCTCTGGGCAAGAACCTGCTGGTTGCCTTCATGCCATGGGATGGCTTCAACTTCGAAGATGCCATCCTGATCAGCGAACGGTTGGTGGGTAAGGACACCTTTACCTCGGTGCACATCGAGGAATACGAGGTCGAGATCCGCGAGACCAAGTTGGGCAAGGAGGAGTTCACCAGGGACATCCCCAATATTGGTGAAGGTGCCCTGCAGGATTTGGACGAGGCGGGCATTGTCACCGTCGGCACTTTTGTCCAGGCCGGGGACATCCTGGTGGGCAAGGTTGCTCCCAAGACCAAGAGTGAGTTGACACCTGAAGAGAAGCTGTTGCACGCGATTTTCGGCAAAGCCGGAGTCGATGTGAAGAACGCTTCCCTGAGCATGCCCCCGGGCAGCAAGGGCGTGGTCATCGATGCCCAGAAATACTCGCGGCGCGTCAACTTGACAGATGCCGAGCGCAGTGCCGCGCTGGCCACGATTCGCGAGGCCGAGAAGGGCTTCCTGCGAGGCCTGCGCACACACACTGTGACGATGCTCGATGAGACCAAGGCCGCCCTGGGTGAGGGTATCCTCGACGACCTGACGGGCAAGGCCCTCGAGCTGGATGACATGGCGACCTATGACGAGCTCAGGCGCGTCAAGATCCTGTGCCGGGCTTCAGCCGAGAACTGCACGACGAAAGCCAAGCGCCTGAAGGCGCTGGAGGTCATCGAGAACTTCCAGGGCAAGATCGACGAGCGCGAAGCTGAGAAGAACAAGGTCGTCAATCGCCTCAGTCGGGGAGATGAGCTGCCCACCGGTGTGTTGGAAATGGTCAAGGTCTATGTGGCCACCAAGCGCAACCTCTCGGTGGGTGACAAGATGGCCGGGCGTCACGGCAACAAGGGTGTGATCAGCAAGATCTGCCCGGTGGAAGACATGCCCTATATGGAAGACGGGACGCCGGTTGACATCGTGCTCAATCCCCTGGGTGTGCCCAGTCGGATGAATGTGGGACAGATTCTTGAGATACACTTGGGGCTAGCGGCCTCCAAGCTCGGAATTCGTTGCAACACGCCGGCCTTCGATGGCGCTCAGGAGGATGAGATCACTGATCTGCTCGTCGAAGCGGGGCTGCCGAGGACCGGCAAGTTCCGCATGTATGACGGGCGCACTGGCGCGGCCTTCGAGCAGACTGTGACCGTCGGCTACATGTATATGCTGAAGCTCCACCACCTGGTGGAGGAGAAGGTTCACGCGCGGGCGACGGGACCCTATAGCCTGATTACGCAGCAACCCCTGGGAGGCAAGGCCCGTTTTGGTGGCCAGCGCTTCGGGGAAATGGAAGTCTGGGCGCTGGAAGCCTATGGCGCCGCCGCAATCCTTCAGGAACTCCTGACGGTCAAGTCGGACGATGTCGAAGGGCGTACCAAGATTTACGAGTCGATGGTCAAGGGTCTGAACATTCTGGACCCGGGCACACCCGTGTCATTCGAGGTGTTGACCAACGAAATCAAGGGGCTCGGCCTCAATATGGAACTCCACAAGAAGGCCACTCTCTAAGGGCGCACAATGTCTGAAGCCACCTACAGCAAGATCAACGATTACGGCAGCGTCACCATTGCCCTCGCGTCACCGGAGGACATCAGGTCCTGGTCCTATGGCGAGGTCAAGAAACCTGAGACCATCAACTACCGGACCTATCGGCCGGAGCGCGACGGGCTCTTTTGCGAACGCATCTTCGGCCCTGAGAAGGACTGGGAGTGCTTCTGCGGCAAGTACAAGGGCATCAAGCACAAGGGTATTGTCTGCGACAAGTGTGGCGTGATGATCACCCACTCTCGCGTGCGCCGTAAGCGCATGGGGCACATCAACTTGGCGGCGCCGGTGGCTCACATCTGGTTCTTCAAGGCCATGCCGAGCCGCCTGGGCAACCTGCTGGGCGTCAAGGTTTCCAGCCTGGAGCGGGTGATCTACTTCCAGGACTACATCGTGGTCGATCCCGGGGATACGCCCCTGGAGGAGTACCAGATTCTGTCCGAGGCCGAGTTCCGCGAGGAAGTCGCCAAGTACGGCTCAGAGTTCGAGGCGGACATGGGGGCCGAGGCCGTCCGCAAAATCCTGCGCCGCCTGGACCTCAAGCAGAAGTCCGAGGAGCTGCACGAGGAGTTGGGTTCGACCCGTTCCAAGCAGCGCCAAAAAGACATCATCAAGCGCCTGCGCACGGTCGAGATGCTGCACGAATCGAGCAACAATCCTGATTGGATTGTGCTGGATGCGGTGCCGGTCATCCCGCCGGACCTGCGGCCCCTGGTGCTGCTCGACTCCGGCAACTTCGCCACCTCAGATCTGAACGATCTTTACCGGCGTCTGATCAACCGCAACAACCGTTTGAAGAAGCTGTTGGACCTCAACGCACCCGAGGTGATCATCCGCAACGAGAAACGCATGTTGCAGCAGGCTGTGGATGCGCTCTTCGATAACGGGCGCTGCCGGCGTCCCGTGCTGGGCTCCTCCAACCGCCCGCTCAAGTCCCTGACGGACATGATCAAGGGTAAGCAGGGTCGTTTCCGCGAGAACCTGTTGGGCAAGCGCGTGGACTACTCGGCGCGTTCGGTGATCGTCGTCGGGCCCGAACTGCGTCTGCACCAATGTGGACTGCCCAAGAAGGTCGCCCTGGAGCTCTTCCAACCGTTCATCATTAGGCGCCTTAAGGAGTTGTCCCTGGCTGACACCATCAAGTCCGCCAAGAAGATGCTCGAACGCCGTGAAGAGGAGGTGTGGGACATCCTCGAGGAGGTCATCCGCGACCACCCCGTGCTGCTCAACCGCGCCCCGACCCTGCACCGCGTTGGCATCCAGGCCTTCGAGCCGGTGCTGATCGAGGGCAACGCCATCCGACTGCACCCCCTGGTGTGCGGTGGCTTTAACGCCGACTTTGACGGCGACCAAATGGCCGTGCACCTGCCGCTCTCCTACGAGGCGCAGATTGAGGCCGCGACCCTCATGCTGGCCAGCAACAACGTGTTCTCACCGGCCGATGGTTCGCCAATTATTTCGCCCTCCCAGGACATGGTGTTGGGGCTTTTCTACCTGACCATGGATGCCTCTCGCGAACAGGGGAAGCGGCACCGCTTCTCGTCCCTGGGCGAGCTCTTCCTGGCCTATGGCCACGGCGAAACCCAAACGCACCGCTCGATTGAGGTGGCCCTGCCGCCGGGATCCGGCGTAAAGCACGGTCCCGGGCAGAGTCCGGTGGAGGTCGATGAAAACGGCCGCATTCCCGTGGACGGCTCGCCGGCGTTGCTGGTGACCACCATCGGGCGCGCGATCTTCAATGATATCCTGCCCGCCCAGATGCCCTTCTATAACTATGAGCTGACCAAAGGCGCCATCAAGGGGCTGATCTCTGACTGCCACCAGCTCTTGGGCCGCACGGAAACCCTCAAACTGCTCGATAACCTGAAGGACCTCGGCTTCAAAGCCGCCACTCGCGCCGGTTTGTCATTCGCCAAGGATGACATCCGCATCCCCGAGGAGAAGGTCGGGATCATGGCCGCGGCCCAGGAGCAGGTCGACAAGATCGAAGCCTCTTTTGGCAAGGGCGTGATTACCGAGGGTGAGCGCTACCTCAAGATCGTTGATCTGTGGACGGAAGCTCGGGATGAAGTGGGTATGGCCCTGATGGGCATCCTGAATGATGACTGTGGTGACTATGACACCTATGTCAATCCGATCCACTGCATGGTGCGTTCCGGCGCCCGTGGTTCCATTGACCAGGTGCGGCAGTTGGGCGGCATGCGTGGCCTGATGGCCAAGCCCTCTGGGCGCATCATTGAAACGCCTATCAAGGCCAACTTCCGCGAAGGCCTGCGGGTGCTGGAGTATTTCTCCTCCACCCACGGCGCGCGCAAGGGTTTGGCTGATACGGCGCTAAAAACCGCCGATGCCGGTTACCTGACGCGTAAGCTGACTGATGTGGCGCAGAATGTTGTTGTCACCATCGAGGACTGTGGGTCGCCCACTGGCGTCACAAAGGCCGTGATCTACAAAGGCGACAAGGTGTCCATCACCCTGGCCCGGGCTATCCGCGGTCGAGTGGCTCGCGACACCATTATCGACCCCGTGCTGGACGAGATCGTCGTGCGCGATGGCGAAGTAATCACCGAGGATATCGCTGAACGCATTGAGGCCCTGGGCAACGAGAAGATCCGTGTCCGCAGTCCTTTGACATGCGAAGCATCCTTGGGCGTTTGCGCTCGTTGTTACGGCATGGACCTGGCCCGCGGCGACATTGTTGAGCGCGGCTTGGCGGTGGGAATCATCGGCGCCCAGTCCATCGGTGAACCCGGCACCCAGCTGACCATGCGGACCTTCCACATCGGTGGTACGGCCAGCCGGTCTGTCGAGGAATCGGAGAGCAAGACCAAGCGCTCGGGTACCGTCAAGTTCACCAACCTCAAGGTGGTCAAGAACGCCACTGGCGATAATGTCGTGCTCAACCGCAATGGCGAGGTCTGTCTGCTCGACGACCAGGAGCGCGAAATCGACCGCTACTTGATTCCCACCGGCGCTGCCATGGGTGTCAAGGACGGCCAGCAAGTGGAAGCCGGTGCCAGCATCTGTATCTGGGACCCGCACCATGTTCCGATCATCGCCGAGGCCTCGGGTAGCGTGCGCTATGAGGATCTGATTGAAGGCAAGACGGTCAAGATTGAACGCGATGCCCGCCGTGGTACCGAACGTAGTCAGGTGACTGAGCATAAGGGTGACCTGCACCCGCAGCTGGTCTTGGAAAACCAAGCCGGCGAGGCCATCGCCATCTATCCGATTCCTGAGCGGGCCTATATCGAGGTCAAGGACGGTGACAGCATCAAAGCCGGTGCATTGCTGGCGAAGACCTCGCGCGAGGCCGCTGGCACCCAGGACATCACGGGTGGCCTGCCGCGCGTGACAGAGTTGTTCGAGGCGCGCCGCCCGAAAGATCCCTCGGTCATGAGCGAGATCGATGGTGTGGTTGAACTCGGCGACAAGAAGCGCGGCAAGCGCACAATTATCGTCAAGGCCACCGGGGCTGACGGCGAAATTCTGGCTGAGAAAGAGCACGCCGTGCCCCAGGGCAAACACCTGCGCGTCCACAAGGGGGACGAGGTGCGCGCCGGTGAGCCGCTGGTTGACGGGGCCCTCGATCCCCACGATATCCTGCGCATCAGCGGCGACGAGGAAGTTCAGAACTACCTGCTGCGCGAGATCCAGAACGTCTACCGTTCTCAGTCGGTGACCATCGACGACAAGCACCTGGAAGTCATTCTGGCGCAGATGATGCGCAAGGTTGAAGTCAAGGACACGGGAGACTCTGTCTTCCTGCCCGGGGCCGTGGTCGACAAGGTGCGTTTCCGCCTGGAGAACGAGCGCCTGCGCAAGGAACGGCGCAAGCCAGCCCAGGGCCAGACCCTGCTTCTGGGTGTGACCAAGGCCTCCCTCTCATCGGAGTCGTTCATCTCGGCCGCCAGTTTCCAGGAGACCACCAAGGTCCTGACGGAAGCTGCCATTGGCGGCAAGCGCGACCTCTTGGTGGGGCTCAAGGAAAACGTCATCCTGGGGCACATGGTGCCCACGGGGACCGGCTTCCGGGATCACTACCGCACGCGCGTGAAGAAGAACATCGACTTCGGCGAGATCGGTGGAGCGACCGGGGCCGTGGCCCCGACGCTGGATGCGGACATGGAAGCCCTGTTGTCCGGGACCATTGACCCGGCGGCGGATGCTCCGGCCTATGAGGAGCCCACCGTGGTGCTTTCGCCCACCGGTTCCGAGGGCCCCCTGGGCTCGGCTGCCGGAGTCGCTCCGGTGGCGACGGCCGCGACAAACGGCGGCCAGGAAGTGGCCGCGGCGGCGGCGGCGATCGACGTGGCCGAAGCCCCGGAAACCGAGGCCAGCCACGATAATGGGGGGGGCGACGGGCCTTCGCCGGAGGAGGAAGTCGACGCCTAGGCCTGCGAGCCCGGATCCATCCCGGGCCGCCCCTTGACCGGGGCGCGCTTCCCCCTAGAATATTCGCCCCTCAGTGCGGGTCCGGTCGGACCAATACCGGGGCAGTCAACCAAGTACGCCACCCCCAGGCACGGGAGGGCACATCTGATTTGGACCTCAGATGCGCCACTCGAAAAGCGGGGACCCAACCAACACCTATGCCGACGATCAACCAACTGATTCGCAAGGGCCGCAAGCCGGTCACCAAGCGATCGAAGTCCGCCGTCCTGGACAAATGCCCCCAGAAACGGGGCGTGTGTTTGCAGGTCAAGACCCAGACACCCAAGAAGCCCAACTCCGCTCTGCGTAAGGTTGCTCGGGTGCGTCTGTCAAACGGCAAGGAGATCACCGCCTATATCCCCGGCGAGGGTCACAACTTGCAGGAGCACTCCGTTGTGCTCGTGCGTGGTGGGCGCGTGCGCGACCTGCCGGGTGTGCGTTACCACGTGTTGCGCGGCACCCTCGACACTTCCGGCGTGGACGATCGCGGCCAGGCCCGTTCCAAGTACGGCACCAAGCGGCCCAAGAAGTAGGAGTTAGAATGCCCCGCAACTTCAAGCCAACGGCTCAATACACCAAGCCCGACCCCAAGTTTGGGTCCATGCTGGCATCCAAGATCATCAACTCCGTCATGCTTGACGGCAAGAAGAGCATCGCTCAGGAGATCTTCTACGATGCCCTCGATCTGGCCTCGCAGAAGCTCCCGGACGTGGAGGACCAGCTCGAGATATTCACCCAGGCCATCGAGAATATCCGCCCGACCGTTGAGGTGCGCTCCAAGCGCGTGGGTGGTGCTAACTATCAGGTGCCCCGCGAGGTCAAGAGGGCGCGCCAGGAAAGCCTGGCCATCCGTTGGATGGTGGGCAACTCGCGCAAGAAAAAAGGCAAGCCCATGGCCCAGCGGTTGGCGGAGGAACTGATCGACGCCTACAACGGCACGGGCACCTCTGTGCAGTGGAAAGAACAGATCCACAAGATGGCCGAGGCCAACAAGGCTTACGCACACTACGCCCGCTAGGGTATTGGCGAGCGTGCAAAACCAACGCCCCCTGGTCTGTGACTGGTGGGGCGTTTTTCGTGCCCACTGAGGCGCGGCGGCCAGGCATGGAGCCGACAATCCTGATTCTGCGCGATCCGCGGGAATCCCGGCGCAAGTGCTCCCTGACGCCCCTGCGTGGCCGGCCCGGCATCGACTTCGTGGACTACCACCCGGAGCACACCCTGGAGGCCGGCGGGCGCATCCTGCTACAGCCCACGGCTCCTGTTCTGACAGCTGCCGATGGTGGAGCGGCGGCGGGGCGGGGCTTGCTCCTGTTGGACTGCGCCTGGCGCCGGGTCGACCAGCTACTGGCCACGGTGCGGGGGGACTATCTGACCCGCTCCTTGCCAGCGCTTGTCACGGCCTATCCGCGCCGCAGTCGAATCTTCCAGGATCCCGACCTGGGCCTGGCCTCCGTGGAGGCCCTCTACGCGGCCCGGGCCATTCTCGGGTGCCCCAGCCAGGACCTCCTCGACGGCTACCGTTGGGCAGCAGAGTTCCTGGAGTTGAACCCGTCCCTGTCCCAACCCGCCGGGGAGCCAGACAGGGAATCGGGGGCAGTGTAGGCGCCGGTGGGCCCGCGCGCCGCAGGCATCCGCAACGCTCTCTGACACCGGCCCCGCGGTTCGTTACCCTAGTCGGTGCCATGGAACTCAGCCGCGTGCGGAACATCGGGATTGCCGCCCACATCGATGCGGGCAAGACCACTGTCACAGAGCGCATCCTCTTTCACACCGGTCGGGAGCACCGGGTGGGCCGCGTGGACGAGGGAACGGCGGTCATGGACTGGATGGCGGAGGAGCGCGAGCGGGGCATCACCATCACCGCCGCCGCCACCAGCGTCTCCTGGCGCGACCATCGCCTGAATGTAATCGACACTCCGGGGCACGTGGACTTTACCGTCGAAGTGGAGCGCTGTATGCGCGTGCTCGATGGCGCCGTCTTGGTGATAGATGCGGTGGCCGGGGTCCAGGCCCAATCGGAAACCGTCTGCCGTCAGATGGCGCGCCACTCCGTGCCCTGGATCGCCTTCGTAAATAAGTGTGACCGGCCGGGCGCCGACTTTCTGAGTGCCATGGCCAGCCTGCGCGAACGCCTGGGGGCGCGCCCGGTGGCCATCCAATACCCGATCCTCACCAACCCGGGTATTGCGGGAGTGGTGGATTTGATAAGCGGCCAGGCCTTCACCTATGGTGGCGGGGCGGATGGGGCCCCAGGGGCTGGAGTCAAAAGTGGCCAACCCCAGCCCTGTAAACTCCCGGCGGAACTGGAAGATGAGGTGGGGGTCCTACGCGCCGACCTGTGGGAGACCCTGGCCGATTGGGACGAGACAATTATGGGGGCCGTGCTGGAGGAGCGCCCGGTGGAGTGCGGCAGGGCTCTCCTGGCCCTGCGCCGGGCGACCTTGGCCGGCGAGTTGGTGCCGGTCCTGTGTGGCACGGCCCTGCATGATGTGGGGACCCAGCCCCTACTGGACGCCATTGTGGACCTCTTGCCGGCTCCCACGGACCGCCCGCCGGTGAGCGGCGCCGACCCGGCCGGTGGGCCTGAAAAGCTGCGCCCGGCGGAGCCCGGGGCGCCCTTGAGCTTGCTGGCTTTCAAGATCCAGGCCGATCGCCACGGGGACCTGATCTTCGCTCGCATCTACTCCGGAACCCTGGCCGCCGGAGCCAAGGTCTTCAACACGCGGGCGCGCAAGCAGGAGCGCATCGGGCGCATCATGCGTATGCACGCGGATTCCGGCGAGTCCCTGGAGCAGGCCGGTCCCGGTGACATTGTGGCCATCAGGGGGCTGAAGTTCACCGGCACCGGCGACACGCTTTGTGACCGCCAGGACACGCTGTTGCTCGAGTCCCTCAGCTTCCCCGAGCCGGTTATCTCCATGGTGGTGGAGCCGGCCTCGGCTGCTGAACGGGACAAACTGCGCCAGGCCCTGGAGCGCTTGGAACACGAGGATCCGTCCCTGCGCGTGCGCGAGGACGAGGACACCGGGCAGTGGCTCGTAGAGGGCATGGGGGAGTTGCACCTGGAAGTCGTGCAGCACCGCCTAATGAGCGATTTCAACGTCAAGCCTCGTTTGGGCAAGCCCCGGGTTTCCTATCGGGAAGCGGTGGTGGGGGCTGGGGGCGGATCTGCCCGGGTCGATCGCACGCTGGGGGGCAAGGAGATCTTCGGGGCCGTTTCCCTGGAGTTGCTGCCTGAGCGAGAGGCGGGCACTCCGGCCATCGTCTGGGACGATGACCAGGCCGTGCCGCGGGAGATGGTGCCGGCGGTGGAGGAGGCCATTACCATGGAGGTCATGGGCGGGCCGCGCTTTGGCTTCCCCCTGGTCCAGGGCATGGTGCGCATAACCGGCGGGGCTTCTGGAGAGCGGGACGATCCGATGGGTTTTGCCCAGGCGGCGACCCAAGCCCTGCGAGATGCCATGGCGAAAGCGGAGATTGCCGTCCTCGAGCCCCTGATGTCCTTCGAGATCCAGGCTCCGGAGGAGTTCATCAGCGGAATCATCGCCGATCTGAACTCACGCGGGGCTTCCCTGGGTGAGGTTCACAGCGAGCAGGGAATGGGCTTCGCTCGCGGCACGGTGCCCCTCTCCAAGATGTTCGGCTATTCCACCGTGGTGCGCTCCCTCTCCCAGGGGCGCGCGGGCTTCTCCATGGAGCCCGCGGGCTACGGCCCCCTGGCGGAGGAGGAGCTGGCCGCCCGGGGACTGGCCTGGTCGTAGCTGCAATGTGTAATGGCCTGTTGGGACGCGGGTTATGGCCGGATATAGGCGGCCAGGAAGCATTGCCAGGGGGCCTGCGCGCCAGTTTGCGGAGGCCCGGGCCGGGCAGTCGGGAGAGGCCTCGAAATGATAGGGCACAGACCGGGAAGCTGGCCAGCCAGCGGGCTCGCTGTTCCGGATCACGACACCTTCACATTGTTGGCGCTCACCCGTTGACGCTCCCCAAGGCGCCTGCTACCGTGTTCCGCCCTCAAGCCGGAGAAGCCGGTTCGGAGAGCCCTAAGAGGGGTTTTTCGAAGTGCGCTCTTCGGCATTTTCAGGGAAAAACGGCCGCGCCACCGACACAGAACGGCGCCCCAAAACGGCACAGCACCACACTATGAGCGAAAAGATCCAGATCCGCTTGGAAGCCTATGATCACGAGGCCTTGGACCAGTCCTGCCTCGAGATCGTGGATACGGCCAAGCGCACGGGAGCCCTGGTGGCCGGCCCGATTCCGCTGCCGACGCGGATTGAACGCTATACGGTGTTGCGCTCACCCCACATCGACAAGAAGTCGCGCGAGCAGTTCGAGATTCGAACGCACAAGCGGCTGATTTACATCGGCGAGCCCACCCCGCAAACGGTGGATTCTCTGAGCAGCCTCAACATGCCCGCAGGAGTGGATATCCGCATCAAGGCCTGAGCCCTTGAGCGCGGCCTAGCCGCGTTGGAAGTGACGGCGCGACCGTCCTCCCCTCACCCCGAGCAATCAAGCAAACTTCCGGCCTTGGCCGCAGCGCTGCGCCTCCAGTAGGAGGAAGCGGTCTGTCCAAGGCCACCCTCTCAAACTAACCCCCACCGCGTGGCCAGGCGTTCAGTCTTCATTAGAAGGCGGGCTGGTCGAACCGGTGACAACCCCGAGTTCAAGGAATCATGACGCTGATCCTAGGACGGAAGCGTGGAATGACGCAGCTGTTCGCCGATGACGGCGCGGTCACAGGAGTGACCGTGGTGGCGGCGGGTCCGTGCGTTGTCTGCCAGACAAAGACCGACGAGGTAGACGGCTATAACGCCGTACAGCTCGGCTTTGAGGACATCCGTGACAAGGTGTCCAAGAAGCCTCTGCGCGGGCACTACAAGAAGGCCGGAACGGCTACCAAGCGCTTTCTGCGGGAAGAGCGCTTGAGTGCGCCGCCGCAGCTGGCCGTGGGTGACACTGTCACCGTAGAGCAGTTCCAGGAGGGTGACGTGGTGGATGTCGTCGGCACCTCGAAGGGACGCGGCTTTGCCGGCACCATCAAGCGCCACGGTTTCCACCGGGGCCCCGAAACCCACGGTTCGCACAACGTGCGCCAGCCCGGCTCGATTGGGTGTTCCGCCTATCCGGGCCGTGTTTTCAAGGGCAAGCGCATGTCTGGCCACTACGGCGCTGCGCGCCACACTGTCAAGAACCTGCGCATCCTGCAGGTCGATACCGAGCGCAACTTGCTCTACATCAAGGGCGCTGTGCCCGGACCGCGCAATGGGCTCGTTCAAGTGCGGACCGCCAAGACCGGAGTGAAAAAGGGCTAAGTCATGCAGGTTCAAAGCTACAAGGCCGGCAGCACGGGCACCGTGGAGATCGACGCGCGTCCCTTTGGGGACAAGGTTCTCTACCGCACGCTCAAGGACGCCGTTGTCATGCACCTGGCCAATCAGCGCCAGGGCAATGCCTCCACCAAGGGGCGCTCGGAGGTGAGGGGCACCAACAAGAAGCCCTATAAGCAGAAGCACACCGGGCGCGCCCGGGCCGGCGATGTGAAGTCGCCCATTTGGCGCGGTGGCGGAACCGTCTTCGGGCCCAAGCCCAGAGACTTTTCCTATCACATGCCCAAGAAGGCGCGGCGTCTGGCCCTGCGTACGGCCATCGCCGGCAAGCTGGCGGACAACGAAGTTGTGATTGCGGACTTGGGCACCTTCGCGGCGCCTTCGGCCCGTTCCGCACGCAAACTACTGGCCGATTTGGGCACGCCCCGGCGCACCCTGCTGGTGGTCAACGAGCGCGAGGAGAACACCTGGAAGTCCTTCCGCAACTTTGCCGGCCTCAGCATGCGCACGGCGGATGAGCTCTGCGCCTGGGATGTGGCCTACTGCACTGTGATGGTGGCGGAAGGCGCCGCCATGGATTCTCTCGCCCAGCGCGTCGGCGCCCCCGAGACGGCGGGCGACACTGAAACCGGAGGTGAGGCATGAATGCCCAGGACCGTTATCGCCTGATTATCAAGAAGCCCGTTGTGACCGAGAAGGCCTCGGACGACACGGCGCTGCGCAATGCCTATCACTTCCGCGTCCCGGTGGATGCCAACAAGGTCGAGATCCGCCAAGCGATCGAGCATCTTTTTGAAGTGAAGGTTTCCTCTGTCAACACATCCCGCGTGCTGGGCAAGTCCCGCCGCCGGGGCTGGAGCGCCGGCAAGCGTCCGGACTGGAAAAAAGCCCGTGTGACGCTCCGCGAGGGCGACACCATCGACATCCTGTAAGCGCCATGGGTATCCGCAAATACAAACCGACATCTCCGGGACGCCGCCACGGCAGCGTGCTGGACTTTGCCGAGATTACGACCACCACGCCCGAGAAGTCGCTGCTGCGGCCCATCAAGAAGACTGGTGGACGCAACAACATGGGGCGTATTACCGCCCGTCACCGGGGCGGCGGCCACAAGCGTCGCTATCGCGTGATCGACTTCAAGCGCAACAAGGACGGTATTCCGGCACGCGTTGCGACGATTGAATACGATCCCAACCGCTCCTGCCGGATCGCCCTACTGCACTACGCGGATGGCGAGAAACGCTACATGCTGGCGCCCCTCGGCCTGGAAGTTGGGCAGACCTTGATGTCCGGTCAAGGCGCGGAGCCCCTGACGGGGAACGCCCTGTGCCTGGCCGACATTCCCTTGGGCCTGCAGATTCACAACATCGAGATGAAGGTCGGCCGCGGCGGGCAAATCTGTCGCACCGCCGGTGGTTTCGCCCAGCTGACCGCCCGCGAAGGCAACTACGCGGTTGTGATCATGCCTTCCGGCGAGCAGCGCCGCATTCACATCAAGTGTCGGGCGACCATCGGCCGCCTGGGCAATACGGACCACCAGAACGTGAAGCTCGGCAAAGCCGGGCGCAAGCGGCATCTGGGGCGCCGTCCCCATGTGCGTGGCACGGTCATGAACCCGGTCGATCACCCCATGGGTGGCGGCGAAGGGCGCACGGCCGGCGGGCGGCATCCCTGCTCGCCCACGGGCGTTTTGGCCAAGGGCGGCCGGACGCGCAGCAAGTCTAAGCCCAGCAGTAAGTTCATCATCAGGCGCCGGAAGAAGTAGGAGTCTAAGTCATGGGAAGAAGCGTTAAAAAGGGACCCTATATCGATGCCAAGCTGGCCCTCAAGGTCGAGCGGCAGGCGGTTAGTGGGGGTCGTAGCCCGATCAAGACCTGGGCCCGTGCCTGCACCATTCCACCCGATTTCATCGGGCACACCTTCATGGTTCACAACGGCAAGCAGCACATCAAAGTGCTCATCACCGAGGATATGGTTGGCCACAAACTCGGAGAGTTCGCACCCACGCGTACTTTCCGCGGCCACACCAACAAGAAGGAAGCACAGAGGTCATAGGTCCAGATGGTCACTATTACTGGATTCACAGCTAAGCACCGCTACGCCCGGATAACCGCGCGCAAGGCGCGTCTGGCGGCGGACATGATCCGCGGGCGTTCCGTCAACGAGGCCCTCGAGATACTCGAGTTGGCTCCCCAGCGTGGGGCGGCCTTCTTCCTCAAGGTGCTGCGTTCCGCGGTTGCCAATGCCGGTCAGGACGAGAGCGTTGACATCAATGCTCTGTTTGTTGCCGACAGCCGGGCTGATGACGGTCCGCTGCTGAATAACCGCATGCGTTGGCGTGCCGGGCCGCAGGGGCGCGCCATGCCCTACTCCAAGAAGACCAGTCACCTCACGGTGGTCGTCGCCGAAGCCGGTGCCGCAACCGAGTCCGAGCAGGTAAAGGACAGCTGATTTATGGGTCAGAAAATACATCCCACCGGATACCGACTTTCGAGTATCGAGCCCTGGCGTTCGCGCTGGCACGGCGGCAAGCGGGACTTTGCCCGTCTGCTTCTGGAAGACAAGCTGGTCCGCGACCACATTTGCAAGGACTATGCTTCCGCCGGCATTCCCCGCATTGAGATTGAACGCACCGGCGAGGCCGTCAATGTGATCATTTTCACCGCGCGCCCCGGCGTGCTTGTGGGTCGCAAGGGCGTGCGCGTGGATCAGCTCAAGGCTGAGCTGCAGCAGTTGACCGGCATGCTCGTGCACTTGACGATTCACGAGGTCAAGCGGCCCGAGTTGTCCGCCGGGCTCGTAGCTGAAGTGATTGCCGATGCTCTAGTGCGGCGCATGGCCTTCCGACGGGCCATCAAGAAAGCCATCCAAACCACCATGCAGGCCGGTGCCCTGGGCATCAAGGTCGAGGTGGCTGGACGCTTGGGTGGCGCTGACATGGCGCGTACCACCAAGGAACGAGAAGGGCGCGTGCCCCTCTCGACGCTGCAGGCCGAGGTCGACTATGGCACGGCCCGCGCCAAGACGACCTACGGCATCATCGGCGTCAAGGTCTGGATCTACAAGGGCGACATCACCCGCGGCGAGAAGGTCAACTACCGCAAGTCGCAGAACAAGTTTGGCCGTTCCGAGCGCCCGCGCGGCGCGGGCCGCGGCCCCGCCAGAAGGGAGGCCTAGACATGGCCATGATGCCCAAGCGGTCCAAGTACCGCAAAGCACACCGCGGACGCGTCAAGGGCTATGCCACGCGCGGCAATCGCGTGGAGTTCGGTGAGTACGGCCTGCAGGCCCTCGATCCGGCCTGGATTACGGGACGTCACATCGAAGCCGGACGGGTGGCCGCCAACCGCGCCACGGATGGCACTGCCAAGATCTGGATTCGCATCTTTCCCCACAAGCCGATCTCGTCCAAGCCGGCCGAGGTTCGCATGGGCAAGGGTAAAGGGGATGTTGAGTTCTGGGCCGCTGAAGTGAAGCCCGGCACCATCCTTTTTGAACTCGGAGGTGTGGACGAAGATACCGCCAAGAAGGCCTTCAAGCGTGTGGCGCACAAGATGCCCATCAAGGTCAAGATGGTTCACCGAGTTCCCACCAGCTGAGGCATAGGACATGAAGGTCGAAGAAATCAGAAGCAAGACGGATCAGGAGCTTGAGTTCGATAGTGAGGTTCTGAAGAAGGAGCTCTTCGAGCTGCGCTTCAAAGCCGCCACTGACTCAGCAGCGAATCCCGCGAGGATTCGGGTGCTGCGTCGCTCTATCGCCCGGATCAACACAATCCAAAACGAACGGTCCACAGGTATTCGCGATCAGGAACCCAAGTGATGAGTGCTGAAACAAGAAACAGTCGTAGGACGCTACAGGGAGTCGTGGTCAGCGACCGGATGGACAAAACCATCACGGTGCGCGTGGAACGCCTCTTCAAGCATCCCAAGTACAAAAAGTACATCCGGCGCCACAAGAAGTACCTCGTTCACGACGAGGAAAACCAAGCCGGGCTCGGTGACACCGTGGACCTGGGTGAGTGCCGGCCCTTGAGCAAGAACAAGCGCTGGCGCCTGCTCTCGGTGGTGCGTAAGTCGACGACCTCTGGAGGTGTGCAATGATTCAGATGCAAACCTACCTAGATGTGGCTGACAACACCGGCGCCAAGCAGGTGCAGTGCATCAAAGTCCTGGGCGGCACGCATCGGCGTTACGCCAGCCTGGGGGACCTGATCGTGGCCAGCGTCAAGAAGGCCATGCCAGGCTCGGAAGTCAAGAAGGGCACCCTGGTGCGAGGCGTCATTGTGCGCGTGAAGAAAAATACGCGTCGCGTCGACGGCTCCTATGTGCGCTTTGACCACAACGCCTTGGTGCTTGTGGATACGGAAGGCAACCCGCGCGGCACGCGCATCTTCGGGGCCATTGCCCGGGAGCTGCGCCAGAAGAAGTACATGAAGATCGTTTCGTTGGCCCAGGAGGTCGTCTGATGCATGTCCGCAAAGGTGACACGGTTATTGTTATTTCCGGCAACGACAAGGGTCGTACCGGAGAGATCATCGAGGCTATTCCCACACGACAACGGGTGGTGGTGGAAGGCGTGAACATGCGCTGGAAGCATCGCAAGCCCACGCAGCAAAGCCCCCAGGGCGAGCGCGTGCAGCAAGAAGTGGCCGTGCACGTCAGCAATGTACAGCACCTCGATCCCAAAACGGGCAAGGGCATCCGCCGGCGTCCCAGCACTGAGAACTGAGCATGCCCCGTCTAAAAGAAAAGTACACCAATGAGGTTGTCGGGAGCTTGAAGGAGCGCTTCGACATCCAGAATGCACACGCTATTCCCGGTCTGACCAAGATTGTGGTCAACATGGGCGTCAAGGGCGCGGTTGAGAACAAGGCCATGGTTGAAGCAGCTGCCAGGGATCTGGCGATTATCACCGGGCAGAAGCCGACCATCCGCCTGTCCAAGCGAGCGGTGTCTGGCTTCAAGCTACGCATCGGCATGCCGATCGCCTGTGCCGTGACGCTGCGCCGTGAACGTATGTGGGAGTTCGCCGATCGCCTGATCGCCGTGGTTCTGCCTCGAATCCGGGACTTCCGCGGCCTCAAGGACAAGTTGGACGGGCGTGGCAACTACACCCTGGGCCTCTCCGAACAAACCGTGTTCCCTGAAATCGAGTTCGACCGGGTCGAGTACCCCCAGGGCATGGATATCACCTTTGTGACCACCGCCACCACCGATGAACAGGGTTACGAGCTCCTCAAGGGACTCGGCATGCCCTTCCGCAGTCGGGAGGCTGTTACCAACTGATATGGCCAAGACATCTCTGATCAATAAGTGCAAGCGCACTCCTAAGTTTAAGTCCCGTGCTTACACCCGCTGCAACTTCTGCGGGCGTGCTCGGGCCGTTTACCGCAAGTTTGGCATTTGCCGCATCTGTCTCCGCGAACGCGCCCATCTCGGTGAAATCCCGGGTATGCGCAAGGCTTCTTGGTAAGGACGAACACGCCATGATGACCGACCCCGTAGCCGATCTCCTGACACGCATCAGGAACGCCAATGCCATTCACGCCAAGAGCGTGAGCCTGCCCGCCTCTCGCATGAAGGTGGGGATTGCTGAAGTTCTCAAGGACGAGGGCTTCATCGAATCCTACGCCGTGGAGGAGGCCAAGCCCTGTAGCCAGCTGCGCGTGCAGCTCAAGTACGGCCCCGATGGCGAACAGGTAATCCGCAGTATCTCCCGTATCAGTACACCCGGCTGCCGCGTTTACAGCAAAGCCCGCGAACTCACTCCGGTGTTACGCGGCCTGGGTATCAGCATTCTCTCCACGCCCCTGGGCATCCTGTCCGACCGCCAAGCGCGTTCCAAGAACTCCGGCGGAGAAGTCCTTGCCCGCGTTTATTAGGTCTCATGTCTAGAATCGGCAAACAACCCGTGACCATCCCCTCTGGGGTTACCGTGACCTTGGGCCAAGATCGGCGTCTGGCTGTCAAGGGACCCAAGGGCAATTTGGAGCTCACCCTACGCCCGGAAGTCGGTGTTGAAATCGACGAGAAGGAGGCTCGCGTCGTGCTCGAAGATGGCGCGGATTCCCGCGAGGGGCGGGCCTTCCATGGCATGACGAGAGCCCTGGTGAACAACATGGTCTTGGGTGTAACCACGCCCTTCACCAAGAAACTTGAGATCGTCGGTGTCGGATGGAACGCCGCCGTCCAGGGTAAGCAGATTGTGTTGAACATTGGCTTCTGCCACCCGGTCAACATACCCCTGCCGGCCTCGGTCACAGCTGAAGCCCCCAACCCGACTACCCTGATTCTGTCCGGTCCTGACAAGCAGGAACTGGGCCAGGTAGCCGCCACGATTCGCAAGGTCCGCCCCCCCGAGCCCTACAAGGGCAAGGGCATTCACTACTCCGGCGAGTATGTCCGTCGCAAGGCCGGCAAGTCCTTCGGAGCCTAAGCATCTAAGTCATGGAATCACTCAAGCGTAAGAACACCGGCCGTCTGCGGCGCAAGCGCTCCACGCGGGCTCGGATCAAGAAGGTCAGCAAGGCCCCGCGTCTCAGCGTGTGCCGTTCCAGCCAACACATCTACGCCCAGATCATCGACGATGCCTCCGGGCGCACCTTGGCCCATGTCGGCACTGCCGGCGGCAGCTTGAAGGATGCGCTCGCTGGCAAGAAGAAGTCTGAGAAGGCCTCCCTGGTGGGAGCCGAGATCGCTCGGCTGGGAATCGAAGCTGGGGTGGACCGCGTCGTTTTTGACCGTGGCTCCGCCAAGTACCACGGTCGGGTAAGAGCCCTGGCCGAAGCCGCGCGCGAAGGCGGCCTCAAGTTCTAGTAGGAACAGTCAAGCAACACACATGAAGGCAAAGATCCAATACGTTGACCCGGCCGAGATTGATGACGGCAAGGGTCTGGACGAACTGCTGGTGGCCGTCAACCGTTCCGCTGCGGTCGTCAAGGGTGGTCGTCGTTTCTCCTTTTCGGCCCTGTCCATAATCGGCAATCGCGAGGGGATAGTGGGCTACGGCTTCGGCAAGGCCCGACAAGTGCCCATGGCCGTTGAAAAAGCCGCCAAGGACGGGCGCAAGCACCTGCAGCTGTTTTCGCGCACGCCCTGGGGCTCCATTCCCCACGAAGTGACGGGTGAGCACTGCGGTGCGATCGTACGCCTGATCCCCGCTTCCGACGGTACCGGCATCATCGCCGGCGCTTCGGTACGGGCCGTGGCTGAGATGGGTGGGATCCGAAACCTGCTGTCCAAGGCCTATGGCTCCACCAACCCGATCAACCTGGTCAAGGCGACCCTGCACGCCCTGAGCCAGCTCCGTTCCCCCGAAGAAGTCGCCGCCCTGCGCGGAGTCGAACTCTAACGAGACCCAAAGCAATGGACCTCAAGACCATCACCTCAAAAGGCACGCCGTACAAAAAGCGCAACCGTCTGGGTCGCGGTACCGGCAGCGGCAACGGCAAGACTTCCGGTCGCGGCCACAAGGGCCTCGGTTCCCGCTCCGGTTCCAGCCGGCGCCCGGGCTACGAGGGTGGGCAGATGCCCATCTACCGGCGGATCCCCAAGCGGGGCTTCACCAACGCCCGTTTCCGCAAGGACTACACCATCATTAATGTGGGCGCCTTGGGCGTCTTCGCTGATGGGGATACGGTGGATTTGGCAGCCGTCTTGGCCCAGGGACTGGTGAGCAAGAACACAGACCAGCTGAAGGTCCTCGGCAACGGGGAACTGAAGGTCAAGCTGACCATCCGCGCGCAAAAATGCAGCAAGTCAGCCCAAGAGAAGATCGCCGCCGCCGGCGGTACGGTCGTCGAGTTGGACAGCAAGGGGCGCGAATGCTCCGGGCAGGCGTCTGACACGGCTCCCGTTGAGCAGCCCGCGCAGGCCCCGGCTGAGCAGGCTACCGACGCCAATTCTGAGGAGTCCGACGGGTGAGCCAGGGTTTCCTACAACTCTTCCGCATCCAGGAAACCAGGCAGCGCATTCTGCGCACCCTGGGCATCCTGCTTTGCTACCGGATTGGCTTCCAAGTGCCGATTCCCGGCATGGACCCTCAGTTCTTGGTGCGTCAAGACGAGAATGCTCTGTTTGGTTTGATGAGCGCCCTCTCTGGTGGCGCCATCGGACAGACTGCGATCTTTGCCCTGGGCATCATGCCTTTCATCTCGGCCTCCATCATCTTCTCGATGTTGACCAAGATCTCGCCCACGCTCGAGGCCGTGGCCAAGGAGGGGGCCGCGGGGCAAAAGAAGATCAACCAGTGGACGCGCTTGGCGGTCGTGCCCATCGCGATCCTGCAGGCGGTCTTCATTTATACAGGCGTATTCCTGCGCAACCCGCAAATGGTGTCCGACACCATGCGCGACAACCCGGTCAGCTTGGGCATCTTGGTGATCGCCTCGCTGGTTACCGGCGCCTTGCTCGTCATGTGGTTGGGTGAACTGATCACTGAGTACGGTGTGGGGAACGGCGCCTCGCTGATCATCATGGCGGGCATCATTGCCAGCATGCCCATTTCCATGAGCCAGTTGGTCGGAACCGAGGAGTTCTGGCAGACCATGCTCTACATGAGCGGTATCTGGGCCGTGACCGTCTTCGTCGTCGTCTTCATGCACAAGGGGGCTCGGCGTATTCCGATCCAGTACGCGCGGTTGACGCGTGGCCGCCGGGTCTACGGCGGCCAGCGCCATTACCTACCGCTCAAGGTCAATATGGCCGGTGTGATGCCGATCATCTTCGCCTCGGTAATTTTCATTGTGCCCTCGGTCCTCTTCCAGTGGCTCGGCTGGACCTACCTGCGCGATGTCTTCAACGACCAGACCGGGTTCGCCTATGTGACCATTTACCTGGCCCTGGTTTTCTTCTTCTGCTTCTTCTGGAACCGCTTGATGTTTCAGCCGGAGGAGATCGCCAAGAACCTGCGGGAGCACGGCTCCTTCATCCCAGGCATCCGTCCCGGTGCCAGCACTGCTGAATACCTGGGCAACACCCTGACCAGAATCACCCTGGCCGGCGCCGCTTTCTTGGCCGTCATCGCCGTGCTGCCGGCCTTCGTCACCGAGGGAACTGGCATGACCAACGACATGCGGTATTTCCTTGGGGGGACTTCGGTGTTGATTGTTGTGGGCGTGGCCTTGGAACTGGTGGACAAGCTCAACTCGCAGCTGGTCATGCGCAACTACGAGGGTTTCATGAAGGCCGGTGGTCCCGGCTGGACCCGTACGGGGGAAAAGAAGTAGTCATGGCTTCCGTGCTCATCCTCCTCGGCGCCCCCGGTGCCGGCAAAGGCACACAGTCCTCGCGCCTGGCGGGGTCCCTCGGTACACCCCATGTCGCCACGGGGGATCTCTTCCGGGCGAATCTCTCCCAGGGCACGCCCCTGGGGGCCCAGGCCAAGGAGTACATGGAGTCCGGCCAACTGGTTCCCGATGCGCTTGTGATTGACATGCTTTTCGACCGTGTCTCCCAGGCGGACTGCGCTACGGGATACCTGTTGGATGGCTTTCCGCGCACCCTGGAACAGGCCGAGGCCTTGGATACCCGCCTCTCCAGCAGCACGCATGTGCGCGCGATCAACCTCGATGTACCCACCGAATCCCTGGTCGAGCGCGCCACCGGACGCTTGCTGTGCCGTGGCTGCGAGGCCATCTACCACAAATCCTATGCGCCCCCCGCCACAGCTGGCGAATGCACAAAGTGCGCTGGCGAACTCTACCAGCGCGCCGATGATGCGGAAGCGGTGGTGCGCGAGCGTCTGACCGTCTACGAGCAGCAGACTAAGCCCCTCTTGGCCTATTACAAGACCCAGGGCAAGCTCACCCAAATCAGTGGTGACGGTGCCCCGGATGAAGTTTATCAGCGGCTCACCGCTTGCCTGGAGGGGGCGGCGTAATGGCCAAGGAAGAACCGATCACCGTGGAAGCAATCGTCTCGGAGGCCCTGCCCAACGCCCGTTTTCGGGCCAAGTTGGATTCGGGACACGAGATCCTGGCCCATGTCAGTGGGAAGATGCGCATGCACTACATCCGCATCCTGCCCGGAGACAAAATCACAGTAGAGATGTCGCCCTACGACCTTACCAAGGGGCGCATCGTCTGCCGTGGAGACCGCCGACCCAGAAGGAGGCGCCGTTAATCATGAAAGTGCGCAGCAGTGTTAGAAGAATGTGTATGAACTGCAAGATCGTTCGCCGCCGTGGAGTGGTGCGCGTGATCTGCAAGAGTGACCCGAGGCATAAGCAACGGCAGGGCCGTTAGATGATGAACGCCTCCCAGAACCCCCAGCCTCATATGGAGTCAATAGCATGCCGCGTCTGATCGGTGTAGACATCCCCAACGACAAGCGCCTCGAGATCGCGCTGACTTACCTCTTTGGTGTCGGCCGCACCACAGCCTTGAAGATTTGTGCCGACCTTACGCTCGATCCGGGCCTCAAGGCGCGTGATCTGAGCGAAGAGCAGCTCACAACGCTGGCCGGCTACATTCAAAAGGAATACACCGTCGAGGGTAACCTGCGCCGGGAGTTGGCCTCGAATGTGAACCGCCTGCGAGACATCGGCTGCTACCGCGGGATGCGCCACCGGCGCGGACTGCCCGTACGCGGTCAACGAACACGCACCAATGCCCGGGGGCGCAAGGGCGCCAAGAAGACCGTCGCCGGCAAGAAATCAGTGAAGGGTATGAAGTAGAGCCATGGCCAAGACCACCAAACGCAAGCAACGCAAGAATGTCGCCAAGGGCATCGTCCACGTGAAGGCGTCGTTCAATAACACGCACATCACGATCACCGATGTTCAGGGCAACACCATCTCCTGGGGTACCTCTGGCGCCGTCGGCTTCAAGGGCACGCGTAAGAGCACGCCCTTCGCGGCCCAGCGGGCGGCCGAGCGGGCCGCAGCCGTGGCCACGCGCAATGGCATGAAGGAGGTCACGGTACGTGTCAAGGGGGCTGGTTCCGGACGCGAGTCCGCAATCCGCGCCCTGGCCAACGCCGGCCTACGGATTTCCCTGATCGAGGATGTCACACCCCTTCCCCATAACGGCTGCCGCGCCCGCAAGCGGCGCCGCGTCTAGGACCAGCTCAGGAACAGAACATGGCAAGATATACAGGC